>CAZLWH010000001.1:0-26203 GCA_964563265.1 uncultured Erysipelotrichaceae bacterium
CCTGGCCGGTATGTCGCTGGTCGGCATCTTCGGACAGTTCATCTTTGGCTACTTGTGCGATCGTTTCCTGACCGTCAAGAAGTTCTTTTTCGGATCATTGATCGCCTTGGTCGGCTTCAGCTGGTTGGCCTATGCGACCACCCAAAACATGCTTTACTATCATCTGATCACGATCGCATTTACCGGCGGACTGTTTCAGATCGTCATGGGTCTGTTGGATGCCTGGACCTTAGAAAGAGATCCTTATCTCGTCTTACATTACGGTAAGATCCGTGCGCTTGGCGCTTTGGGTTGGGCTGTCGGCAGTCCGTTGACGGCCTACATCGTCAATCAATACGGCTATGATAAAATCGGCTTGACCAACCTGGCAATTACCATCGTGACCATTTTGGTCGCTTGGAATATGAAAGATGCGGTCAAAGTCAAAGGCAAGGAAAACATCAATTGGAGCGATGTCAGTAAACTGGTCAAACAGAAACAATACATCCTGTTGGTGGTGATTCTGTTCTTGCTGAATACGATCCTGGCTGCTGATATGTATACCGTCATCGATAAGATCCTTCTGCTTGGAGGAACCAATGGGGACGTCAGTATGAAGTGGTCTTTCCAGGCCGTGATGGAATTGCCTCTGTTCTTTTTAGGAGGCTGGTTGTTGGTCAAGTTTGGAGGCAAGAAATTACTGTTGTTTGCCTCAATCATGTATCTGATCCGATTCCTGGGTTCCGCCTGGGCCACCTCACCATTCCAACTGATTGCCGTTTCAGGCCTTCAGATGGTGACCTTCCCCTTACTGAATGTTGCATCTAAAGTATTGATTGCCGATGAGTCCCCTGACCATCTTCGCTCAACCGGGCTCTTGTTTGCGACCTCTTTATCATTTTCCATGGCGAGTCTGATTTCTCCGATCCTCTTTGGTTTCCTGGTTGAGAAATTCGGAATCAATGAAACCTTATTCGGGATCTCCGCAGCTTGTCTGATTCCCTTCGTTCTGATCCTGTGGTACATGACGATGAAGCAGCTCAAAAAAGAAATCATCCCTGTCACAACCGGATTCACAGGCTAATAAACTGATTTATCACCATAAACAAACGGATCAGCGCCGTTTGTTTTTATTGAATTCATAAACATCACCAGATTCAATGTGAACCGCGGTCCGCTTGAGGTGTAAAATTGATCTGTAGGATAAGGAGAAACCCATGATCACCAGAAAACAGCTTGCGAATATGTTTGACCACACTTTACTGAAGGCTTTCGCTAAAAAAGAGGATTTTGAGGTGCTTTGCAGAGATGCCGATCAAAATGGTTTCAAGATGGTCGCCATCAATTCCTATCCCGTTAAACTATGCAAGGCCTTTTTAAAAAACAGTCCTGTCCATGTTGGGGCCGCCATTGGTTTTCCATTAGGACAAACCACCATTGAGACCAAGGTTTTTGAAACTGAAGACGCCATCAACAACGGGGCCGATGAGATCGATTATGTCATCAACATTACCGAACTGAAAGCCGGCAACCTGAACTATATCGAAGATGAAATGACAAGGATCGTTGCGGCTTGCCGCAAACAGGATGTCTTAGTTAAAGTCATCTTTGAGAACTGTTATCTCACCAAAGAAGAAATCAGACAAGTCGCCTTGATCGCTAAAAAGGTCAAACCTGATTTTATCAAGACCTCGACCGGATTTGGGACCAGTGGAGCTACACTTGAAGATGTCGCCTTGATGCGGGATACCGTGGATGGGGCCTGTCAAATCAAGGCAGCCGGAGGAATCCGGGATTGGGCAACCTGTAAAGCCTTTATCGAAGCTGGGGCGACAAGGATCGGGACTTCAAGCAGTTTTGAGATCCTGCGCGGTTTTGATGAAGAACAGACAAACAAATAAACGGATCAATCCGTTACTTAAGGAGGAACCATGCGAAAATCGATCATCACCGATCAGATCAGTATGGATCTTGAAACAGCGTTGAAACTCGCCAAGGAAAATGGCTATGAGTGCGTAGAACTTCACGGTGTCTGGGATAAAACCATTGAAGACTGTACTGACCAGGAAGTCACTGAAATCAAACGCTTGCTCATAAAATATAAAATGAGCGTGTCGAATTTAGCCACGACGATCTTTTTCATGTGTAAACTGAAACCGGATTATGTCTTGAAGTCGTTCAGTCCGAGCTTTAAGACCTGTCAAGGAGACCGTGTTGAAGAACACCTTGAGAGTTTGATGCGTGCTTGCGAGATTGCGAAGACCTTGGATTGTCCAAACATCCGGATCTTTCCGTTTCGATATCCTGAAAACCACATCCTGGTGGGAACGGATGAGGATCTGGATCTGATCACTCAGCACTTCGCCAAAGCCCTTAAGATCGTTCAACCCTATAAGGTAAGCTTGGTGGTGGAGAACTGTCCGTATTCGCATTGTCCAAAACCGGAAATGACACTCAAACTGATCCGTAACCTGAACCATCCGCAGCTTAAGCTGCTTTATGATCCCGCCAACAGTTATCGCGCCGTTAAGGAACGTGTTCCGGCCAAATATCTCCAATTATCGATGAGCGATGAGATCGATCTGATCAAGGGTCAGATCGGTCATATCCATCTCAAGAATTATGCCTATGACCCTCAATTTGAAAAGCCGTTTGTCCATGTCAACCTGACTCAGGGAGATCTCAATTACACCGAAATCATAAGCCAGCTGAAACGCGACGGCTATGATCAGGCCTTGAGTTTAGAGCCCGAAGTTCCTGTTGAAAACGTGGTTGAAAACATGAAAGCGCTTAATGGGCTGCTTCGAGAAATTTGGGCATAAAATCAGGTTCATTGGGTTTGTAGTGACAAGTGAATTGTGATACTGTTTATAAGGTAAAAAGCAGCAGAGGTACAAAGATGCACGATATTAAGATTATTATGTCGGATGTGGATGGAACGATTTTAAACAGTGAAGGACGTGTCAGTCCCCGTACGATCGAAGCCATCAAAGCCGCCAAAGCCCAAGGATTGATCTTCGGATTGGCCACAGGGCGAGATATTGAATCCACAGAAGGTTTATTCAAACTCTGGGGCGTTGAAGGACTGATCGATGTCTTCGTCGGAGAAAACGGCGCTCACATCAAAGATTACCGTTTGGGGATCGATGAAAAAGCAGCCCCGCTTGAGAAACACACCGTCAGAGCGATCATTGATCATTTCAAGGATCTTCCAATCACTTTCATGGCTGTCATCGATGGCCATTTCTGTTTGATGAATGCCCATGAAGCCGATTCATTCATTCATAAGATCGGGAATGTGAAACGCAAATTTGTATCTGAAGAGGAAATCATCAGTCACGATATCCGTAAACTGAATCTGTTTTTCAGACAAGAATTGACGTCTAGACTTTATGAACGCTATTCGACCCTGAATATGCCCAACATCATCGGCGTTCAGACCGGAGACACGTTCTTTGAATTCTTTGATGCCAAATTCAGTAAGAGCAACGGATTGAAGAAAGTCATCGAAATGGACGGATTAACTCTAGATAATCTCTTGGTCTTTGGAGATGCTGACAATGACATCTCGATGTTGGCGGACAGTAAGATCGGCGTCGTCATGGCCAACGGGACTCCGCTGGCTAAAAGCGTTGCCAATTACGTGACCGAAGACAATGATCACGATGGGATCGCCGTCTTCCTCGAAAAACACATCCTGAAGAAACATAAGAAAGTCTGACCCAGTGAGTCAGACTTTTTTTAGATCTTTTCGTTTTCAAGATACACATCACGGATCCCCAAGGCACGTATTTCACGCTTCCATTGGTCTTTCAGGTCTTGACTGGGATCCTCATAGAATTCTCGCTGGTTGACCAGTTGAAATTTCTGGCGTTTGCGCAGTTTGTGGTAAGGCAGGATATCAACGCGGGTGATGTTGGGATAGGATGATTTAATCGATGCGATGGCTTTGAAATGTTCCTGGGTATCATTGATCCCTGGGATCATGACACAACGCAAGATCACCTCTTTATTGGCCTCATACAGCGTTTTCAGCATGACCTGCGGATCAAACAGTCGTCCGACATAAGTTTCATATTTGTCATTGCCAGTCAGTTTATAGTCGACCAGATACAGATCGATCAGATCGGTGGTTTGTGCGATCAGCTGACCCGGATCATTACCGGAAACATCCAAGGTCAGATGGATGTTTTTCTTTTTCAGTAAGAGTGCTGCCCGTTCTATGAACGGCCATTGATTCAGCGCTTCACCGCCGGAGAAGGTGACCCCGCCTTGAGAACTTTCATAATAATCGACATCCTTCATGACTTCCTTAACCAGTTCCTGTTCATCGATCTCATGACCGATACGGGTAAAGGCATTTACAGGACAGACGGGAATCAAGTCCAGGTTACGGTCATGGATCTGAAAATCGAGTACGGCTTTTTGATCAAGGATCTCGATGCCGTGATGATCGACAAAGTCAGCGCATTTTCCGCATCCATCGCATTTGGCCGGATCATAACTCAGTTGGGCATACGATGCGATCGACTCGGGATTGTGACACCATCGGCAGCGTAAACCGCAGCCTTTGAAAAAAACGGTCGTCCGTATTCCGGGACCGTCATTGACAGAAAAACGCTGTACATCAAAGATCAAACCTTTATTCATTACAGGTTCTTTCTAAGATCTCTTTCTGGACATCACGATCCAGATTGACATAGCGGGCACTGAAACCGCCGACCCTTACGATCAGATCACGATGACGTTCAGGATGATGATAGGCATCGACGAGATCCGCTTGATTGACGATACTGATCATCAATTGAGGACCGCCTTTTTTATAGTAGGTCTTAAAAAGAGCCTTGATTTTAGGACGTTCCTGATTGAACATCCGATGGGAGAATTTGATGTTTTGAACAGTACCGGCACAGTTGTCGGCTTTGATTTTGGATAAGGAATTCAACATGGCGGTAGGTCCATTGGTATCGGCACCGCTTTGAGGGTTGTTCGCATTGGACATATACATCCCGGCAATACGTCCATCGGGAGAACTGGAAGTGGCTCTGCCCCATTCGGTATTGACCTGATTGTTGATGACAACGACAAGCCAGCTGTCCAATCCGACTTTTTCAGCCTGATCGGCCACTTCTTGACAGGTAAAGTCATGAAGATCCGCAGCGATCGCATCGACTTCTTCGATGTCATTGCCGAATTTAGGGGCTTCAAGCATCATCCTCTGGATGTCTTCATAGCCTTCGAAGTCTTTCGCCAAGACCTCCTGAAGCTGAGTCATGGTGAGTTTCTTTTCTTCAAAGACCAGTTTCTTGATGGCCATCAGTGAATCGGCTGAATTCATGTTGCCATACATTTCATTGGTTCCGCCCAAATGACGGACACCGCCATCCAGCACTGTTTTGCCTCTGCCGATACAGTCCTGAGTCAGGATGCTGGTAAAGATGAAACCGACCTGCTGATTCATGACCTTATAGGAATTGGCGTGAGCCACAGATCCCAAACGGATATAGTAAGACAACAGTTTCTTATATTCAGAGACCAGTTCTTCAAAACTGAGGATGTCTTTCATCGGTTTGATGTGATGCGCACCGATTTTGGTTTTATAGTCCCATTGATCGACCCCGTCATGAAGCAAGATCGTCAAAGATTTCAACAGGTTGATACAGACATTGGGTGTTCCTATGCCCATACCGGAAAGCACGAATTCTCCGCATCCGAAAGGCACATAGTTGGCTGCGGTGGCTTCATCGACATGCATGGTATTCATCACGGCTTTGATGTTGACATCATCGTTGTAGAGGATCGGATAGGTTACGCCTGTCGCGATCGAATCCAGGGCCTTTTCGTAGATCTCAGGATCCATGCCGTCATAGAAACGTAAGGTAAACTGAGGTTCTACCAGTTGCGCTCTTTTCGTCGCTTCGATGGCCAATTTACAGAAGACATCCGCATTCTTCTCGTTTCTTCTGCCTTTGCCTCCGACGACAACTCTTCCGTTGACATTGGTCCGTTTGACTTCGATCATACGCCATTGGGATTCGATCAGATCGATCGCTTCCTGTTCAGTGAGTCTGCCGCTTTTCAGATCAGCCACCAGATAATCACCCAGGTAATCATCCATCCTTCCAAAATTGACCACACCCGCCAGTGAAGAGTAAAGCCACGCCAGTTGCATGGCCGCAATCATCGTGGTCGGTTTATCATGTTCGATCTGAGTCAAAGCCTCCAGTAAACGTTCCATTTGTTTACGGCGTTTTGGGGACAGGTTTTGAGTCGAGAGTTTCTGTTGGACTTCATTGAGATGATGACGGACGGTGGTGCTTAACAGATCCAGGGCTTCACCCATGACATCATACAGGTCACCGGAATGAGGTTTCTCTGATTTATTCTTGAGGATGAATTCCTTCAGTCCGTCGATCCCGTGATCCAGAAGCAGATTGTAATCCAGATACATCCCGCTGAAACGGGCTGTGATGACGGTTGGGAAAAGCACATCGACAAAGCGTCCAAGGACGTTGTCATAAAGATTATCTTTATAGAAGATCTCACGGGTATCGCGTGTCTTCCAGTACTCAGCCAAACGGTCCAAGACCTCAT
Source organism: uncultured Erysipelotrichaceae bacterium (assembly GCA_964563265.1). Taxonomy (GTDB): domain Bacteria; phylum Bacillota_I; class Bacilli_A; order Erysipelotrichales; family Erysipelotrichaceae; genus UBA2212. The sequence continues at coordinate 6,574 of CAZLWH010000001.1, forward strand.
CTTGGGTCCCGTTAAAGCGTTTTTTCATTTTGGCGACCTGATCAAAGCGGCAGTAATGGCCTGGCGCTCCGATGGAAGTGACACTGCCAAAACCGATCGGTAAGGCATCTAGTCTTCCTAAAATCAGATCATCTTCATACATCGGGCGAAAAGTCGTCGGATATAAAATCTTCAGGCAGGCTATTTCCCGCTGAAGTTTTTGGTCATCAGTAAAAGAGGCGTGGGTATCCGTATACCGAATCATGAGTTCAAGTTGATGTTCATCGCTGATATACAAAGGCTCTTTGGGAGCAACCGCAACATTCTGTTCATTCTTTCTCAGTGTTCTTTCGATCATGACTTGTCCTCATTGTCCATTTCAAGGGAATTATACTATCTGAGATTGGGTAAATCAACAGATTTACGATAATTTGTATTTACAAATTAGTTTTATAAGTTAAGTGGCTTGTTCAAGATGGACATCAAAACCCATCTCGGTCAGCCGGTCAATGAACGTCTTTGTACTTTCCATATTGAAGGCAACAGAATCATTCAACAGATAGGCTTGTCCTAAAGCACGGTATTTACCGACGCCCAGACGATGATAACCCAACAGGTCGATGCGTTTGATCTTGTTTTGGTAATGGGACAGGGTTTCGATGCGACTCAAGAAATCTTCAGGGCGATCATTGATGCCAGGGATGATGACCATCCGTAAGGTCACCGTTTTATGATCATCGATCAGTTTCTGAAGCTTCTAAAGGATCAAGCGATTATTGACACCGGTATAGTGTTCGTGGCGTTCAGCCTCGATGATTTTCAAGTCATACAGATACTCATCGACCACAGGATTAAGGGTCTCAAAAGAGGCATAGTCGACATTGCCGGCCGTATCGATGGCGATAGAGATGCCTTCTGATTTCAACAAACGTGCTGTTTCCAATATGAACTCGCTTTGAAGCATCGGCTCTCCGCCGCTGAAAGTCACTCCTCCGCCTGATTTCTCATAAAACAGGCGATCCCGCAAAAGGATCTGAGCCAACTCAGAGGCTTCGATGGTCTCTCCGACCAAGACAAAAACCTTGGCTGGACAAACCGCGATGAATGGAGTTAGATCTTTGATAGGATCAAAGCTCAGTGTTGTCTTATCCAAGCTTAAGGCATGATCCGTATCGATCGTGAGACAGGCACCGCATCCGGTACATTTGTTGGTGAACACCATGACTTTGGGTCGATCAGAGATCAACTCAGGATTGCTGCACCATTGACAATGCAAATTGCAGCCCATCATGAAAACGGTCGAGCGAATTCCGGGACCGTCTCTCAAGCTATAACGTTGTATCGAAGAAATCAGTCCTTTCATGACCAAGATCCGTTTTCAGTCCTGGCAATGATGGCTTCCTGAGCATCCGGCATCAGCGAGATAAACTGAGCACAGTATCCGGCAACTCTGACGATCAGATCTCCGTAATTCTGAGGATGAAGCATCGCATCTCTTAAGATCTTTGAATCGATGACATTGAACTGATTGTGGTAGATTCCCAACTCTACAGAGGTTTCCAACAGGGCTTTGAATTTCATCAGGTTCTCTTCATCGCGCATCGAGGCTGGTGAAAAGCGCATGTTCAAGAGTTGTCCTGCGGCAACTTTATGATTGGGCAATTTAGAGACGGATAATAATACAGCGGTAGGACCGTTGAGATCGGTGCCTTGTGTGGGTGAACAGCCTTCGTTGAGCGGGCTCTTCGCCATTCTCCCGTCAGGAGTCGCCCCAACCTCCAGACCGTTAGGAACGTAAGAGGTAATGTTGGAGGTCGACATCGTATAGGCACTGATCCTGGGGCCTTTACCGGCTCGGATCGGCTTGAATTTCGGTAACAGTTCAAGATAGGATTCAAAGACATCTTTGACGATCTCATCGACCTCATCGATGTCATTCCCAAACTTAGCCACATCCAGACACTGTCTTCTGATCATGGCGGATTCGTAACTGGTCCAGCTGTCAGCCATGGCGGCTTTGAGTTGTTCTAAGGATAGGCGATGGTCATCAAAGATCAGTTTCTTCATGACCATCAGTGAATTACCAACGACACTGGGTCCAATGTTGGACTGTGAAATGATATCGTAACGGCATCCGCCTTCTTTGACTGTCTTCTTCAATGCCAGACAATCCTGTATGAAGGCAGAAGAGAACGGATCCGCATCATAGATCTCCAAGGAGGCATCACAGATCGCATCGGCTTTGATCGCTAAGACCGTATATTCATAAAGGATCTTTTTCCATAAACCAAACAGTGCTTCATAGGAATTCAAGATTAACGTATCCTGATCATGATCCTGAAGTCTGAATAAACAGAGTCCGGTTTGAGGATCTCTCCCATTGTTGAGTAAGATCTCAAACATCTTGCCCCAATTCATATAGGTCATCCCGGTTGGACGATGGCCGTATTTCCCGGGAATTCCGGTTTCGACACAGCCGATGGCGGTATAGTCACGGGCTTCTTCCAGTGGAATCCCCAAATCGACCAAGCCTTGAATGGCCGTCTCATCATTGAACATCGACGGCATTCCGTTACCGCTTGCGATCAGTTGGGTCGCCAGCGTCAACAGATCATCCGGTGTTTTCGAATGATAACGCATCGAGAAGTTGGGCTCATTCATCGCGGTTTGATTCATGGCTTCGATACAGAGTTTGGACAGTTCGTTGGTCGCATCGCGGCCTTCACTGTCGACGCCGCCGATCAGTAAATTGGAATACAAGGGATACCCTTGAGAATAGGTCGTATGGGAATTGGGACGGATCTTATTGAGTGAATTGGTCATCAGGAAAAAATGGATGATGATTTCAAGTGCCGATTCACGGGTGATCTTGCCGGCTTTGAGGTCTTTGATGTAGTAAGGAACCAGGGTCTGATCGAAACGTCCGAAACAGAAAGAGTGTCCGTTGCTTTCGATCGACTGCATCACATGGATCAAATATATCATTTGAACAGCGTCATGGAAAGACTGAGCCGGACCTTCAAAGATCCGTTGTGCTCTTTCAGCCATGGCTATAAGTTCAGTCTTCCGTTTAGGATCTGAAGCATGTTGTGCCTGTTGATGACAGACCAACGCATAACGTTTGGAATAATCCAAGGCTGCGCTCAATGCGATCCTGACCCCTTGATCAAAGGGATGATCCATCGATAAGGAATCGATGATGGACCGTAGGCCAGTCGACAGGATCATCGGATAATCGGGCACCAGATGTCCGTCTCCGCTCATGGAGATCCCGCCTAAATGAAGCGCACCTTGTTTTTGAGCCAAAAGGAGGTCTTGGTCAAGATTGGCCATGACATGATCCTGATGGGTCTTGCCTTTCCAATAGTCCGCAATCGAAAGCAGATCGCTTTTGACTTGAGGATCGACCGCAAACGCATCTCCTTTTCGTTTAGAAAAGGAATCGATTTCGGAAACGATCCAATCGATCGAATATTCCGGAAAGATCGGGGCTGCGAAATTACGGGAAGCTTGGTTCCCAAAGATCAGACTGTCTTCTTCAACATAGAGACTCATCTTGGATAGGGTCAACGCAAAAGCCTGCGCTTTACGCAGGATCATGGGTTGAGTTTCAGTGTGTTTAAAAGACTGAGTATAAAAAAGAGCCCGTTCACTGCACAAGGAGGCGTCATGACGCATCATTGTCGCACGTAAACGATCGATTCGTTCAAAATCGATTGAGGTGCGATCAAGGTCAGAGACAATGAACGGGCGCATCATTTATTTTCCGTTACGGACGTCTTCGATCGTGGTATTGAGGACCAATCCGGTTGATTTATAGCCGATGCCCATACGGTCGACACCCATATCGATGTATTCAAGGAAACGTTCACGGGTACGGATCCCGCCAGAGGCTTTGACTTTGCATTTTCCTTTGACCGCATCAAACATGACTTTCAAAACTTCAGGGGTCGCTCCGTCACTGCGTCCGCCCGTAAAGAAACCGGTCGAGGTCTTGACGAAGTCGATGCCGACTTTGGCTGAGATCTCGCTGGCTTTGGCAACTTCTTCCAAAGTCAAGGCATCCGTTTCAAAGATGACTTTGACGGCAGTCCCGTACTTGTGGCACACATCGGTCACGGCTTTGAATTCTTTTTCGATGAGATCCCATTTACCGCTTCTGATCCAACCGTAATTGGCGACGAAGTCAAGTTCGAAGATCTTCCAGTTCTTACAGTAATATTCTGCCTGCATGACCTTGACTTCAATCGGGGAGAGCCCAAACGGGAAGTCGCAGGTAACACAGACTTCAGTCGTGGTGCCTTTGCATAGTTCTTCGGCGATATCCAAAGCAGCAGGATTGATACAGACGGTCTTACAGCCAAAATCAATGCCTTCCTGGATGTACTTACGGATTTCAGCTTCGGTGAATTCGGGTTTAAGGACCGATTGGTCGATGTAGGTCGCAGCTTCCAGACGTGTCATCTCAACGGCTTTTTTTCTCATAGTATTAACCTCCTCAGGTTGTTTTAAAGTAAAGATATTCCGTAAACAGATCCATCAAGGCTGGCTCAGTGGCCAATTCGACAGAGACCACTTTCGATGGATCAAACAGGGTTTCTTGCGCAGTGTGAAACAGTAACTTGGCAGTGCCTTTTAAAGCGGTATTGCCATCGATGTGGCACTTGTCTTTGAGCTCTAGCGGGAAGAGTCCGATGCTAAGGGCACTGTGAAGGCTCACCCCGCTGCCAAATCCTCCGGCCAGTTCAAACCGTTGTATTTCCTCAGGATCAGTATTCGTCTTTTTGAGTAAAATTTCAATCCCTGTTCGTATGGCGGATTTGGCCAGTTGAAACATACGGACATCCTGTTGGGTCAAATACAGCTGAGGCGTCAGATACACCGGTTCGTTGAGGTAACCGGACTCATCCATCTCATGGCCCAAGATTTCACCCAGCAGGGCGATATAGCCGCTGCCGCAAATACCGGATGCAGAGGCATGGCCAATCGTCTCATAGCCAAGACTGCCGTCCTGTTTACGAAAGACGTCACTGATGGCGCCTTCGATACTGCCGCAACCGCAACTGAGACTGCCGCCTTCAAAAGCGGGTCCGGCGGCTGTGCTTGTCGCATATGCGATCCCATCTTTCAGTAAGACCAATTCTCCGTTGGTTCCCAGATCCAGAAACAGATGGGTCCCTTTTCGGTTGAAGAAGTCCAGATCGACCAATCCGCAGACAATGTCTGATCCGACATAAGCGGAGATCGGAGGATAGACGATGAGTTTTCCCTTCATCGCGACATCAGGGAAGAGATCTTGGATCGCATAATGACGAGTCTCTTTAACGGCACAGGCATACGGAATCTGAATGATAGGGGCAACCGGCTCATTCATCAGAAAATGAGTCATGGTCGGATTGCCGGTAAACCCGATGAGAAAAGTCTCACGGGGATAGGTTTCACTGATCAAGGTCAGCGTCTCAGTCAATTTGTTCACCAAGACTTGCCTTACGATACCGGCTTCATTCTCCAGTTCGTGCTGGATGCGCGATAAGACATCGGCCCCGTAAGCGCGCTGAGGATTTAAGAAGCGGATCTCCTGAAGGACTTTACCATAGGCATCAATGACCAGAAGCACGACGGTGGTCGTTCCGATATCGATGGCGATACGAAACAGATCATCGGTCTTACGGACATGAAAATGGTCTACTGCGGCACCTAAGATTTTGAACGCCTTTTCATCCAACAAGTCGATCACGGACTCTGCTTGGGCTTCATGACTGCAGGCCAAGCGCCAGCCCGCATTGATCTCATCGATGGAGAGTAAGGCGTGTTCCTGTTGGCTAAGCACAGGGGGATTCTCGATGAATCTGACCTTGCATCGTCCACAAGTGCCTTGTCCGTTACAGACGGCTTCGACAGGGATCTTGTGTTCTCTGAGGTACGCTAAAAGCGATGGGTTGTGTTGAAGTATTTTGATTCGGCTCATGGACGAATGTCTTTATACGAAGACGGTGAGCGATGGTTTTCCGCATGGCCCTGGGCAGCGATTTTTTCGCCGTACAGATACATTTCTTCAAAGAAGGCAACCATGTTTTCGGAAGGGATATCTTTGCCTAAACGGTTCCCGCTGGCGAAGACCGCATGACCTTTTCCGGGTTTATAGTACGTGTCCATCAGGAAACGCATTTCTTCACGGACATCTTCCGGAGTTCCAAACGGCAAGATACGCTGGACTTCCATACCGGCCCAGAAACAGAGCTTATCGCCATACAGATCGGCGATCTTCTTTTCATCCATCGTATATTTTTGAATCGGATGTAAAACATCCAATCCCATTTCGACCAGATGCGGAATAAACGGTTCAACATTGCCGCAGGTGTGCAGCCAGACATCCAATCCTTTCGAATGGGCATAATCAATGATTTCTTTATAGTGAGGTTTTAGGAATTCAACAAAGATCTCTTCGGAGAAGAAAGGACGATCCTGCATTCCGATATCATCGGTAAACGCAATCGCATCAAATTTGTATTCATCGCTGGAAGCACGGTCAATGACCTTAAACAGGATGTGTTTCAAACGATCCAGAAGATCCTTGATTTCATCGGGATTAAGATAGAAATCCATCAGGGTTTCGCTCATTCCGCGGAAGTGCCAGAGCCTTTCAAAGGAAAGACGGGTCCAGAATATCCCACGGTAACGTCCGTCATCCGGAACAAAATTCTGGACCAGACTTTTCGGAAAATACGGATCAGGGATATCGCGGGTGATCTGTTGAATGACATCCCATTCAAGGGCTGTCTTTTCATCGATCCCAATGGTGGCACCAGGGGCCAACTTGGTCATCGGATCGGCCCCTTCAACATCGCACCAGCAGTATCTGTCGCCGGGTTTACCGAAATTGGCAGGACGGGTATATTCGAAGAATAACGCATCATCCGGATATTCTTCAAACAGATTCTTCATGAACGCTTCGCGTTCAGGTTGTTCTTCAGGAACAAAAAGCAAAGGGGTGACGACTTGGGCAGGACGGGTCTTGCCTTCACCGCGAATGATGGCTTTGACTTCTTCGCGGGAGAGGATGTTTTTCTTGGCTTTGGGGAATTTACTTTGATCTAGTGGCATATGGTTCTCCTACGCTAAACGTCTTTCAAGATGTTCAGCAAACGTAACGGCATCCGATTCAAAAATATCAGCACCGATTTCTTCAGCAAAAGTCTTCGTGACTGGCGCACCGCCGACACAAATCAAAACACGGTCACGCAATCCGGCGTCCTTAACGGCTTGAACAACTTCCTTGAAATGGATCATGGAGGTCGTCAGTAAGGCAGACATACAGATGACGTTGGCATCGCTGTTCTTCAGTGCGTCAACAAATTTTTCAGGGGAAACATCGACACCGAGATCGATGCATTCAAAGCCATGGGATTTGAGCATCAATGATACGATGTTCTTACCGATATCATGTAGATCGTCTTTGACGGTTCCGATGATGACCTTGCCTTTGGGTTTCTTCGTACTGGAAACCAAATGAGGTTCTAAAACAGCCAAACCGGTATTCAGGGCTCTTGCGGCAATCAGCACTTCCGGGATGAACACCGTGCCTAATTTCCAGCGTTCGGCAACACCTTGCATCGCCAAAAGCAGGCCGTGATCCAGGATGTCGAAAGCACTGAGGCCCGAATCCAAGCCTTCTCTGCACAAACGATCTACGTCTTTTACTTTACCTCGGGTTACACTGACAACAAGCTCACTCAGAATCGGATTATCCATGTCATTTTCTCCTTTTTATCGATGGTCATGATGATGCCATTAACTGCCATTCATAAACATATTCTATCATAATCAATCATCCTTATTTCTCAATTTTAACGGTTTTCAGGATTTGATCGTAATCATAAATCCCATCAAATCGTTCCCCCGGATAAAGTGTCAGATCCGTCGAATCCTTAGCGTTGGTCAAGAGCTTTCTAAGCATCTCCAGACTGCCTTCAACGACCGAATAATAGCCTGCTTCACGCTGGGCGATTTGTTCATCTTCGCCTGGTAAATGAAGCTGGATATAGGTCACCGGGGTGCTGAATTTTCCATACATCATCTCAAACACATAATCCGCATTGTCTTCGCCGTATTCATCGGCGATCCTGCGGTATTCCGGCGAGGTTCGCCCGAAATACTCATCGGTACTTTTCCCGTAAGACAGGCAATGATAGCGCTTGTTGGGCTTGCCTTCAAACATCTCCTGATACTTTTTGTTTGATCCCAACAGGACAGCGGCACAGTCATGAACACGCAGGACCCGAATCGGGATCGATCTTGCCTTCAAAGGCAGGATCGAGTTTCCGCACAATCCATAGACAATCAGGATCTCTTGTGCCTCTGTGACCGCATCGATCTTTTCCTGAAGATGGCTGGCCAGAATGTCGGGATGATCGTGTTGTTTGATCTCAAGATACTCGACGTCTTCTTTGGGTAAGGTTTTAAACAGCGCTTCCAAATAGGGTTTGAATACTTCACAGGCGATGATCTTGCGTTTCATAAGGAACGCCTTTGATCATCGATGGTGACTTTGCGAAGGATCTCATTCAGTTTATCGAAGTCATTGAGTCGCTCAGAATACAATAAGGCCAATTGTCCGTCAGAGTCATCGCAGGGAATCATCGTGAAGCGTCCTGAAGCGATTTCGATCTGATAATGTCGATCATTGACTTGAACCCTGCCTTTGAGTCGAAACAGTGTAGGCTCGATCTCACTGAGGAAATCAAGTACGGATTGTTCATCCTTCCATGGTTTGACAGTCACACTGATCGCTGTGTTGAAGAGGTCCTTTTTTGCGACCTTGTCATTGAGATGATCACTGGTTACCGGATGTGTTTTAAGAAGGTCCTTGTCGATCTTTCCGTATGTGCCTTGGGTGATCAGTGCTTGCGGATTCATCAGACGCATCGTCTTGGATAGTTTTTCCAGCGTTTCCTGATCTGACAGATCGGTCTTATTGATGAGGATCGTATCCGCGACTTCGATTTGCCGTCTCAGCATCGCCATCGAACCGATCAGTTTCATAAAGGTCAGCGGATCGGCGATCGATAAGGCACACACCTCCGTCTCACTGAGCCCTGCTTTGCCCAGTGCCAAGGCAATCAGCGTATCCATGCCTGAGGGGTCCGCAAATCCGCTGGATTCAATCATGATCATGGCGGGATCATCGCTCATCAGAGAAGACAAGACCTTGACGAACTCATCCGCTTTACAGGTACAAAAGATCGATCCTCGATTGATCAGGGTAATGGGATAGCCCTTGTCTTCCAGTTGTTTCTGATCATAGGCTGACTGTCCGAATTCATTGACGATGATCGGGAAAACGGAAGGATGGTCGGTTAAAAACGCCTTGATGAAGGTGGTTTTACCGCTTCCCAAAAATCCGTTGACGACGATCAGACGCATGATTTACGCTCCCTGTATTGTCTTGATGAGTTCTTCTTTACTGGGGATCAAGGATGAATAGATCAGTTTTCCGTTGAGATAAAGACTGGGAAGATTCTGGACCTTCATTTCCATACAACGCTTGATGTTTTCTCGTTTGGTAAATTTATATTCGACATAATCAAAGGCATCACCAAGTTCATGCTTGGCCGCAACGACCATGGCCAGCATGTATCCGCAGGCAGCACAACTGGCTGAATCCAAGGTAAAGATCTCCACGAAGGGTTTCTTCAGATTGGTATAATCCGGTAATTCGACATGAACATCGTTCAGATCGAGCGCTCCGTTATAGCCCACCAACATGGTTCTGGCTTCTTCAGGATTGCGTACTGCGAATGATGCGGCGATGGCATTGTTGATGGGGGTCGAGAACGGCATATCACAGCCGGGGCTGACGACCAGGTTTCTGGTTCCGCAGGCATCCAAGATATCGATGACGGCTTTCATGTTGGCTTCTTGGCTCCCATGAAGCATGGTGACGGTCAACTGGATGTTGCCGCCGATGGTCACGTTGTACTTGTCGGAGATCGCTTTGGCTTCCTTGATGTTGATGTTTTCATCGATGGAGATACTGTCAGGATTGGTCTGACACATCACTTCAATGTTGCGCATCGCATTACCGCACACAAAGAAAGAAGAAAAGACGCCTTGTTTACGGATATCCTTGAAGATATTCGTATAGGGTTGGGTCAGAAACTCGGTAAAATGTTCTGTTGAGATCTGTGAAACCATCGGGTCGACAACGGCAATGACATCCATTCCTGCTTTGACAAACAAGGCAGACATGGCTTTCGCGACATCAGCGCAGTAGTTTAAAAGGTCTTCAACATACTGCGGATCATCATACATATCCAAAAAGATATCCGTGCCTCTTAAATGAGAGGCCAAGGTAAAGGGTCCTGTGACCAAACCATAAAGGGCTGTTTTATCCCCGATCCGTGCTTTGGCTTCACGCATGGCCGACAAGATCATCGGTAATCGTCCGTCTGTTTCTGAAGGGATGTGATGAGGAATCGTTTTGTTCTTCTCTAAAGGATGGCTTGAAACCATTGGGGGCGTATCGTCTCTCCACGCTAAATCGCAGCCCAGAATTTCGGCTTCTACCTGTAGGTCGAAGATGACTGGCTGCCCGTCAGGCGCATAGACCTTATTGACCTCCAAAATGCTTTCGATCAGTTTATCTTTATCCTGAAGGACTTCTTTTGACGAGAAGCCTTTCAAGAAACCGGAATGGATCCCTGTAAACGGGACCCAAGGAGCGCGTTCTACAACTTCATGCCGCATAGCAGCAAAGACCAACTCTTTTCCCATGGTGTACTCCTTGTTTATTTACTCAAGATTGGCATGTCTTTTAAACATTTCACTGCCGGTAAGACCATTCTTATCCATCATCAGCATGATTGTAATATCCAAAAACAGAAGCAGTGATTGTTCAAAGAGGTTGCCCATTGGCTGAACGCTCTTGAGATCGCCTTCTTTAAGGGCTTTGGGTGAAGGTGCATTGATCCTGACACAGACATCGGCCAGTTTACCGATGGTCGATTCAGGATTGATCGTGACCAGTCCGATCTTGGCATTCAAGGATCTGGCCTTTTCAGCCATCGAAACCAAACTCTTGGTCTCTCCGGAGCCGGAACAGACGATCAGGACATCACTTTGACGGATGTTGGGGGTCACTATTTCCCCAACCACATAGGCACGCTTGCCCATATGCATCAGTCTCATCGCAAAGGCTTTGCCCATCAACCCGCTTCTACCTGCACCGCAGACATAGATTTCTTCTGCGTTTTCGATCAGTTCGATCAGCTGATCGGCAGAGGCTGGATCGATTTGTGATAAAGCCTGAGATAATTCGTAAGGCACGACTTTGGCATAATTTTCAAGGCTCATAATGACATCCTCTCTTTCAGGGTTCTTGCGGCAGCTAAGGGATCGCTTTGATTGGTGATGCCTCCTCCGACCACAACGATTTCAGGTTTTAAGGCAGCGATCGCATCGATCGTCGCCAGTTTGACGCCTCCCGCCACACCGGCCTTGGCGTTGATCAGAACACCTTTAACCACTTCAAGTTCAGCCAAAGGATTGGCTCCGCTGGCTTGAAGGTCAAAGGCGGTATGGACACAGATGTAATCAACACCCAACAGATCGATTTCAATCGCGCGCTTCTTCAGGTCATGGACATCGATCATATCGACCATGACTTTTCTTCCATAGGTCTTGGCTGCCTTAACGACCCCTGAGATGGTGGTATTATGACTGACCCCCAATACGGTCACGATGTCGGCACCGGCTTTGAAACATTGGCTTGCTTCATACTCACCCGCATCCATGATTTTCGCATCCGCCAAGACAATCAGATGAGGAAAACGCCGTTTCATTTCGGTGACGGCTCTGAGGCCTTCCTCCAAAAGAACCGGCGTTCCGATTTCAATGATGTCAAGGTGGGGTTTCAAAAGATCGACCAGTTCCAGACACTGAGACAGCGATAAGGTATCCAAAGCCAACTGAAGTTTCATTGGTTTTCCTCCGTGAATTTCCATTCATTATGGTAAGGGATCGTTTTTGATAAGGACGGGTCCGCATTGGTGATCAAAACATCGAAATCATCAAATTTCCCGTAGGTATAGGTCCCCGTCACATCAAACTTACTGTCATCAAACAACAGGACCAGTTTATCGCTGTGCTTAATGATTTCTTTCTTGACCAGGCTTTCTTCATAAGAGAAGGTCGTGGGACCGTTTTGAGATTTGAATCCGTCGGTACCCATGATGGCCAGATCGAAATGAAGACTGCTGAGCTGATCGACCGCAAAGACTCCAACCATTGATTCAGAGCTGCGCTGGACCTTGCCTCCCAGCAAAATGATCTCATGATGAGACGGTAAAAGGATTGAGGCCGCGGCGATGGAGGTCGTAAAGATCGTAAGGTCTTCTTTCTGCCACAACAATCTCGCCAGTTCTAAGGCTGTGCTTCCCGGATCGATGAACAATTTGCATTTCTCGGGGATGATCGATAAGGCGGCTTTGGCGATCTTTTGTTTCTGGGCCGTTCTTTCATTGATTTTTTCTCTGACTGGCTGTTCGGAATACGGGCCGCTCAACAACGCTTCCCCATGGCCTTTGATGAGGAGTCCTTTTTCCTGTAGATAGTCCAAATCTTTCCGAATCGTCTCAGTGCTCACACCAAAAATCTCGGATAATTCTTTGACCGTAGCCTTACCGTCCTGAATGATACGATTGGCCATACCTTTTCGACGATTCAATTGTTCATTTGCCATGAATAGCCTCCAATACCAACTTTAACCAAATTATACACTTGGCTTTCCTTGGTTTCAAGGTGTTTTGAAACAAATTGACAGTTTATGTTATTTTTTGACCGAAAATTCAAAGTACCGTTTATAATATTATTATAGGCAAGAATGATCAAGCCGGAGGACCAATGTCTACTCAAAAAATCAACCAGGAAGACGCCGCATTAAGACGCATCAATATCTTTAGAAACCGGCAACGTCAGTACATTTATGTCAGAAAATGGCTTAAGAAAGCCTATGTGATCAACAAGTCAGATTTCAGAGCGATCGGGTATTATCAAAACCGCTTATTCGTGATTATTCTGGGCTTCATCTTCACCTTGGTCTTGATGAATTCAGTTTGGCCTTGGCCGTTCGCAGTGGCATTGACTGTATGGGCCGCAACCGAAGCGTTCTTCCAGTTTGTCGTAATCAAGAAACTGAGTGCTACGAAAATGCCTGAATACGCCAATGTCGGATTCATTCAATCTGCTTTACTGGAAGACAACAAGATCACCAACATCAAAATGGTTTCTTATTTTGTCATTGGGATCGTGGCAATCATCACCATCGTTACGGGCGACTACGAAGGATTCTATTTGGCCGGGATGATTGGCATTGCCTTGTTCGGTTTCATACAGACCGGATTTCATATCTACGTACAAACACTAAGAAAGAAAGGAACGAAACAATGAAGAATTTCAAAGAACTCTTTGACGTGTTGACCCGTTATACCACACCGGATTATGAGGAAGTTTATGTCGATGAACGTTATGTGAATGTCCCTTACTTAAAAGTTGAGGATCTCTTTACAGAAACGCTGGATCTGGCCAAGACCTTAAGCAAGGAAGAAGCCACCAAACTGATCGTCCATTTGATCAAATCAACGGAGGCCAACATCAAGTGCCGCTATACGATCCTTAAGGATTACCGTTTATCGTATGCGACCGAATCCGCTAAAGCCGCTGAATCTTATTTCAAACACGCTGATCAATTACTGAAGACTGACTTCTCATCCTTGGTCACGACGGATCCGTCCAAGATCCTGGCCGCCATCAACCGCACCAAAGCTGTCGTGTCTCAATTCATGATTACACCAAGAACGATCGTTGTTTATGACCGCAAGCCGGATTATGTTCCGGATCAGATTCAAACGACGGTCAGTCCTTCCAAGATCGTAGATTTCGACCCCTTAAACCACAGTGAAACCGGAAAAGAAGTCTGGGCCAAACGCGTATCAGAGTTCTCTGCCGGCGCAGAGTTGCCTACGGTTGAAGTCTTCAACACCTACATTAAAAATCATCGTATGGTCAAGGAATACATCAAGAATGAACCCAAATCAAAAAACATGTATAAACACAAGGGGTTCGATAAGACCTACAACTATGTGCGGGAAACCAAACAAACCAAGAAGGTCGCTCTTGGATTCCTCATTGTCGTGGTGATTGGGATCCTGTATTTCGTCTTCTTCGCTTAAACATAAAAAAATACCCTGAGTGATCAGGGTATTATTTTTTATCGGAATGTTTGACGTTTTCAGCTTTGCGCCAGTTGTCCTGGTAACCGCTGAGCAGATCAACGAAACGCTTGGCGATCAGATGAGGACGGGTAATGGCACCTCCGACAACGACCGCATGGGCACCCAGGAAGATGACCTTCATGGCGTCTTCAGGGGTATAGATATGCCCTTCCATAAAGACATAGGCATCTTTCGATAATTCGCGACAGAAGTCCGCAAACATACGGTAATCTGCCCCTTCAATGTGGGCTGTTTCTTTCGTATAGCCGTATAAAGTCGGTGCAACGATGTCGGCCCCTAAACGTACTGCTTCACGGGCTTCTTCGATGTTGGAGACATCCGCAAACACTGGAACATTGGGGAATTCTTTCTTGAATTCAGGCAACAGATCGATGGCGCGTCTTCCGTCCTGATTGATCTGGAAGGTGCAGTCCATCGCAACGATATCGGCTCCGGCTTCGATGATGTCACGGGCGCCTTGTAAGGTTGGGGTAATGAAGACATCCGTATTATCAAACCACATCTTATAGAGTCCGATCAACGGAAGATCGACTTTTTCTTTGATTTTGCGGATCTGAACCGGTCCGTTGGCACGGATTCCGACGGCACCGGCCCATTGGGCCGATTGAGCCATGATGACCTGCATTTCATCGCTATGGATGATTTCATCCGGATAGGATTGGCAGGATACGATCAAGCCGCCCTTCATCTTTTCAATCATTTCATTTCTTTTCATTTTGTTTTTCCTCCCAGGTGATTAGGTTTTCTAAGGCATTCTCACCGACTGGTTTAGCGTCTGAGAATATGGCGTCAAACACCGTCGTTGAGCAGCAGTAACAGAAACCGCGTTGCGTGAATTTACTGGAATCGACGATCATATAATTCCGCAATGAATTCTTCATCGCCGCCAACTTATTGGTCGTGGTTTCGATCGTGGCACTGTAAACTTCTTTGGTGACCGGATCGATGCCTCCGGCACCGAAGAAAGAAACATCATAACGGAATTCAACCGCAGCCTGATCCGCTTTACTGCCGACAGTCATATCGAAGAAAGGTTCATAGGTACCGCCAATGATCTGGACGCTGCACAGGTTTTGGCCTAAGCTGCGGACAAAGCGGAGATTGGGGGTCACGATATGGACCCGTTTGTTTTTGAGATATGGCACAAGGAAGACCATGGTTGATCCTCCGTCGATGTAGATACAATCCCCATCTTGGACCATTTCACCGGCCAATTCGCTCGCTTTACGCTTGCCTTCGGTGTTCATCATCGTCTTTTCGGAAATGGTCCAATCGGTGGTTTCGGAGATCGTATGAAGCATACTGTTGAGGACTGCTCCGCCGTGTTGACGCTTTAGTTTGCCCTGACTCTGCAGTTCATCCAAATCTCGCCTGACGGTTGCTTCTGAGATATCCAATTCTTGAGACATCTCACGGATCGTTACCGCAGGATGATCTTTAAGCCGATTTAAAATATAGACCAATCGTTCGCTTGCTAACATACACTGTCCCTCTGAATTCATTATAAACCATAGGTCTTGCTAATTTTTGTCCTTTCATCATTTTCTGTCATCATCTTGCTTGTTTTTGCAACTTTCGAAATCTTTCTTTTTACGGTTTTGTTGATTTTCAGCCATATTAAGCCGTTTATCAAAAGGATACACCATAATGCCATGAGCATACTCTCAAAATAAACTCTCATTATCTTTGAAAATCTTCCAAATTTATTCTCCTTAGTCTAAAAATACGCTATGATTATAAGGTAGAAAAGAGGACATCCAATGAGGATCTGTTATCTGTTGCAGGGACGAGATAATCCTGAACTTGCTTTAGAATATGCGCAAGCCTTAAGCAAGCAGGCAGTCGTTGTTTTAACACTCAATGATGAAAAGTGGCGTAACGATGCCTATTACATTTTAGTAAAGAATCAAAATATCTTGCTGAGTACCTCAACGCCGTTTGCGCAGGAGGGCGATCTTTCTTCAGCCCGCTGCTGGCTGTATCAGATGAAAGATGCCTTGGAGAAGTTCGATTTTGACCTGTGTATCAATCTGACCGAAAATGTGTTGCCGCTGACGACCCATCAGGAGTTTATTGAGATGCTTGAAAAGTCAATGATCAAGAATGCCCTCTCTTTTGAGAAAGACAGCACGACGGATCCTGAGTTTGCTGCCACCATGAAACGTTATTTCTTTTCAACCAACTCTAAGAAGTTTGCCATCTCTGAGAAAGTCCGTAAACGGGCCAGAAGGACAGCCAATTTGGCTTATGCTTTCGGTTTCAGACGTAAATTCGTGGATGTCGTGTTTGAAGGTGAACCTTGGTTTATTTTCGACCGTAACACGGCCATGAATTTCAGTGAACATCTTTCTTACTGCACGGAGGCCTTCTTGTTGGGCTGGTATCCGGAACGGGTCATTTTCCAGACCATGTGGAAGAAGTATCTCAACCACAAAGAGATCGATAATGTCTGTTTCGTAGAACCCGGAAAGAGGACAGAAAAAGCCTTCTTTAAACGTTATGATAAACTGACTGACCGAAAAGTCATGGCAGAGATCCTTCACACTTTTGAACCAAGCTATGTCGCTCCTTACGAATTCATTGCCGAGGAGATCGTTGAAGCAGACAACCGCAGTTATCTTCAAAAAACCATCGACGGGTATAAAAAGAAAAAATAAAAGAGTTCATTCGAACTCTTTTTTCTTTATTCTTCTCTCACTTTCAGTTTCTTTTGGTAATCGGCGAAGACTTCTGCACCGTGGTCACCGTAATTCTTTTGAATGGCCCACGCTATGATACACGCGTGGATCACCGGGAAGAACTGAATCGTTGAATACGTCTCAGAGGTTTTCAGATCGAGTCTTAAGTCGCCTGATGGGGCATCAGAGCCGATCCAAAGCACGTTTTGCTTGCGTGAGACAATGACATCGTAGACGCGCTTAATATAGGCACTACTGCGAGGATCGACCAACAAGATGATCAGATTGTCCTTTGGGTTAGCGGCACAGATCCCGTGCAGGAATTCTTCGGTTTCTACAGCCATGGAGAAACGGCTTTGAACTTCGATCGATTTGACCGCAAATTCCATCGCAGTTTCACGCAGGTCAGCGGTCCCAAGGATCGTAAGGGTCTTTGCGTTCTCAAGGATTTCTCCATTGTCATTGACCCAGTCTGCCGTTGTCTTGGCCAAATGGTCATAATTACCGTTTAGGTCTTTGATTTCAGAAAGATGCTGAGCCAGTTGTGCTTGATCGATCTTATGATTATGAAGCGCCAAACCTAGGATCATGATCCAAAGTCCGTAAAGAAGACCCAAGACGCCGGTTACTTTATAATCCACATGCTCAAGGCACTCTGCGAACAATAAAGGAATCTTGGCTTCTTTCATCACCGGAGAACCGGCGGTTGCAGTCAAAGAGATGGTGTATGCTTCCTTCTTATTGGCCAATCTGAGGCTTTCTACAACCTCATGACTGGTTCCCGTCTGAGAGATCGCCACGACGATGTCTTGCGGTCTGACCGCATCGATAAGGCCATGGGTAAAGGAATACGGAGTACAGCAGTGTGGCAGTTTTCCCAACAGCTTTACTGAGAGGTAAGCCGCGATATTGGCATCTTCTCCCGAAGAGCCATTACCGATAAAATAGAGATTGGTCTTATCGTTGACCGGAATACGATCCACTTTGGCGATCAGTTCATCTGACCGATTAAGCAAAGCACTTAAGTTATTTTGTGTCGAATTCAGATAGTTAAGCATCAATTCGATTTGTGGTTTCATATTATCTCCCGTTGATTCTGTCGATCAGAGACAAGACATGCTTGCGCCCATTGATCAAACCAATGACAACCAAGCCTGAAAACAGGAAAGATAAGGTTCCGATGACGGTTCCGATCCAAGCCAAGACGATCCTCACTGAAGCACTGACCGTCGGTAAAAGAGGATCCTCGAATCCGGTGAAACCCCAAAAGGCAATCAGTCCTGCGGACAATGCGATTAAGATACTCAATAGAAACCAAATTCGCAGCTGCCTCATGAAAATATTCTTGGTGAGGATCTCTTGCCGTAATTGTTCTTTTTCTGTATTTTTCATAAATGATCTCCCTTGAAAGAAAAGCCCTGCGATAAGCAGGGCTTAATCTTTGGATTAGTAGGACAGTCCGGGGTCGAAAACGCCAAGCACGACGCCGAGGAAAGCGATAACAACGAGAACCAACATGACCGTAATCGGAGACATTTTTCTCTTTGTCATCAGATACCAGGTAAACAATACGGTGAGCAAGGACAACAGGTTCGGGAATACGCCGTTCAAGGTGTCTTGCAGTCTCAAAACGTTCGCAACTTCAACGCCGTCTTTAATATAAGTACCGAGGTCGAATTTTAACGAAGTTGAAACCCCGATCCAGGAAGCAGCCAAGGAACCGATAACGATTGTCCCGACCATAACCATGGATTCGCGGAAAGCGGTAGCTTGTTCGCCGATAACGACGTCAACAGCACGGCCGCCCAATTCATAACCAGCATCATAAATGTATTTCATGAAGAAGGTAATGGTGGAGATGTAAGCAACTGCGTAGAAGATCGGACCTAATACGGATCCGCCGGTAGAAAGACCCAAAGCGATGGAAAGAAGGATAGGAATATAGGTTCCCGGAATCAAGGAATCCCCGATACCGGCCAACGGACCCATCAAACCAGCTCTGATACCATTAATCATTTCATCATCGATTTCTTCATGTCCGTTTGCGCGGGCTTCTTCCAAACCGACGGAAATACCAACAACCATAGCACCGATTTGCGGTTCAGTGTTGAAGAACGGAGTATAGGTCTTCAACGAACGCAGACGGTGTTCGTCATCTTTATAAAGTTCTTTGATAACAGGGATCATGGCACACAGGAAACCGAAGGTTTGCATATGTTGATGAGTGAAACCTGTTAAGTTTCCATTATACCACCACCAGAAAGCAGCATTCTTTGTCTTCTTAGTTAATTTGACGCTCATCTTAGAGATCCTCCTCATGCGCTGAACCCTTATTCGAGGATTTAGCCATAATAATCTTGTAGTTCAAGAAGGCGATCATTCCGCCGACAAACGCAGCACCGACCAAGTTAATCTTCAAAGCAGCGGCGAGAGTGAAGCCGAAGAAGAAGACAATAAGGTCAACAGGATTCTGTACGACTTGTTTCAACAAGATACCGATCCCGACTGCCGGTAACAATGAACCGAGAGTAAACATGGTCTTCATTGGGATGCCATCCATTGGCAGCCAAGTCTTCAAATTCGCAACAACGTCAGTACCATAGAAGGTAATGAAGTATGTCGGAAGGAAAGCAATGACGAAGTGGGAAATCAACGGGAATACGAAGTTGGTGAGATAAATGA
>CAZLWH010000001.1:26213-30289 GCA_964563265.1 uncultured Erysipelotrichaceae bacterium
TTTCCAACCGATTTGTTGCCAAATCAAATTCATGGTTGCTGTTGAATAGAACATAACGGTACCAACTGTACCAACCAATGCACCGATGGAAACTGCCAAGCCGGCACCTTCAACACCAGCGGGATCCAAGTTGTTGCCTTTAACTGCGGCTACTGCCAACGGGATACCGATATAACATACGGCACGTAAGTCTGCTGATACGGTTCCACCTGGGGTGACCAACGCGATGTAAACAACTTGAATCGCGGCGCCAACCATGATAGAGGTTTTAATATCCCCAAGTATAAGCCCTACAATAAGAGAAGCAACCAACGGTCTGGACAACGTATACCAAGAATAAGTTGTTCCGAGCGCGCCGATTACGGATGTTAACGATGCCATGATCGCTAACAACAATGCTTGCCAGATTTGAATCTGCATAAAACCCTTCCTTTCTTTTAGGTTATTATGTATCAATAATCAGTTACGAGTCACTCTCACTTGTAACCGAACATTGAACGGAATTTGGGCCAGTATCCGATCGCATCTTCTTTGACTAACGCAAAGAGGATCTGATACCCGGCTTGATGAATCTTCTCAAACGCGTCTGCTTCATTTTGCATCAGCGATTGATTGTTCCCGATTTTAACAGCGCCTGGACGGTCATTTGCCGGCCCGACACAGACCAACTTCGGTCCTGGAACAAATTTATCATCGATAAGAATCTTTGCCATCAGCATCGGTTCTTTCGTGATCAAGAAATAATTCTTATTACTTGCCAAAATCTTGTCGCATTTTTCCAGCCATTCCGCATACGTCCAAATATATGTCGGTTTACCGGTTGCGGATAAGAAGGATGCTTTGATGAATGATGTGGTTGCCGCATGATCATTGACAGCGACGATGGCATCGCACGGGAATTCTTTTGACCACCGTGTGGTGATCTGTCCATGAATGATACGGTCATCTACGCGTAAGAATGTAATAGCCATTATTGATACTCCTCCTTAGAGTTCTTCTTCTTTGAAATCGACAGCTTCTACTATAAATTGAACGACACCCGCTTTGCCTTCGCTGAGCACAGCATCAATCATATCCTGTTTTTCCATATTGTCTTTCATCAGCACTGCAGTCAAGACCATGGGCATATTCATCCCGGCAAAGACTGTCGTGTTATCGAAGAGACCGTGTTCATTGAGGATCTCAATGGATGTCGTAAAAGGCGATCCGCTAAGAATGTCGCTGAATAAAAGTATCTCGTCGTCTTGTTTGATCGGTTTGATCAGATCCTTGAAACGGACCGAGAACTCGTTGGTTCCCATCCCGTCTTCCAGAGAGGTGCTCAGGAGATCATCCCGTTTGCCGCTCATCATCAATACTGCCGACTGCAAGCCCTGCGCAAACACACCGTGGCTGACAAGAACTACATATTTCATTTTCGTCTCCTTATTGAGTAAGGGCTTTCATCTACAAACTACAAACTCATCATAAATTATAAATGGCCTGTTTGCAAGTTTTTTTAGCATTTTTTGCGATTATTTGTAATCTTTTTTAAGTATTTGTAATTTATGTGAAAGTATGTGAAAATAACGATTTGTTTTTACAAATTCCTGAAAATTTAAAAGGTTCTTTCTTACTTTAAAAACCCCAAAGCTTGAATAAAATACAAAAGTATAGCAACACCAGCCGGTATTCCGATGATCATCCAGTAGATCCGGTTGAATCCTTTTTGGAATTTATCCCAGTTCTTCTGGCTGAAATAGAATTTGTCACCTTCCGTATTGACCAGGATCCCGTCTTTCATCATGTTGGTGATGGTATAGGCGATGACATTGGTGGACAAAGGCAGATCCTTGCAGATCTCAGACGACTGAGCCGTCTTAGGCGAAAAAGCCTTTGCTGCTTTAAACGTATCAATAACAAGTCTTCCGGCGGTTTTCCTCGGATTGGTTCTGTTGCTCATTGTTTTCCCTTTTTAGTTGTGTTTGTTTGCGGTTTGAAGGCTGAGCCCATTAAAAGGGCGATTTGCGCTAATGATCAAAGTGATGCTTCTAATCTTCTGTCATTTGAATTATATGACAACATCGCTGAAGGTGCAAGATGTTATTTTGCTCAAATTGGCCCTCTATTTCCAGACTGGTTTTCCATCAACTTCAAAGCATCGTATTGGGAAGCCTGATCGATCGATGGTCTCATAATCATGGCCTGCCAAGACATTCCAACACGCGGCAACTGCCATTGTTTCTTTCGGATCGGTATTGATCAGACGATGGGCATACTTCCCGTTGATATAGTGGATTGAGCCCGGGAAGACTTTCTCGGCGTAGATCTCTTCTTTCCCGTCCCAACACAAGAGAAAACCGTTTCCGGTCAAACCGAAGTAGTATTCATCATAATTCTTATCGGTATGGAAATGACCTCGGGTGAAGCTGTATTCGCCTTCTACCGTATAGGGGTATAAATAAGTGACCCCAAAATTCAGAGATCCTGCAAAAGCCGGTTTCGGTGCAGGCATACTTTCAACTTTATAAGCGATCAGATCAGCCTGCGCAGAAAGAACAGGCTTTTGATAGGATCCGTTTAGAGCTCCAATCTTTTTCTCGTAGGCTTCTACTTGGATGCCTTCCATATTAAACGGAGGAAGTGTTCCAAAATGCGGGGTATTTCTGATTTCCATATTAATTCTCCTTGGTTGAGCGCACATAAGCGCTGATGAGGGCATGTTTTTCTTTGCCGACTGGTTCAACGATGAACCGTTTAACTGAAGCGGGTACTATGAAGCACTCCGCATAATGGAAGAGGGTGTCTTCAAAATGATGTTCCGGATCTTTGATCAGGACGCTTTGTCCTTCGACCAGCATCAGCATATGGACCGTATTGCCGGTTTCGATCGTAAAGGGCTTTTCAAACCAATGGCGCGTCGTTTCAATGAACTCCAGTTCATGAAGCCCGGTGCTTTCTTCTTTTAAGCCAGGCTCTTCTTTGCCGGGTTTGAGATGATTGACCAGATGATCATGGACCCATTGGGTGTCCCTTTCGATCTGAATGACTTCTTTCGCATGATCCAAGTGGATCGGACGAGGACGTCCATCCATCCCGACTCTTCCCCAATCCCACAGTTTGAAGGTAAAGATATAAGGGGTCGCGCTGATCTCCAAGACCACCGAATCTGATCCGCTGCAGTGGATCGTCCCGGCCGGAATCAGGAAATGATCATGTTTTTTGGCTGGAATGCGGTTGATGAAGCGTTCATCATCGAAGGCTTTGACGTTGAGACTGGCCTGTTTCAGATCTTCAGTCAGATCGTTCAGGTTTGTTCCCGTCTTGACGCCCAAATAGACTGAGGCATTTTTCCCCGCATCCAGGATATAATAACTTTCATCTTGGGTATAATGCATCCCAAAGGTCCTTTGGATATAATCCGTGACCGGATGGACCTGAAGCGACAGATTGCCGCCGTTCATGGTATCCAAAAAGTCAAAACGGATCGGGAATTCGCGTCCAAAACGAGCTACGTTTCTATGTCCCATGAGATTCTTCGATTCAAACAGGACCAGATCCAAACCCTGTAAGGTAAAGGTATCCTGTCCGAAAGAAAGACATAAGGCATTTTCTTCAGGGACGCCGTTAAAGGACCAGGCATAATTGGGTCGATCCTGAGGCAGATTAAAGCGTTCTTTCATCCAGTTTCCACCCCACAGGCCCGGATCGAAATAAGGAACCATACTGATGGGTTTATGGGCCGCTTCAGACAGTGCCTGATCAACGGCTTTTTTAGAAAGCAGTTTCGGAGTATGCGCATCTTCAACATCCAATACGAAATCGACCTTCGGCCATAGTTTGATTTTGTGACGATCCGCGATGCGCCAATCGACAAAATAGCCGCGTTTAAACATCCTCAAAGGATCTTCCTTAAAGTTATTGGTATTGAAGTTGGCTGCTTCCCCTCTTCTAAAGCGTAATTGGATCTCCCAACGCGAAACACTGGTCAAGATGATCTTGGCTTCCGGATGAAACAGGGAACTGCCCAAACCGATCAGTAAGGTCTTCCCTTTTAAGCCATGGATTTTTTCTTTGAGCTGATCATGGCGCTGAGG
>CAZLWH010000001.1:30299-47207 GCA_964563265.1 uncultured Erysipelotrichaceae bacterium
GATCTTATGGGTCATGTGTCCAAAGACGCGATCATCGGTCAGATCACTGTGCAGGAAGGCATCCAGTTCCTGATCTTTGAGCCAGGCTTCATCGGTATCGATGACCTGATCAAACAAGGATGACCAGTGCTGGATCAAGATGGCTTTGTCTGTTGAGGGATAGCACTCGATGGCGATGATCGGGTGTTGATCCAAAAGGGCACCGATCTTTTCACCAATGGTCTCAAATCCGCTGAGGATCTTCTCATCGACGCTTAAGATTGGAACCACCGGATGCGGACGATACGGACTATTTTGCATTTTTTGCCTCCAAATGTGCATCTGCACATTGTATATTGCGTAAAATCACAGTAAAGTTATGGGTAAGAAGAGGTAAGTGTATGGAAACGAAATATCAGGAAATCGCACAGGATCTGATCCAACAGATCAGAAACGGATCATACCGCGCCTGGGGCGCGATGGAAGGCGAACACGTGTTGGCCAAACGTTATGAGGTCAGCCGTCCTACCATCCGTAAAGCACTGGGTATCCTTAAGGAACAAGGCTTTATCCATTCCCGTCAGGGATCTGGGATCTATGTGAACCCGGAAGAGTTTTATCAGGAACGGACCATGTTTACGATGTCAGACCGCTTCAGACAGACTCATCTGGATTCCAAAGTGTTGACCTTTGAGTTGGTGAATGCTTCGGCTGAACTCGCAGCCCAATTCAATCTTGGGGAAGAACAGCGTTTGTTCCATTACACAAGACTGCGTTTACTGGAAGGAAAGCCATTGGTGATGGAAGAGACGTGGATGCCTAAGGCACTTTTCCCTGAACTCAATGAAACCGTCTTATTGGGTTCGATCATGAGCTATATGGGCGATCAGGGTTATGTGGTTAGCCACGACTTTAAGACGATCAGTGCCATTCAGCTGACGTCCAAACAAGCCAAGCTTCTCAATAAACAAGACGCAGCGCTGGCGCTTCAGATCACTCATCACGTGTATTTTCTGAAATCGATCCTGGCTCAGATCACGATCGAGACCCAGGGCGATAATGAGATGAATGCCTTATCGATCCGTGAACGTTAATCCCGATACGAACTGA
Organism: uncultured Erysipelotrichaceae bacterium; assembly: GCA_964563265.1. Classification (GTDB taxonomy): domain Bacteria; phylum Bacillota_I; class Bacilli_A; order Erysipelotrichales; family Erysipelotrichaceae; genus UBA2212. Next base: position 31,389 of record CAZLWH010000001.1, read on the forward strand.
TCAAAGCAGTCAGCTTGCCGGATACGGTAATTTTACCAAACTGATCAGGCACCAACAGGGTCTCCCCTTGTTTGATTGAAAGATCATCGATCTTGCCTTCGCCGTCAATGGCGGTAATAAAGTAGAAGCCTGCCAGTTCGAATTTCCCTTGCGTTTCAGTTTCGATTTTCTTCAGGGTATATTTACCCGGCGTATCGATAAAGGTCGTGACTTTACAGCCTTCAAACAGGACCGGTTCAGGATGGATCGGGCCTTTTTCTTTGTGGGGGAAGTTGATGACATTCATGGCTTCATCCAGATGAAGATCACGGGTTTTTCCTGTTTTGACATCAAGACGGCCATAATCATAGATCCTGTAGGTGATGTCAGAATTGCGGGCGATCTCAAAGGTCACCATTTGTTTACCGATCGCATGAACTGTGCCTGAAGGCACATCGAGGAAGTCGCCGGCTTTGACTTGTTCATAGTTCAGTAAGTCTTCCCAGCGATTGGCCTTGGCCAAAGCGAGAAACTCTGCTTTGGTTTTGGCCTTATGACCAAACTGGATCTGAGGATTTGCCCCGATATCAAGGAGATACCAGGCTTCATGTTTACCGTAGGAATTGAGATGTTTTAAGGCATAGGCTTCATGAGGATGGACCTGAACCGACAGATTATCGATTGGATCCATCAAGGTGCATCGTATCGGAAAGCGTTCGCTTTTCAGATTGAACCAATCCGGACACTGTTCATAGGCTTCGCTCAGACTCATTTTGAGTTCAGTCAAACGATTGTCTCCGTTGCCTTTGAGGGCACAGACGCTCCAAAGCTCGCCGATACGGTCAATATCGGCCTTTCCGTTAAAACGGGTATTGATCAGGGTCCCACCCCAAATCCTCTCCTTATAAACGGGTTCTACATGGACGATTTGTTTCTTCATTGTTTTCCCCTCTCCTTATAGGTGACATACGCCATCTGCATCTTGCCTTCAAACTCGACTTTACCGAAAGCACACGGCACAAACACAGTTTCTCCGGCTTTGACCGGTCGTGTGTTGATGGTGCCCTGACCATCAAGGATCGTCAGGAAATAGAATTCATCCAATCTGAAACTGGCTTTGGTTTCTACTTCAAGTTTCTCGGCGGTATAGACGCCTGGTTCTTCATGAAGCATCGTTCTGATCAAGCCATTCTCATGGATCGGAGTCAACTTTGCGACATCAGTATTGCTGTTGGGAATGCGGATATTATCAAACACTTCCTGGATATGAAGCTGACGCTGAGTACCCAAGACAGAATCGATGCGATCATAATCATACAAGCGATAGGTCAGATCCGCATTTTGTGTGAATTCGATCAGGGTCATTCCACCGCCGAAAGCATGCAGGGTCCCAAAAGGAACATCCACAAACTCACCGGCTTTGACATTGATCGTTCTGACCAGGTGTTCATAATCTTTGGCATGGACTTTGGCTTTGAATTCTTCCAGAGTCTTGGCATAATGACCAAGCACCATGGTTCCTTTGCCTTCAATGAAGTAGACACCGTCTGGTTTTCCTTTGCGTCCTTCATGTTTCATGGCGTAATCGTCATTGGGATGAAGCTGGATGGACATCGGAACGATCGGATTGGCCATGGCCGTTCTGACCGGCATCACGTCGGTATGGCTTTGAAAAAGACTCTCGTGCGTCTGATAAAAATCAGACAGTTTTTCATTGGTGTCTTCGACGGTACAGTCGAGATGCCCTTTCATCGCAATGACGTTATAGCATTCGCCGATGTTGGGCAGATCGCTGACATAGCCGTATTTTTCCTTAAGACGATCTCCGCCCCACACACGATAGTTGAATACGGGCAGGATCTTATACATTTTCTTCTCGGCGCGATGATCATAAATCACAGAGCCGTCTCGATAGGTCGTGACAACCTCATGATGTTCATCCAGGATCGTAAAATCCGCAAAAAATCCGGGTTCAAGTTTACCGATCTGATTTTGTTTCAACAGTTTGGCAGGATTGACACTGCACATCTCCACTGCTTCTTCGATACTGCATCCCGTATAGCTCATGATGTTTCTGAATCCATGGATCATCCCAATCGTAGACCCAGCGATACGGCCAGTGTCTTTTGTATAGGACTTCCCGTCGATACAGACGCACAATTTTCCGCCAAACTCAAATTCGCCATCTCCCATGCCTTTGCCGGGATTGGGGTCCGTGATCACGATCAGGCGTTTGCTTCCGATGATTTGATGGGTCAGTTTGACCACCAAAGGATCGATATGATAACCATCGGTGATCAGTTCACAGAAACTGTCGCCCTTCAGCAAGGCAGCAGTGACCGCGCCGGGATCACGGTGAATGTGTTGGGTCATCGCGTTATAGAGATGGGTAAATCCATCTCCTCCCGCATTCAGCGCATGGAGGGTCTCTTGAGCTGACGCATTGGTATGCGCAAACATGACGGCGATCTGATGACGATGGGCTTCTTCGATCAGTGTTTCTATGCCTTGTGATTCAGGAGCGACCGTGATCATTCTCAAACGGTCGCGGGTCAATTGGGCATCTTCATCGATCTCGCCTTGGATGAAAGGGCGTATGCCTTCCGCTTCCATCATGGCTTTGAATTTGAGATTGAGATAAGGACCTTCATTATGGATCCCGATCCAACGGGCACCGATGGCGGGGATCTTTAGGTTGCCCAGATTGGTCAGAAAAGCTTTTTCTTCATCTCTGGGTTTGGCCATCGTCGAGGTCAGAAACGATGTTGTGCCTTCAGAGGCCAGATAAACCGCAACGTCATTGACGTCGGATTGGTTGGAATTGATAAAATCATGGCCAAGCGCACCGTGATTGTGGATGTCGATGAATCCGGGAACCATGGTTGTGGTTCCGTGATGAATATGGATCGCGTCTTTCAAGTTCAAATAAGGCTGAACGTAGTGGTCCTTCAGATGGGCTACCGCAATGATTGTATTGCCTTCCGTAATCAAAACAGCATCATTGATTTGCGGACCGGTACCGGGAATGAGTCGTGAAACGTGATGAATCATGATGGACATACTGATCACCTCGATATCATTATACGATAATTCCCGATTTTCCTCGATAGATTTTGAAAGATATTGAGAGTTTTTTTCGTTTTTTAGTAAGGAGGCTTTTTTAGTCAATCCACAGGGACCCAAACAAAAAGATGAGTGACCCCATCTTTTTGAATTCTATCGATTTTGTTTGACCAGGGCCACAAATTCAACGGCCCTTGCGGTGATGTTTTCAAGAAAATTCACCTGATCCTTTTGTTTCATGTCGACCAGTTGACTGCCGATCCCGACCGCGCTGGCCCCGGCGGCGATATAATCTCCTGCATTCTTAGCATCGATTCCTCCGGTCACCATAAAGGAAACCGGCGGTAAAGGCGCCTTGATGTTTTTCAGATAAGCCGGGCTCAGTTGAGCAGCCGGAAAGATCTTCACCGTCTTGGCACCGGCTTGGATGGCGTGATAGATCTCTGTCGGGGTAAAGACCCCCGGGATCACTTCGATCCCCTGATCAACACAATACCGTACTACAGCCTCATTCAGGATCGGAGAGACGATAAACTTGGCACCCGCTTGGATGCTTTGTTTGGCTTGCTCAAAGGTCAATACCGTACCTGCCCCTAACGCGATGTCTGTTAGTGATGAGCACACTTCAATGGCTTCATAACCGCCTTTGTTTTCAACGGTGATCTCAATGGCGGTGATCCCGCCTTTCTTCAAGGCTTCTACAACACCGATAATCGACACCGCATCCGCATGTCTGATGACCGCAACCACACCGGAAGATTGAATGGATTCCTGCAGTTTCATTTATTGAACCGTTTCTTTGAAACTCAAAGCCCTTCTTGGATTATGGATAAACAGATCATCGATGATTTGATCCGCATCCAGTCCGCCCTCGATCAATCGCAAGCGCAGTTCAGGTTTGAAGTTCTTCAGTAAGTGATCCAACCCTAATTTTCCGCCGTAACCGCTAAAGTAATCCTGACGGGCAAAATCACCGCTGATCAGGATCTGAGTATGAAGACCCAATTTAGCCAAGCGGATGATAAAATCAATGGCTCTGTCTTTGGTGTTGTATTTGGCCTTAGGGATGGAGTCATATCCTAAGAAGGCTCCTTGTTTGGCCAGCTCAAGATGGATCTCAAAATCATCCAGTTGATCCAGATGGCCTAAGATGACACAGCTTGGATCGACCCCTTCTTTGATAAACATGGCCAGTTGTTCTCTCGCCATCGTTCCGGCTTGGGTATGGGTCGTGATGTGGATCCCGGTTGCTTTAGAAGCCCGCGCGACGGCCCTTAAACCAATTTCCTCGTAAGGAAAGATCACATTGAGACTGGTTCCGATCTTTAGGAGACCCGGTCTGATCCCGGTTTCATCGACACCTTGAGTTACTTCTTTGATGAGGAAAGATGCGACCTCGTCAATGGGCTTATCTTCCAGATAAGTTCGGTTATAGGATCCTTTATTGAAACCGCCCACCGCAACCACATAGACCCCGCTTTGTTCAGACAAGGTCTTCAGTTTAGTGACATCACGGCCATAATCAATGGTCGTCATTTCTGCGATACAGTTGCCTCCGACTTGTTTAAACAACTCAAGGTCAACGCGGATCTTATCGAGATCCGTCAGCGCCATCAATGGATTCTCTGCCAAAACAGCGGGGGTGGCGGTGGTGTAAAGGTGTTCATGGACGTATGTATTTTTGATCAGATCACTGTCGATCCAACCGGTCACGGTCATGATCTTGCTCATGGTAGGTCTTCTTTCTTCGCTAAGGTGATGATGGCACCGGTTGCGATCAATTTGTTCTGTAAGGTCTTGATGTCGATGTCTAAAGGTCGTTTCTTTCCGGAAACCATCAGGGAAGCAGCAGTGCCTGCAGCTTGTCCCATGGCCATACATTGACCGATGCTTCGGCATGAGGCATGCGCATCATGGGTTGCGGAAAGACAGCGTCCGGCAATCAAGAGATTCTCGCTGTCCAGCGGAACCAGGCTGCGGTAAGGGACCTGATAGGTCTCACCTTCCTTCAGATAGATCCATCCTGTTGAAGCGCCCGCATGATGATCTTCAATAGGGGCGCCGCATTCAGCGATCGCATCCTCGAATTTTCGTCCTGAGAGGACATCGTCTTTGGTCAGGGTGTATTCCCCGATCACACGCCGCGTTTCACGGACTCCGATCTGGGTACTGAAGTTAAGGAAACTGGAATTTTGATAACCCGGCAGATAGTCTTTCATGAAACGGAAATATTCCAAGGCTTGTCTTCGACCTAAGATTTCTGCTTTAGAGAGCGCTGCGATATCAGTTGGATCCGGTAACGTCAGACGCACCATATTGGTGGCCATGACTCCCGGAATGGTCGTGATATGAACACTGCCTTCTTCTCTGGGCAGATCATACTTGCCGGTTTGATTGGCAGCTTTCATCCAGTCCCACATTTGGTTTTTCGTAAACGTCTTGGCTTCTTTCTCATCGACGGAGCCAACTCTGAAGGTGGTTGTCAAGGACTGGACCGGGGTATGGGATCCGATCCCGTCATACGCATAGCCAGCCAGATAGGCCACATCGGCATCTCCGGAGGCATCGACGATGACGTCCGCGTTGATTCTTAAAAAACCGGATTTGTTGACCACAACGACCGCATCAATGTGATTTCCTGTTTTGAGCACATCCACAACGAAACTGTGCAATAAGACCTCGACCTTGGCTTCGGTCATCAGTTCTTCCCAGACAACTTTCAAGGTCTCAGGATCATAGGTCACCCCAGTCCCTGCCCCATACGTATTGGGCCTCAGCAGCATCGCTTTTCTTTCACTGAGTTTTTTTAAGACCAGATCAGGGATCCCGCCGATGACTTTACGGCTTTCTTTGCCGGGAATATAGAACCCATACATGGTATCCAGAATATAGGTACTGGTTCCGCCCAGAAACCCGTACCGTTCGATCAGAAGCGTTTTTTTGCCTTCTAAGCCGGCAGCGATGGCGGCGTTACAACCGGCCGATCCGCCTCCGATGACCAGGATCTCGGTATTCATGGATTTGGTGATCTGTTTTGTATAGAGTGTCATTGGGCTGTCCATCCTCCGTCAACAGGGATGACGGTTCCGGTAATGAAGTCGGCTTCTTCCGAAGCCAGAAATTCTGCCGCCTTGGCCACAGCCATAGGATTGCCTAATCTGTGTTTAGAGGCATAAATGGGTTGTTTATAGTCCATATAATCCAGGATCTTCTCATCGTTGATGGCACGGGTACTCATTGGGGTCTCCAAGAGTCCCGGGGCGATGACATTGACCCGGATGTGTTGTTTGGCATAATAGACTGCCATCGAACGCGATAAGCCGATGATGGCTGCCTTTGAGGCCGCATAGGTGTGGGTCGAAAACATCTCGTTACCGCCAACCATGCCTAAAACGGAGGCCGTATTGATGATACAACCACCTTGTTCGGCCTTCAGCATGGCTTTTACAACATGCTTATTCACTAAAAACTGACTGGTCAGATTCAGATCCAGCGTCTTGCGGTAGCCTTCTAGAGTAACCTCATGGATGGGTCCATCACCGAAGCGTCTTCCGCTGCCTCCGACGATGTTGAAAAGAATATCGATCGAGCCCTTATCAGAAACAATCTTTTGGATCACGGATTCGACTTGATTCTCATCTGTACAGTCTGTTTCTTGATAACTGAACTGATCAGGATAAAGCAACATCAGTTCCTTGACCACAGGATCGGTCTTGGGTTTGATGTCGATCCCGACAATATGAAGGTCCTGTTTAGAAAACAAACGGATCGCAGCGAGTCCGATACCGCCGAGGGCACCGGTGATGATCAGGGTTCTTTTGGGGGTCATTGGTTCCTTAAGGTCCTGCGCCGATAGTCATTATAGGTATCCTCGAAGACTTGGCGGGACGCTTCCTTTCCGATAAAGTGGGCACTGGTCAATACCAGCGGAGCTTGTCCGGCTTCCGTCAGAAGTTGGGCAACACGGGCCTTGATGAGATTGACGATCAAGGTATTACTGATGGTTGAGACGGGAGAGACAGGATAAAGCAGGTTGGGGATCTTGACGACCGCATCCCCTAAAGGAATGCAGGTATCGATGACCAGATCCGCCAGATCGATCAGGCGTTTTCCGCTGTGGTGTTTGGGTTCCGTCTTTTGGCTGTTTTCAACCCCGGTGATGGCAACCACAAACATCCCGCGTTTTTTAGCACCCAAAGCCATCTCGACAACGACATTGCCGACACCGCTGGATGAAAAGAGCAGGAAAACATCTTGAGGTTTGAAAACGAAGTTATTGAGGATCTGTTCCGCAAGGCCTTCGACGTTTTCAATAAACATGGCTTGACGCTGGCCGTTGGCTCCAACGACCTGATTGTGGAAGGTCATCGAGAGTTCAACGATCGGATGAAAACCAGGAAAACTGCCGTATCTTGGGAAGATTTCTTCCACAGCCATACGGGAATGTCCTGATCCGTAAACATGGACCAATCCTTGGTTAGCGATACTTTGGGCGAAACGCTGAGAGGCTTCTTCGATGGCCTTAAGCTGGGTCTGTTGTATTGACATGGTTGTTTTTTGAACTGCATTAAGATAATCCTGATAAACTTGTTCCATTGATGTTCCTTTTCCGAGACAGAAACCTGTCTCTTATAATAATTTGTATATACAAATTATATGAAATGGATCTTCAGTAATCAATAATGATGCTCAAAGTCTTTTGCTTCTGCGATAATATTCCGCGATCGTTTTATCGAAGGATTCTTTAGCGGCTTCAGCACCAATCACTTGTGATCCGGTGATGACATACGGCGGCATTCCGGCTTGGGTCATGATTTCTGCGGTACGCACTTTGATCATGTTGACGATGGTCGTGTTGGCCAAGGTCGACATTGGTCCAACCGGATACTTGAGCCCTTCGATCCACATCGCCGCATCCCCAATCGGGACACAGGTATCCAAGACGATGTCCGCCACATCATTGAGCCGCTGACCGGCAGAATGCTTACTGATGACTTTTTCGCTGTTTTTGACCCCGGTGATCGCAACCACCTTAAGGCCCAGTTTACGGGCTTCTATGGCCATATCAATACACACATTGCCGACTCCTGAAGTCGAAAACAACAGGAAGATATCCTGGGGTTTATACTCAAAGCTCTTGACGATCTGAGCAGCCAACCCTTCCACATTTTCGATAAACATGGATTGATAGATCCCGTTTGCCCCATAGACTTGGCCATAGAAAGTGGTCGACATTTCTATGATCGGATGAAAACCGGCATAACTGCCATATCTTGGAAACATTTCTTCAACACCCATCCTGGAGTGACCCGATCCATACACATGAACCAAGCCGTCCTTCATGATACATTCGGCGAAAAGTTGGGAAACCAGTTCAAGTTTCTCGCTTTGAGTCGATTCGATCTCATTCATGATGGTTGTTGCTGTATTCAGATAATCCCGCATGATGTTGCTCATAATTCCTCCATATGTTTCATTATCTATCATATTCAATCATATTCTATCACAAACTCTGATATGGTATGATTAAGATGAATTTAGATCACAAAGGAGAATCATCATGGAGGTTCAAGGCTTAGATCTGCACGGGATTGCTGAGTTGGTCGAAGTAAGGGGACGAAAGATTCTTTCGCGTTATCCGGATCACGTCAATAAAGCAATGGGTCATACCACAGCGTATCAACTCAATGGAACAGAGATCCGTCTTGTTCCGGAAGAAGACTGCTATATCACACTGGAATCCTTGGGAAGGCGCCATGCGACCAAAGTGATGGTCTATTACGGGGATATGCCTTATCCGGAAGAGTTCCATTTCGAAAAAGAAGTCACGATTCCGGTTTTCATCGCAAAATACAACGAGATCGTCCTCAGTGAAAAGTTTCCTAAACCCTACGCTTTCTCATTCAAAGTCGTACGACTCTGTATCTTTTCAGACAACGTCCTGATCAAACACATCAGTGGTAAACATCGATTGCCCAAGGCAGATGAAGTGCCTTCCTTTAAAATGATGTCTTACGGATCCAGTGTTACCCAAGGCTATTTTCCAACCTCCGTTGATTTGACTTATCCGAACATCCTGGCCAGATCGATCAAAGCGGACTTGTCCAACTTCGGCTTGGCCGGCACTGCGTTATGTGAGAAAGAAGTCACGGATTTCCTTAAAGTCAGCGGGACCTACGATCTGATCGTCTTGGAACTGTCGGTGAACATGCTGGCAGCGGGAATGACGACGAAAGCGTATGCACAACGGGTCACCTACATGCTGACCGAGATGGTCAAGCATCAGCCTCAGGCCAAAATCCTGTGTCTTGGTATTTTGCCCTTCTATGGTGATTATGGAATGACCTATGCGCGGGATCATATTGTCAGTTCTGCCGATGAATTCCGCTCAACCTACAGAAAAATCGTACTGTCGCTCAATAATCCAAACGTGATCTATGCAGATCCGCTAAAAGCCTTATCGATGCATAATCTGACGACCGATTTTATTCATCCCAGTAATTTTGGGATGATCGAGATCGCAGAGTACTTGAAGAAGTTACTGTAAAGGAGCAACCATGAAAGCACAAGACATCATCAACCATCTGAATCAGCAAGGCAGTTGGGTCGATTTTGACAAGACCCGAGACATCATTCTTTTTGGCGATCCCAATCAGGAGATCACCAAAATCGGAGTCTGTTGGGTCGCCACTGTCCCCGCCATAGAAACCGCCATTAAAAACGGTGTCAATTTTATCATCAGCCATGAGAACTGTTTCTATGAGGAAAGCACGTCACCCAGAAAAGCTTTGTTGGATGCCCGTAAGATGAAGATGGATCTGTTGGCACAGCACGGTATCTGCGTCTTTCGCTGTCATGACGTTTGGGACCGTATGCCTGAATTTGGGGTCGCGGATCGCTGGAGCTCTGTCATCGATTTGACCTTCGATCCTAGACCCGTTAACGCTTATTACTCTTATGCCAGTTTTGAGCCGACCCGAGTCGATGTCTTGGCCCACAAAGTCGCATTGGCTTTAAAACCTTACGGACAGGACTCCGTAACCATTTTAGGAGATCCGTCTCAGATCGTAAGCAGCTTAGCGACCGGAACTGGTGCCATCACCGATATCTTCTCCATGATCAAAGGCGGCGCTCAGTGTTTTGTCACTACGGATGACGGCATCAACAACTGGATCGCTTCGCAATATTGCGTGGATTATCATTTGCCGATGATCATTGTCCATCATTCGATTTCAGAGATCCCAGGATTATACGGAATGCTGGACTATCTTAAACAAAACATCAAAACGATAGAAACGATTTATCTTCCGGAAGAGTATCATTATCACGCCATCCACTAAAAACAACAAAGACCATCCTGAGGATGGTCTTTCATTTACAATAAAGCTTCTTTTGGGGCACTGAGGATCAGTATGGCTGCTCCGTCGATGGACAGTATCCTGATGGCGTGCGGCACAATGAGATGCTCACCGGCTTTTAGTCTCATCTCATTGATCTGTGCTTCCCCTTCAACACAGCCAATGATCACAAACTCATCCTCGATGGTCAAGGTGCTTTTCCCAAAACAGTCTGCTTTTTTCACTGAGAAGTATTTCTCATTGATCAGTTCAGTGATCGTCAGATTGGGACTGTTTATACCCTTCGGTTTAGTAATATAAGGCACATAAGGGATCTGTGTCACCGCAATGGCCTTATCGATATGAAGTTCACGCTGTTTGCCTTGGTTGTCAACGCGGTTATAGTCAAAGACACGATAGGTGATATCGGAGTTCTGTTGGACCTCATAGATCAAAGAATCGGCACAGATCGCATGGATCGTTTTCGCCGGGATATAGAAATAATCACCTTTCTTGATCTCAAACTGCGTGAGTCTGGTTTCAAGCGTTCCGTCAGTGATGTGTTTCTTCAATTCCTCTTTGGATTTCAAATCATGACCCACAATCATTTTCGAATGGTTCAGACAATCCAAGACGTACCAAAATTCAGTTTTACCGTATGAGTGCTCATAGGTCAGCGCATATTCATCATCAGGATGGACCTGCACGCTTAAATCTTGTTTCGCATCGATGATTTTGATCAATAGAGGAAAGATCGTTTTCGTACCTTTCCCAAACAGAGCTCTGTTTTCACGGTACACTTCAGAAAGCGGTTTTCCCGCAAACGGGCCATTCTCAATGATTCCGTCTCCGTTTTTGTGTGCACTGACGACCCAGGCTTCCCCGGTATGATCAGTGGGGATCGGCATTCCGTAAATGGTCTTGATGCGGTCTCCGCCCCAGATCATTTCTTTGAAGACCGGCTTTATTTTTAACAGTTCCATACGTGCTCCTTGAATGCCTGATCTCACAAAAGGTTGACTTGAGCCAAGCATGATTTTATTATACGATATCCACTTTAAAAGAATCTTGTTTAATCCAAGTGATGCAGGGTTTTAAACTGAGTCAGCGTCATGGATGGTTTAAATTCTGAGGTGATGAGATCGACCTTTTCAGGATGATCCAACAGATCGTCCAGCGTCTGTAAGATCAAAGTCACCGGCATGACCAACGCTTCTTGACTGTCAGCCATACAGAAATCCGCGCCATGGACCACTCCGCTGCAGCCTGAAAATCCAAATTGGACCGTCGGCAGCATCAATGAAATATCTCCGATATCGCCTGAGGCAAAGCTTTTCTGATGGTCATGGAGTCCTCGTAATCCAACCAAGCTTTCTGCATAGGGTCGGATCACATCGCTTAGGGCTTCGCTTTGAAGTAACGGCTGATAGCCCACCTGATCAAGGATCTCACATTGTGCCCCTAAGGCCTGGCTGCAATGAAGCGCGGCCCGATCGATCTTCGCATTGATTTCGCTGAGGATCTCAGGATCAACAGCACGGACATAGCCCTCAAGCACGGCTTTGGATGGAACCGCATTGGCGGATTGACCGCCTAAGGTCGACATCAGATGAACCCGTACCATGTCTTTTTCTTGGAAGGTCTCACGCAGTAAGGCAATCGCATTTTGGGTCAAGACCATCGCATTGAGTGCATTGACCCCTTGATGAGGGGCAACCGCCGCATGGGCACTGACACCGGTAAAGGTCAACGTCTTATAAATAAATCCGCTTAAGCGGGAATTCAGTTCAAGGCTGGGGCGATCGGTTTGACCCATCGTATGACAAGAAATCATCAGATCGATGTCTTTAAAAGCGTCCTGAAGGATCAGATTCTGTTTGCCTGAATACAAGGTTATTTTGCCTTCATTGCGTAAGCCCTGCCGATACGCCATATCGACATATTCTTCTGCTGCGACGAAAAATAAGGTGATCGAGCCCGTGAATTTTTTTTCTTGATGAAACAAGCCCAAAGCACTCAGCATGATGACCCCTTGAAGATGATGACCGCAGCTGTGGGCCGCATGATCGATCAGGGACGCTTTCGGATGATTGGCGACCACCAAGGCATCCATTTCGGCGATCAATCCAAGATGAGGTTTACCCTGACCGATGGTGATCGCAAAACCGTTGACCCCAAAATCAGCAGTCAGCTTTAAATCAAAAGTCTTGGCGAATTCCAGACATTGTTTTCTGGTCTGTACTTCTTTGAAGCCCAGCTCAGGCGTGTTAAAAAGCGCGGTTTCCCACGCTTTCATGGTGGATTCAAAAGCGTTGACGCGTTCTAACCACGGTGTCATTGTCTGATTCTCTCGTCCGTGATCCTGACGGCTTCCACAAAACGTTGAATAAACGCAGGACGATCCACATCCATCAACACCATGGCATTGGATTCTTTGGGATCGGCCCACAAACGGGTATCACAGACCGTTTTACCGCGGGTCAACGTTCCGTTGACTTCGATGTCGACTTTCATCGGTTCACCCTTAAAGAGTTCCGGATAAAGCAGATGCATGACTGGGCAGACATCAAACATCGGTGAGCCCGGTTGGTTGAGTTTTTTCGCAAAGGCATTGAAGAAGCCCAGTAAGCCATGGACCATCGTTGAGACCGGTTCTTGAGTATCAAACTGATCCACTTCTTCATGAAGCAAACTTCCCGCATGACAGACTTCCAAACCGCTCATGATGAGTGGTAAGCCCGATTCAAACACGATCTTGGCGGCTTCAGGATCGGCCCAGATGTTGAATTCAGCCATCGAGGTCACATTGCCGCGATACACCGAACCGCCCATCAAGGTGATCATTTCGATCTTATTTTTGATGTGAGGATATTTCGTTAAGAGTTCGGCGATGTTGGTCAAAGGACCGGTTGGGATCAAGACGATCTTTTCATCTGATTTCTCCAGCGTTTCTTTGATCCATTCAACGGCCGAAATACCGGTGACTTTTCGTGTGGCGACCGGTAAAGCTGCCCCGTCCAAGCCGCTGTCGCCATGAGCGCCAGGCTGAACATAGGTCATTCCGTTGAGATGCACCGAGGCACCGGCTGAGACCGGCACATCGGATTTGATCAGGGTCAATACCCTAAGCAGGTTATCGGTCACTTTCGCCAGCGTTTGATTTCCGACGACAGTGGTAAACCCCAAGACTTCTGCTTTTTCAGGATGCGCCAGTAAGGTCAATAAGGCAAAGACATCGTCATGACCGGGATCGCAATCCATGATGACTTTGATCATTCTTCACCTCTGGCACGACGGTTCTTCCATTCCATGATCGAGTAGACGACGATACCGATGAAGACCGCCACATAAGGCACGGTGATGATGATCTCTGAAGGCAAGGACGTAATCGATAAGGCATTGGCCAAGGCATCAAAGACACCAAACAGGAATGAAGTCAGTGTAACCATCAGAAGATTCCCTTGACCCATCGCCGCGGCAGCCAGACCGATGAATCCGCGTCCGTTGGTCATGTTTTTAGTAAAGAACGACAGATAACCCATCGACATATAAGCCCCGCCCAATGCAGCCAAAATGCCGCTGAGGACCAAGGCAATCGTCTTGATTCTATTGACATTGATCCCAACCGATTCCGCCGCATGCGCATCTTTACCGACTGCTTTGATGCGTAAGCCCAACGGGGTCTGATACATCAGAAAGTAGATCAGGATGATGGCGATGAACATGATGTAGACCAAGACGTTATGACCTGAAAAGATCGTCCCGATGATGGGGATGTCTTCGATGAACGGAAGATTGATCTTCGGCAAAGTTTTGGCACCTAAAGTAGCGCTGGTTCCTTTGGATCCGGTGATGATAAACAAGGCAAAGATGGTGATCGAAGAGGCAAAGAGATTCAGGGCGATACCGCCCAGGATATTGTTTGTTTTAAGCACCAGCGTGAAGTAGGTCAAGATCAAAGACATGACAACGCCGGATAAGACGGCACACAAGAGCCCGATCCATGGAGAATGAAAGACAGCGGCACAGATGGTTCCGACAAAGGCGGCCATCAGCATCGTCCCTTCCATCGCAATGTTTCCGATCCCTGCAGAAGAAGCGATATACGCTCCCAAAGCCGCAAACAGAATCGGTACGACGACACGGATGATGGTAAAACCGAATTCCGGTTTGAACATGATTTCAAAGAGATTAGGCATGGTTAGCTCCTCCTTGCTTAATCAATGCGCGTTCATGATATTTACGCAGGAAATACTGAGACGAGACAAACAAGACAATAACCGCTTCGACGATGGCGACGATTTCGACTGGAACATCTGTCGATCTGGCCATGATGTCTGACCCGGTGCGCAGGTAACTGATCGCAAAAGCGGCAGCCACAACACCGACTGGATGGTTTTTACCCAACATCGCCATCAAGGCGCCGGTAAAACCCAACCCAGGCAAGACTGACCATTGGAATCGGTCATACATACCCAAGAGTTCGATTGAAGAACCAATACCACCTAAGAATCCGGAAATGAAATGGACGGTTAAGAAGAGCCAGAACGCATTCATACCGGAATATTTCGCAAAGTCCTTATTAAGCCCTGTCATACGGATCGAATAACCGAGACGCGTATGGAACAACATGATGTAGAGCAGGATGACAGCCACGATCAACACGGCAAACCCCGCATGGATCCGGGTTCCCGGAACGATGATCGGCAACTTCGCCGTCAGTTGGAACAGATTGGATGCAACCCCGGAAACATCCGTGGCCTGAAGATAATATTTGATGATGTATAGACCCAATCCATACAGGATCGAATTCATCATCAAAGAAGTAACCAGTTCATCTGTTTTAAATTTTGCTCTAAAGAAACCTGGAATCAAAGCAATCAGACCACCCACAAGACCAGAAATGGTAATCGTGATGATCGGATGAAGGGTCGAATTGGCGAACGTCTGCGTCGCGATGGCGGCTGTAACAACACCACAGAAATAGAAGATGCCTTCAGTACCCAAGTTGAACAATCTGGTTCTGAACAATAATGCGGTAGCCAAGCCGGCAAACGATAAGGGAATCATCAATTCGATGACATTACCGAAATAACGGAACTTGGTCAGGGGTGAAAATAACATTAAGGAAAAGGCTCTGATCGGCTCATCACTGACAAACAGCAAAACCACAAAGGTCAAGACCAAGGCCAATAGGACGGCCGCGGCCATTTTGAAGGCTTCGAATAGTTTTTCGTTGGCTAACATGCGAGTGCCCTCCTGATGCTTTCTTCATCCTGGCGCTTTGCGCCCAACATATACAAGCCCAATTCTTTATCAGTGACCCCTTTGACGGAATCAAAATGAGCCACGATTTCTCCTTCATACATGACGATCAAGCGATCGCTGACTTCCATGACTTCATTAAGATCCGCACTGACCAAGAGGATCGCAACATCTT
>CAZLWH010000002.1:0-5221 GCA_964563265.1 uncultured Erysipelotrichaceae bacterium
CTGGTTTTAACCAGATCAGGTGATGAGGGTCTGTCTCTAAACATCTCAGCCTTTGACGGCTCCCCTGTTCACGGAAACATCTTACCATGAATGTGCTAAAATAAATACATGAACACTTTAACCAGAACATCCGATCTGAATCTGTTGTTGAAACAAGCCGAGGCTTTGTTGGAGAATGAACACGATGAGATTGCCAACATGGCCAACCTCAGTGCCTTGATCTTCAACAGCATCGAAAACCTCAATTGGGCAGGCTTCTATATATATAAGGATAGAGAACTCGTTTTAGGGCCGTTTCAGGGCCTTCCGGCGTGCGTTCGTTTGCAACTCCACAAAGGCGTCTGCGGAACAGCCGCCGCTGAACATCGAACTCTAAACGTCTCTAATGTCCATGTCTTCGAAGGTCATGTTGCCTGTGACAGCGCCTCCAATTCGGAAGTCGTGGTGCCCATCATCATCAACGATCAGATATACGGGGTGCTCGACATCGACTCTCCCGTGTATAACCGATTCGATCAAGACCTGGTCGAGTTCTTCGAACAGATCGTCCATGTGTTTAAAAAAACCAGCTTATAGCTGGTTTTCTAATTGTCTGACGATTTCTTCTGCGACTTCATGCGAAGTCAGACTGACTTCAAAGGGGAAATCAAACGGGGTATCATGTTTAACCGCCAAAATGAAATGACCGATCATGTCTTCGAATCCGCGCTTGTTTAATGTGGGTTGCCACGCTGAGCGTGTATTGACCTTCATGACATCATCCGAGTAGGTTTCAAGGCTCTCCATCTGAAGGACCCTTTTCTTTTCACCCGGACGCATGACTTCCAGGATCTCTTCAACAGTCCCGTTATCGTAATTGGTGATCCCGATGGCGTGGGCATGTTGACCGTGATAATGGGTCACCACCATGGTCAGCTTGCCTTCTTTGAAGGTCCCTCTCGCATCGATCGAAACTGCCGGTTCCCCAAGCAGATATAAACAGGTATCGATGACGTGGATATAATCATCAAAAATGAAATGGCGGATTTCATCGCCTTGCGGGATGACTCTGTTTTTTTGAAACAAAACGAGATCAGGAATGCCTTGATTGGCAATCTCTCTGACAAACGGGATATAGCGGCGGTTGAATCCGACCATGACTCTTGTTTTATACTGCTTTGCCAACTCCACCAAGGCTTTGGTTTCGTCATAAGATAAGGTGACCGGCTTATCGATGTGGACAGGAATACCGGCTTCGATGATCAGCTTGGCTTGTTCAAAGTGGGCTTCCGTTGCGGAACACAGAAAGATCATGGTCGGTTTTTCGGCGATCAGTTCTTTAAGATCGGTCATGCCTGAGCGAAGATGATACTTGCTCATGACTTCTTTCAAGGTCTCAGCATTTCGCGTACAGGGAATGATCTCGATTCCCGGCAACACACACAAGACCGGTAAATAGGCTTTCTTGGCGATCCCGCCGATTCCGACAATACCGACTTTGGTTAATCCTGACTCACTCATGGCTTTCCTCCTGGTCATTGACCGTTTTACACACATCGACCCAAGAGTGGGTCTTTGAGAAGTGTTCAAGTTCATTCAGATCCAGTTCAATGGCGGAGTTGGAACTACCCACCGCCGGAAAAACCGTTTCAAATCGTCTCAGTGAGACATCCAAATGGATCTTGCATCCTGACTTAACTCCGAAAGGACAGACCCCGCCGACCGCATGGCCGACTTTATCCAGCGTCTCTTCCGGATTTAGCATCCGTGCTTTCATCCCGAAATGGGCTTTGAATTTCGCATTGTCGATTTTCGCATCCCCTGCCGTGACGATCAGTAAGGCATCCTCTTCATCTCTGAAAGCCAAGGTCTTGGCGATACGCTGAGGTTTCACCCCCAACGCCAAGGCAGCCAGTTCAACCGTAGCACTGGAGACTTCAAAGACACGGATGCGGTGTTCTGCGTTGAATTCTGATAAATGCTCGATCGCTGCTTGGATGGCCATAAGATCCTCTTTATTTCTACGCCTTCCATTATACCAAAATAAAAGCTTGCGCTTTATGCGCAAGCCTACTTCACTTCACTCTTTTTGATTTCTTGATGCTCTAAGGCAAGCATCGGCAGTTTGACCTTAAGGATCCCGTCTTCATGGCTGCCTTTGATGACTTTGAAATAGATGTCGAGCTGTTGGTGCTTAAGCGCGATTGCCCAAACGATCATCCATCATCATGATGCCGATCGGTGTAGGAACCTTTTCCAAACGGGTAATGATATCGACCAGATTGGCTTCTTCTTCGACCTGTTCTTTGACGAAGTATTGGAAGAATCCGGATAAGGCATGGTCTTTGGCTTCTAAAGCAGCTTCATAGATCTTATGGATCCTTGAAGTGACTTTCTTTTCATGTTCCAAGGACAGTTTGAAGACATCCATAAAGCCCGGGAAATCCGTCGCCACGGCAGCAATCGGTCTCAACAGAACTCTGACGTTGACTTACTGAAGATAGTGCGTCATCTTCATCGCGTGTTCCGTTTCTTCGTGAGCTTGTTTTTCCATCCATTTGGCGCTGCCCGGATAACCGTTTTCCGCAAACCAGGTGGACATCGAGAGATAGAGGTAAGCTGATTCAAGTTCGTAATTGATCTGATCGGTAATCAGTTCTACACATTCTTTTTTCATGATTAGATCTCCTTGTTGAATCTATTATACCATTATGCACTGAGATTGAACGGACTGGTGCTTCCTACTTCTTGAGGGATTGTCGATACAAGGTCATGTTTTTATGGCCTTCTTTCAAGAGTTTGATCATCTCTGAGATGCGTTTATTGCGGGTATCTTGGTTTTTAGTCGAAAACACATGGACAGCCCAGTCTTTACGGTAACCCGGAGTCAATCCTTGATAGAACCTCAAGGCTAGTGGTTCATCCTTCAGTAAGCCTTCGATGTCGGGAATGTATTTTACGAAATCAGCGCCCGATTGAGAAGGACGGCTGCCCGGTTTGAAATTGAGCAGCTTCTTGACTTCCAATAAGGTAAAGGTTTCATCAAAAGCCAGCATCCGGTTAAACATATACGATGATCCATAGATGAAGCCATCATTGTTCATCCCGACTTTTACAAAGATCTCATCCCGATGGACAGTGGACGGATATCTCGGATTGCCCTTTTTGGGATAACAGATCAGGAGGACCCCTTTATCTTCAAGGACATCCTGTTTGACCAAGCTTTCCAACTGTTGAAAGAAGTCCGCATTGGAGGTGGTGAAGACCAAAATAACTTCTTGTTTGGCCAGCAGCGGCGCAGGGGTGATCGACTTGAGTTCTTCGTTGAGATACTCAGGAAGATTGAGGATCGGTAAAGCTTTATAAGAATTGAGTTTGAATTTATCGATGATGGCAGACATACGTGCTCCTTCAAGTGATTTCATCATAAACCATAAGTGATTCTTGGTCTACTGGGATGCTGTAAAGCATAAACAGATGATAGAATAAGGATAAAGAGGAAACCACCATGACGATCCGATTTGAACCCATGATCATGACAGAGCAACTGGCCATTCAGTTGTTAGGCTGGTATAACGACCCTGAGATCGCACCGTTTATCCATCCCAACTATTCAGAAGGTCCTCAGCATCAGTTCAATTACGACGATGTCTTGAAAGAGCAAGAACCCAGGCCTACGATCAGCAAATACCTGATCCTTGATGATCAGCTGGCCATCGGTGAGTTTTCCATCACCAGAGACTTCTATTGGCTCATGGGAGAAAAAGAAGACAGTGCCTGGATCTCCATCCATATCGGCGAGAAAGCCTATTGGGGCAAAGGCATCTCCAAACTGGCCATGGCGTTTATTGAAGACGAATGCCGCAGGATGGGCTTCAAACGCATCGAACTGGGCGTCTTCGAAAACAACGTCAAAGCCAAGAATCTCTATGATAAGATGGGCTATATCCAGTTTGCGAGAAACGAACACATGACTTACTCTCAAGGGGCATGGCGCGCTGATCTCAGAATGCAGAAGTACTTATAAACAAAAAGTCCGCAAGGACTTTTTATAAGGTTTTGATCATGTGATACTTGATGTTACTGATGGGATAATGTTTCTGAGCGAAAGCCAATTCATAACCGTGTTTTTCATAAAACGGTCTGGCTTGAAAACTGTAGGTAAACAAGGCAGCGTATTTACAGCCCCGTTTGACGGCTTCAGCCTCTGCTTCGATCAGCATCCGTGATCCCAGCCCTTTATAGCGCTGTCCGGTCTCCACCCACATATAGTCGATCTCCAGCCATTGCCCGACGATCGTACAGACCAAACCGGCGATCAGATTCCCCTGAGCATCGCGCTCATCAAAAACGATGTTGACATCATCATGGACTTCTTTGAATTTTGAATTATATGCTCTTAGATGATGGCGGACTTCCTGGCGCAGCGATTCGACGGCCCCAATGTGTTTCTGCATAGATTACCTCACGATGTGATTTGAATCATTTTACTTACGTAAGTTTAACATAAAGTCTATTTAACCATATTATATATGCCCGAAGACAGAAAAAAAGTCCAAATGGACATTTTCTTAATTATTTGATCAAACCGGCTTCTTTAAAGTATGGGACAAAGATCTTCACGTTGGTCGCCAGAAATTTAAACGACCCGGCAGGACAGGTGAAACTCATCGAGGGACTCAACACAAAACTGTTGACCTTGACCTGAGTCAACGTGTCCAGATCGGCACTAAAGACCAGTTGTTTGATTTCATTGGAGAAATTCGTATCATAGAAAGACAAGGTCTTCCCGTTAAGGGTCACTGCGACCAATCCTCGTATCCCATGGATGCCTTGGATCGGTGAGATTGCCGATTGACAGGACCAAGTCGAGAATACTTCACGGTGATCGATGAGACCCCGTGCATGCAGATCTGCGATGAGTTGTTGTGCGTTCATGGTTTACCTCGTTAACTAGGTCAATTATAGCAAACCCTATCAGTATCGTCGAGATACTGAGAAACGATGTGGTCTACTTTCTCCAAAATGTCTGATAACCGGCTTTCTCGGTAATGTTGAAGTCGATCATCTTCCCCAGCAGTTCATAATCGATGGGCTTATTCCAAGGAAACTTCACCAGCATCATCGTATGGTCATAGCCCGCTTTTTTGATGTCTTGGGAAAAATGGGTAATGCCTGCCAATTCGGGGGCACAAGCCAAGTGTTGTTTGGAGATGCTGAACCCGATGATGAAGGTTTCGTG
>CAZLWH010000002.1:5231-29347 GCA_964563265.1 uncultured Erysipelotrichaceae bacterium
GGTCGGTAAACATCGGCTGGTTCCAAGCGATCCTGGGTTTCAACTGAGGATAAGTCTGTTGGATCCAGTGGAGGACCTCTTCGGTTCTTTCTCTTTGTGATGCATCCGGGATGTCTTGTAGATAGGTTTTGAATTCGTTGATCATGAGCTTTTCCTTCACGTTAACTTAACTCTATATGACAAAGCTAGATAATGCAAAATAAAAGCCCTGAGCGGACTTGGCCATTGGTTGAAGCCGATGACGGGAATCGAGTACTGTTTCAGTTTTTGTCCTTCTTTCTTGACCCATACCCTTTGTATCATCCTTGGTACGGCTGTGAGTCATCACTTGATACAGCCCTTTGCGTTTCTTCGCGATGACAATCTCAATAGATAGGTCGTTCCATAAAAGCTCTTAAATCGCTACCCAGGGTCCTATGTTCAGTTTATAATAAACTTAACGAGGTGATTTTATGGGAATTTATACTATATTTAAACCTAAGAAGAAATCAGTCGAAGTTGCTGAATCCCCTTTTATGACAGAGTTAAGAGAAAAAGAGACACGCTTTAGTCACATATCCAAAGCCGATTTCGCGAAACTGGACGATGATGAGCTGCTGGATGCGATGTTGTACTGGGTGGATCATCTTCGATGGAAAGAAGATGTAAATCTGGAAGAACTTCCTGAACCTGTCCAAAATGCCTATGCTTGTTTTTCAGTCTATGGTGAAATCATGAACGGTGGACTGAATCAGGTCTTCTTCAATGATACGAAATACTATGTTCATCTGTGCGTCTTTGGCTACGAGAAAATAGGTGCCGAAGCGATCAGCCCCATCATCAAAGAAGCCTTCCACATCGTCACAAGTCAGAAGGAACACTATGAAGCCCTTGATGACGGGACGCTGGACAGTTTTCTTGAATCCTATGAGGATGATCCTCTAGAACACTTGGATGATGAGTTTTATCGGATTTCCGATGAGATCGATTTGTCTACGATCATCACCAACTATATTCGGCTGAACATAAACAGTTTCGGCAACTCATAAACTATGATATAAACAAAAGCCCAAATGGGCTTTTATTGTTTGATGAAGCAGGTAACGGAATTTGAATTAACCTTTAACCCCGCCTTCAATTCCCTTCTAACCTCTAACTTTCTTTCCTATTCTTTACCAATATTCACAGGTCCACACCTTTTGTGTTGTCACAGAAAATACAAAATAAAAATTCTTAGTGTGATTTTAACACTATGGCATTCTATTTGGGGACTCTTGTTTCTCAATACATTCAAGTTCTAAGCGTTACAACTTTGTTCATCCCTAGTCTGTGTCCGGGTGAGTATAAAAACATGTCACTCAAAAAAACTGTCCATTTTAGTGTAGCCCATCCAGTTAAGAAAAAAAATGCAAAACATAAGCACTATCGATTGAGTCATCAATGAAGTAATTCTTTGTCGTAAATCAACCCACGTCTGTAGATTTCTAAAGTAATTACGGCTACGATGATAAGTGATCCCTAAACATTTTAAGACGACTAACTCTTCCAAAATATATAAGTCAATTATTGACTTTCATCACATTTGTAGGATGATATAGTTAATTAAAGAAATGGAGTAATCCTAATGACCCTTAAAAGAAGCTTTCTAATCATGTTTTGTGGTTTTTTAATCTTGGGATCACTTAGTGCTTGTTCAACAAAAGATCCAGCTGATGAATGTGAAGTGTGCGATGAATGTGAAGTGTGCGATGAATGTGAAGTGTGTGAAGAGTGTATACACTCCAATGATTTGATTTTACCTCAAATCACGTATGTCGCTAAGCTCAATTATCTCCAGAGTGATCTAGATGCATTGAAAATTAAAGTATTTGATCCAATTATTGCGCAACTTGAATTTGAAGGACATACCGTTATCTCAATAGCCGTTGACAGTGATAACCGTTCAGGAACCAATAAGCAATCATTTATTGTTGAGGTCATCTTTTCAACCAATGACGGGACGTCTAATGGAGGGATGTTAGGTGTTCTTATCACTAAAGTTGATGGAGTCATTCCGCTTTGGGAACCCATATCACCTTAATCACATAAAAACTTATTAATAATTACGCCTAAATAGTTAAAAGCCCAAAAGGGCTTTTATTTTCTCTGGAGCAGGTGAGGGGAATCGAACCCCCGTATCGACCTTGGGAAGGTCGCGTTCTACCATTGAACTACACCTGCATTGCCTAATCATTTTACCATAAACAACAAAAAAATCTCAACTGAGATTTTAAGTTTTCAGATGGAGCAGGTGAGGGGAATCGAACCCCCGTGTCGACCTTGGCAAGGTCGCGTTCTACCATTGAACTACACCTGCAAAAATGGCGGTCCAGACGGGATTCGAACCCGCGGTCTCCTCCGTGACAGGGAGGCATGTTAACCGCTACACCACTGGACCAGTAATCAATAACGAAGCAAATATGGCGCGGAAGGAGGGATTTGAACCCTCGCGTCAGTTTAATCCGACCTATGCCCTTAGCAGGGGCACCTCTTCAGCCGCTTGAGTACTTCCGCAAGGCCACCTTACAGCGCTTTTCTATGTTATCACATTTAGCGTTTATTTTTCAAGTGGTTTTGATCAAAAACAGCAGTTCGTTCTATTCAATGATGAATCCGCATTCGCGGATCGTGACTTTTGCGGTATAAACCGCATCAGCGTCCCCTTCGATGATGACCAGGTGATCTTTGGGTTTGACGGTAAAAACGAGACGTGTCTCTTCTAATGCCGATCTCAGCTTATCAGCTTGTTCTTCCGTGGTTAAGTTTTTGACCAACAGGATGACTTTCATCAGTCCTCCAGCGCGATCTGTAATGCGATCTCCATCATTTTCGTAAAGGAGTTCTGTCTTTCTTCGGCAGTGGTGACTTCATGGGTGACCAAGGAATCCGAAATGGTCAACAGGCACGCTGCTTCTTTCTTCAGATAACGGGCATTCGCAAACAAGGCGAAGGATTCCATTTCAACACAGACCAGATGCTTGTCGGTGATGACTTTGGTAATGTCTTCGTTTTCTCCGCGATAGAAGACATCGGAAGAATGGATGACACCGGTCTTCAAAGGAATATTGAGTTTCTTGGCTGCGTCTTCAAGAGAAACATTCAGCTTTGAACTTGGGAATTGGGTATCTTCCGTAAATCTGAAGGCCGTTTTCGCGAAAGACGACTCACTGTAAGCCGCACTGGCCAAGACGACATCATAGACTTTGGCATCGGCTTGATAGGATCCTGCAGAACCGATACGGATGATGCGTTTGACATCATATTGGCTATAGAGTTCAAATGAATAGATCCCGATCGAAGGCATTCCCATGCCTGAACCCATGACGGTGATCGGATGGCCTTTATAGGTTCCGGTATAACCAAACATATTTCTGACATCATTGAACTGAACGACATTCTCGAGGTAAGTTTCAGCGATTTTCTTGGCGCGCAGCGGATCGCCGGGCATTAAGACGGTGGAAGCGATTTGACCTTTAAGGGCATTGTTATGAGGTGTTGGCATAGTGTTCTCCTACGATGTGAGTCAATTATAACATACTCATTTAATCTGCGAAACTAGTTGAATTTACGGGTTGTTTCATCATGCTTAAAAAGTTATAATGTAAACAAATGAAAGGAGCCTCTTATGGACAGTGACCCTCATAGAACCTTATTTATAAAACTGAATCACACATCTGGTGAGAGGACCTTTAACACTTCTCTCACTTATTGAGAGGAGTAGAAATGTGACCCTTAGCAACAACTTATTCTTCAGCAAGATCCTTCACAAAGACATCCGCAATCTGGACGACTCCGTCATTGGTAACCTCAATGACGTTTTGATTGACGCCAGAGGGATCAAACCAACGCTGACCGCCATTGAAGTCAAAAGCGGCAAACGACTTTTTTACATCAATTGTGAATCCCTGGAGATCTACAAGAGTCATTCAAATTCCTTCTATTTGAAACTCGGATCCCAACAGATCACCTTTACCACCCCGCCTGACAATGCGATCTTTTTAGCGAAAGATATTTTAGACCGGCAGATCATCGACATCAACGGCCGTAAAGTCGAACGCGTCAATGACATCCGTATCGGACTGATCAATCAGAACTGGACCGTCATCGCGGCTGACATCGGACTGCGCGGATTGATCCGCAGACGGGGCCTTGAGTATGTCGGGATTTCAGTCACCAATCTTCTAAAGACCGAATTCCACAATAAACTGGTCGTATTGGATGAAGTACAGCCTCTGATTTCAAATCGGGACAATCTGAAGCTCAACATGCCGTATACAAAACTGACCACCTTACATGCGGCCGACATCGCCGACATCATCGAAGATCTGGACAAACAAGCCCAGATCGAAGTCTTCAAAAGCTTAGAACCTGAACAAGCGGCCGATGTCTTGGAAGAAGTTGAATCCGATGTCCAGATCTCCTTACTGGAACAGCTGCCGATCGAACAGGCCGCCGATGTCTTGGAGATGATGCCTCAGGATGAAGTTGCTGATATCCTGGAAGAAATCACTGATCAGACCGCTGAAAAGCTTTTGGTCGAAATGGAAGAACACATCTCTGAAGAAATCAGAGAACTGATGGAATACGATGACCGTACGGTCGGTTCTCTCATGATGACCGACATGATGTCCTTTGATAAAGACGAAGACGTCAAATCGGTTTTGAATCAGCTTCGTCATGAACGTCCTGAAGAAGACATCACCAACTTCGTCTATGTGACGGAGGATAAAAAATTGGTCGGGGTCATTTCCCTGATCGATCTGATCCATGCGAAATCCAATCGTGTCTTGCGTTCTTTGATGAAGACTGAACTGGTCATCCTCAAAGATACCGACAAGATCGAAGAAGCCATGGAACAGATGCAGAAGTATAACCTGATGATTTTACCGGTCGTTGATGAAAATGATGAACTGATTGGGATCGTCTCACTGATGGACATCGTCTATGAATACATCCGCTTGAAGAAGGTGGACGCATGAAAGACAGACTGAAAAAAAGATGGCGTAAGCTGATCTATATCTTTGGGATCATCGGTCCGGGCATCATCACTGCTTCTGCCGGCAATGACGCCGGCGGGATCGCGACCTACGCCACAGTCGGTGCCAATTACGGCTATAAGATGCTGTGGGGCTTGACCATCATTACTGTCGGTTTGGCAGTCATTCAGGAAATGAATGCCCGTATGGCCGTGGTCACCGGGAAAGGCCTCTCCGATCTGATCCGTGAGAAATTCGGGGTCAAATTGACCTTGTTTGCGATGATCGTCCTGTTTGTCGCCAACTTCGGGGTCGTCCTTGGTGATTTCGCCGGGGTGGCAGCCTCGATGGAACTCTTTGGGGTCTCTAAATACATCTCTGTGCCGCTTGTGGCGATCTTCATCTGGATCCTGGTCACCAAAGGATCTTACATCCGGGTCGAAAAAGTCCTGATGCTGTTTACCTTTGTCTTCTTCGGTTATATTTTCGCAGCCTTCTTGGTCAAACCTCAGCCCGATTGGGGCGCCGTTGCCTTAAGTGCCGTCACACCGACCTTTACGATGGAGACCGGATTCATCCTGACCTTCATCGGGATGATTGGAACCACGATTACCCCATACATGCAGTTTTACCTTCAGGCCGCGATCGTGGATAAGAAGCTGGGTCTGAAAGACTATAAATATGAACAGTTGGATGTCTATCTGAGTTCATTATGGTCCAACGTCATCCAGTTCTTCATCATCGTCTGTACGGCTGCGACCTTATATGCGGTAGGCACAAGCATCTCCAGCGCTTCTGAAGCCGCCATGGCTTTAAAGCCTCTGGCGGGCGATAATGCCTTCATCCTGTTTGGGGCAGGCTTGTTTGGGGCTTCGGTCCTGGCTGCGGCCATCATTCCCCTATCGACCTCGTATGCGATCACTGAGGCGTTTGGATGGGAAAGCGGGGTCGATTACGAATTCAAAGAAGCCCCTGTCTTCTTCGGGATCTATACCTTCATCATCGTCATCTCAGCTGCCTTGGTTTTGATCCCCGGACTCAATCTGATGAACCTGATCTTAAGTACCCAACAGATCGCCGGATTCTTGACCCCGGTCATCATCATCTTTATGATCCTGCTGGTCAATGATAAGCGCATCATGGGCAAGTACGTCAACAACAAGCTTCAAAACATCATCTCAATGGTGACGGTCTTCCTGATCATTCTGTGTACCGTGGCCTTGATCGTCGCCCAATTCATCCTGTAAGAAAAGAAAACGAGTCATCATCGACTCGTTTTTGTTTTGGATCCTTTGGCTCCCCCGTTTTTATAGTTGGAGAGAATGTTGGTGGTATAAGAGAAGGTCATCTTTTCTTTCTGACGGGTCCGTCTGATCGCGATATCGACCAGATCATCCATCAATTTGGGGAAAGACTTGCCTGTGGCTTCCCACAGATAGAACGACAAGCTGCCCGGAATCGTATTGATCTCATTGACGTAGACTTTCTTCGTCTGATCATCCAACAAGAAATCGATGCGGCAAACGCCGGCTGCGCCTAAGACTCTGAAGGTCTCTAAGGCATAGGCTTGGACTTCTTTGGTCAACTCATCCGAGACTTTGGCCGGACAGTTGCGGGTGGCTGACGCCATCCCTTTCGCCTTACTGGAGCCCTTGTATTTGTTGTCATAGGACAAGATCGTATCTTGTTTCATGACTTCTTCAAGAACGGAAGCTTCTTTCTTATCATAATAACCCAAGACTGAACAGTTGAGTTCTCTTAAGTTGGTGACCGCTTTTTCGATACAGATCTTGACATCATACTGAGAAGCCGTATCGATCGCTGCGATCACTTCTTTCTCATCTTTGGCTAAGGTAATCCCGACACTGGATCCCAGATTGGCTGGTTTGACCACGACAGGATAACCCAGAAGATCGATCTTCTTGAGCCAAGACGCGCTGTCTTTCTCAAACTCATACGCAAAGAACCAGACCCAATCGACGATGGGCAGTTTCGCATTCTCAAGGATCTGTTTCATGACGACCTTGTCTTGTCCGACAGCGCCGCCCAAGACATCACAGCCGCTGTATGGAATCCCTAAGGTTTCTAAGAAACCGGCAACGGATCCGTCTTCACAGTGGGTCCCATGGACCACCGGAATGACCAGATCGATCTCAGTGCGTTGTTTAAAACGCGCCAACGGTTTCAGAAAGAATTTCTGATTTTCACGCACGACAGAGACCTGTGTGACTGTTTTTTCGATCAGATCCAGATCCTTATAGGTTTCAATGTGTTTAAGACTGGCTGCGGAATAAAACTTATGGTTTTTGGCCAGATACAACGGGATGATCTTGTATTTCTTCTCATTCAAAGCAGCCATGGCTTGCATGGCTGAAATGATACTGACTTCATGTTCGACGGAATCTCCGCCGAAGAGTACGGCAACTTTTAACATGTCTTCTCCTTTAATCAAAGACCACGTCGGTCTTATTGATGAGCACATCCAAGGCAATTCTCAGTTCTTTTTCAGTCATCTTGCGGCTTAAAGGCGGCAATTGATCGAGGGGGAAATAGCCCAGGCTCAGGATCTCGTGATTGTGATTCAGTGCTCCGTCGATCCGCGTTGCGCTGAAATAGATCACATACTCACTGATCATCGAGGCATACTCACGGTAGAGTTCCCGGCGCAGGATGCACAGCAGCTTGTCGATCTTGACAGTGAGTCCTGTTTCCTGCAGGACTTCCTTGCGGGCATTGTCGCTGGGGGATTCAAAGACATCGCACCAGCCGCCAGGGACCGCATAAGCCCCATCGCTGACTTCCTGACCCATCAACAGTTCCTGTTTCTCATTGAAGATCAGGACACGAACGGAAATATTGGGGGTCGGATAGATGTCGCGCTGATACGGCAGCGATTCATCCGGCGTCTCATGAAGTTCGTTGAGCTGATTCAACGCCAAGGTATGCAGTTCTTCATAATTCTCGATCGCATAAGGATCTTTGGAAAACTTGAGCCCGATGCGGCTGACCGCCAAGACTTTGGCCACAAATTCATTCCACTTCATATCAACGGTTGAACGCATCCGGCAAGTCATTCTCAAGCAGGATGGTGTCTTTCGATGAGGCGTGTTTTTGGACATAAGCAAAGGCTTCTTTGACGGTACTGAACACCATGACCTTATCCATATCGAAACCGGATTCTTTCAAGCCGTCATAGATCGGTTTGGTTTGGGTCTTACCGACCAGGATGACCACATCGGCACAGCCTTTCATGGTCCGTCCGAATTCGGAATTGTACATTTTTTGTTTGACGCCCAGATCGATCATACCGGGGGTAATGACGAACCGTTTCCCAGGCATCATTTTCAAGACTTCCAAAGACATCCGTGATCCTTCCGGATTGGAATTGAAGGCATTGTCGATGAAGGTCAATCCGTTGATCTTTTTGAGCTGTAAGCGATGTTCGATATAGTTGACGTTGGCGACCGCTTTCTGCAGTTTCTCCCAAGACAGATCCAAGGCTCTTCCGAC
Source organism: uncultured Erysipelotrichaceae bacterium (assembly GCA_964563265.1). Taxonomy (GTDB): domain Bacteria; phylum Bacillota_I; class Bacilli_A; order Erysipelotrichales; family Erysipelotrichaceae; genus UBA2212. Next base: position 13,736 of record CAZLWH010000002.1, read on the forward strand.
CGCGATCGCGACCAGGATGTTGGAGACATTGTGTTTGCCTAAGAGACGGGTCTTGAAGGAAACCAGACGGTCTGCGCTTTGAATGCTGAACTCAGATCCTTCCGTGGTATAGGTAATGTTGATGGCACGGAAATCGACGTCATCCGATTCCATCCCGACAGTGATGATCTTACAGGTATTCTGGATCTTATAATTACGGATGTATTCGTTGTCCATGTTGAGAACGCCCACTCCGTTGGAAGGCAGATTTTCGATCATCTTCATCTTTTCTTTGATGATGTTGTTGATGGATTTGAAGGTGGCCAAGTGCTGCGGACCGATCGAAGTGACGATGCCGTATTGCGGTTTGACGAACTTGGTCAAGAAATTGATATCGCCGACTTTATCGGCCCCCATCTCAACGATGAAGATCTGATGCAGGTTTTTGAGCTGCTGACGGATGGTGATGGTGATGCCCATCGGAGTATTGAAAGAAGCCGGGGTCGCTAAAACGTAATACTCTTCGGACAGGATCTCATCGAGGATGTTTTTGGAGGAAGTCTTGCCGTAACTGCCGGTGATCCCGATCTTGATCAGATTGGGACGCTTGGCCAATTCGCGTTTGGCCAAACCGATGTAGAAGTTTTTGATGAGGGCTTCGATCGGTTCAGTGATGACAGCCATCAGGATCAAGATGATGTGGACGATGCTGCTTTCATACATCAAGGCAATCAAAGGCATCGGAGATAAGCTCTCATACGCCACCATATTGTAGATCATCGCCAATGACAGGATGACCATCAAAACGATCTGACGTTTGACTCTTGCGGTCACCTTTAAAGGCTTGATGTAAGGTTTATGTTTCTCCTGCTTGATTGAAAAGTAGGCCACCAGATAAATAAGGAAAGTCGTCAGGATGATCCCCATCTGCGGAAAGAAAGTGACCGTCAGAGTTAAAACCAAACCCAAGATCAAAGAACGGATGATACCGAAAATAGAGGTCCTTAAAGACGCTGTGAACCATTGAAGATAACGGTTAAGTTCATAACGGTTTTGCTGATACATATGCAAGGCATGCTTGCCTGGCACATAAAACATCAGACATAAACCGATAAACAAGCCGACCCTCATCCAGAGATTGAAATCATTCATAGTTCTTATCCTTTTCTAAGAAGACATCCACGATCCTGTGGAAACGTTCAGATTGGTTATGATAGGCATAGTGTCCGTCTTTCTCAAAGATCACTAAACCCGCATCTTTCATTGTTTTCTCCATGACTTTGGCCATCCATAAGGGGGTCGCATCATCGAGTTCGCCCCAAACCAGTAAGGTTGGGACCGTGATATACGGCAGATATTTCCTGAGATCCGAATTGACGATTTTGACGAAAGACTGACGGATGACCCCTTCGGTGTTCTTATAATCCGTACTCCCGAAGGACGCCGCCATCTTTTCTTTATACTTCGCCAAAGGCTTCAGTCTGAAGATCAGTTTGGCTGTTTTATAGATTGCCAAGCGCAGGTAATAATCCGGTCCGCGACGAGGCTTGAGTCCGGCTGCGCCGGTCAAGACCAGTTTATGAACCTTATGTTTCGCCGCATACAGAATCGCGATGCGTGCCCCAAACGAATGGGCGATCAGGATCGGTTCAATGATGTTGAGACGATCACAAAAGATTTTAAAATTCAGGGTGTATTCTTCAACGCCCCAGGCGCTGCTCATCAAGGAACTTTGGCCGAAACCCGGAAAATCGATCAGGGTCACTCTGAACCATGGACTTAAAAAGTTCTGAGTGGCCTGAAACATCTCGGTATTTTGGCCCCAGCCGTGCAGACAGACGACATCGCGTCCTTTGCCTTGCTGAGTATAGTGTATGGTTACATCGTTGATTTGAATTTTTGACATGGTCCTTTTTAGTATAACCGATTAGTTCAGTATTTCGGTTTCTTTCATGGTCTTCAGACGGTTGATGATGAAAGTCACGCCTTCGTCTTCATTGTGGATACGGATCCCGTAGCCATACGCGGTAATGACCCGGTGTACAATGGATAACCCCAAGCCGAATTGACCGCCTGAGCCCCTTTCAAAAGGCTTAAAGAGCTGTTCCATCCGGTTTTCAGGGATCCTGGCCCCATCGTTATAGACACTGAGTTCATCCTTGGTCAAACGGATCTCGACGACCGTTTTCGCATAACGCAAAGCATTGTCCAAGAGATTTTCTACGACGACCCGCCACGGTTCTTCGGAACCGAAGTAGGAACACGAGGTCAGATCGGTGATTAGTTTGATTTCCGGTTTCAGGACCTTGACAGAACGGATGGCTTTTTCGACCACCACTTTCATGTCGGTCTTGCCGGGCTTACCGTCTTGGATCATGTATTCCATCCGGTTCAGCAGCAATAAACTGTGGACTTTCTTCTCCAAACGAGAGGCATGTTCGATGATGACATCCACTGAAGCTTCCAAGGTATCATAGGGATAGATCCCGTCCTTGATCGATTCACCGTAATATTTGATCGTGGCGATCGTCGTCTTAAGGTCATGGGAGATGTTGTGGACCATTTCTTCTTTCAGCAATTCCTGTCGTTTGAGTTCCTTATTCATGGTGACGATGGCGGAAGCCAGTTCACCAATCTCATCCTTACGATTGATGACCAGTTCGACATCATCGCCTTTTTTATAGTCGTTGATGTAGGTTTCGATCAGTTTCAAAGAGTGGATCAGATTTCCGACCCATGTCATCAGAAACAGAAAGATCAAGCCAACCATGATCAGGATGATGTTGACGACTTCATTGATCAGTGCCGATCTGAACTGATTCATCGTGTTGGTCACCATGAAGCTGACGATCCAGACCTGATTTCCGATGTGGGTCACTGTATACGCCACGTTGGGCTGCGACAATAAAGAGATATGATCCTCAGAATCCGCGCTCTGGGTGCCGATCTTGGTGGTGAACTCACTGAAGAGATCGATCCCGATCTGAGTGGCAGAATTGGTCAGGGTATCCTGAGAGTCATCGGTAAAGATGATGTAGTGGATGACGGTCGGATCACTGTTGGAGAACAGATCTTCAGAAGAGACAAAGTTATAGTAGTTTTCAATGACCGCGTTTTGAGAACGGTGGATCAGAGTAAACATCTGATTCTGAGCGATGGTGTTGATGTTGGTAAAGATGTAAGAAATGAGAAAAAACCCAAACAGGAAAATGGAGATCAGGACCAAACTGACCAACTGTTGGGTCAAACTCATGTTTTGTATAAACGACTTCAGTCTTTTCATTAACCCAGCCTGTATCCGTAACCGTAAATGGTGTGGATGTTAAGGGCTTTGAGCTTCTTGCGTAAACGTCTCAAGGTATCATCGACGACGCGGTCAGAGCCAAAATAATTGGTTTCCCAGACTCTTTCCAGGATCTGTTCTCTGGAAAAGGCAATCGTTTTATTGCGGACAAACATCATAAGCAGGTCAAATTCTTTGGTGGTGAGCTCGATTTCGACCTCGTGTTGATAGACCTTGCGCTGGACCAGATCGATCTCATAGCCGTCGACTTCGATGCGGTCATCGTCTTTATAGACCCGACGCATGATGTTGTTGACACGCAAGACAAGTTCTTTGGGTGAGAAGGGTTTCGTGATATAGTCATCAGAGCCTTTCTCTAGGCCGATGATGCGATCGAATTCCTTGTCTCTGGCCGACATAAAGATGACCGGTACGGTCGGATTGATCTTTCTGATCTCTTCGATCAGGTCAAAACCGCTGCGGTTGTCCAGCATGATGTCTAAGATCCACAGCTGGATATCGGGGTTGTTGATTTGGGCACTGGCACTTTCATAAGTAAGATGCGATCTGACGTCATAGCCTTCTTTTTCAAGATAGCGTTTGACCAGTTCGTTGAGATCCTTTTCATCTTCTACGATCGATATTACCCGTTTCATGATCACAGTTTCTCGCTTTCTATGACATTCACGATCTGGCGCACCAGATCATCGCACAACGTCTGTGTCGCGGCTTCAGCCATGACGCGGACCAAGGGTTCGGTTCCCGAAGGACGAACCAGGATACGACCGTCATTGCCTAAGGTCTCTTCCAGATCCGCAATGATCTTTTTCAGTTTGATGTTGTTGAGGGCGGCTTTTTTATCGCCGACTTTAACGTTGATGAGGGTCTGAGGATAGATGACAAGATCCTTTGACAGTTCAGACAGGCTCTTATTTTCTTCAGTCATGACCGACAAGAGGCTCAATGCGGTCAGTAAACCATCTCCGGTGGGCAAGTGCCTTTTGAAGATGATGTGGCCGGATTGTTCACCGCCCAAGTCCAGATTCTTTTGAAGCATACGGTCATAGACGTATTTGTCTCCGACCTGAGTCTGTTCTGTTTTGATGCCGGCTCTTTCAAGGGCTTTATAGAGTCCCAGATTGGCCATGACCGTGGTCACGACCGTATCCTGAGACAACGCCTTGTGTTTCTTGAGGTGAAGGCCGCAAATGTAGATGGTTTTATCGCCATCGACCAGTTCGCCCAATTCATCGACCGCAATCAAGCGATCCGCATCCCCATCAAACGCGAGACCCGCATCACACTGATGTTCGACGACGAATTTCTGAAGATCACCGGGATGCGTCGATCCGCAGTGATTGTTGATGTTGATGCCGTTGGGCTGATCATGCATGATCAGCACTTTCGCATTGAGTGATTCCAGCACGTCTTTGGCACTGACACTGGCCGATCCGTTGGCCGCATCGACCGCAATACGCAAGCCTTTGAGATCGATCGAAACGATCGATTTGATGAAGTGTTTATAATGATCCAAGCCTTGAGGATAGGCATGGATCATGCCGATTTCAGTATCATTGGCTAAGATCAGTTGGGTTTCTTTATTGATGACTTTTTCGATCGTATTTTCGATCGAATCATCGATTTTCATGCCTTGATGGTTAAAGATCTTGATTCCGTTATCGTAATAAGGGTTATGGCTTGCGGAAATCATCACACCAGCCACAAAATCTTCTTTAGAGCACAGATACGCAATCGTTGGGGTAGGAACTACCCCTGCATCATAAGCGTGCGCACCACAAGCGGTGAGCCCTGAGCACAAGGCATACTTCAGCATGCCTGAGCTTAAGCGGGTATCCATCCCGACCACGATCTTCGCCTTGGGATAAATGGCCCCCAACGCTTGACCGATCTGAAAAGCCATCTCTGCCGTCAAGACGACATTGGCTTTGCCTCTGACGCCGTCAGTTCCGAAATATTGTCCCATGGGTCCCCCTAGTTGGTCACTTTGATCTTGATCGTTGATTTGAGCAAGGTATACTTGACCAGCGGATTGGGTCCGACCACATACAACTGGACTTCATTTTCACCCAAGACCACGTTCTTCATGTCGAAGTAGACATAAAGATCTTCACTGGCAATCGAGTCAATGTTGGTTTGCGTTCCAAACAGACTGACCGTCGTATACACATCAGCCAGATCGACCAAGGTAAAGCGATAGCCTTTGACATTGTTGGAATATTCGATGATGACATTGGTAAGGTTTTTAGAGATGCCCAATTTGAGTGTCAGCTGCATGTTGACGACATTGACCGAGGTCTTGGTGACACCGGAAGGCAGCGGGATATTCGCCACCAGATTGGTATCCGCAAGCAGACCGGTAACGTCGATCGGGACATACACCGTATTGATGGAACCTAGGATCGAATCCTGGCCGTAAATGGTGATGGTCTGATGGTCATAGGTGACCGAATCGATGGCCATCCCGTTGGGGATCTCACCGATCGGTGAAACTGCGACCGGAACAGTCTTGTTGGGAGAGGTAACCCCGACTGTGACGGTGACCGTAGAAGGCAGGATATCGACATCCATGCGCTCTCCGTTTTGGTCATAGGCAACGACCGTGCCGTCTTTTGTAAAATCAGCGTTGACTGCAGAGACATCGATCAGGACTTTGACCATCCCGATCTTATCCAAGGTATCTTGTGAAGCACGAATGATGACTTCCTGATCCGACAGGACCGGAATACCCAAGACAAACTCCTGGTTCATCTGATCTTTATTGACGAAATCATAACTGAGCGAGAAACGCTCAGAGATCTTTTTCTTGATGGTGACGACAGCCGTGGTCTGAGATAAGACCACATCCAGTCTCGTCGAGAAATCTTTGGGGGTCAGTTTGACCTCATGGGTCCCTTCCAATAGACCGGAAAGATCCGCCACGACCGAATAGGCTTTCTGCGTATTCATCAGCGAGATATCTGAAAGATCCCCGATGACGGATGCGGAGACGTGAGTCGGAATCCCTGAGATCTCATAGATCTCGGTATTGGCGATGACAGTGACCGGGATCGAATCGATCTTCCAGCCCGATTGGATTGGATTGTTTAAAACCGATTCTCCCAGGTTGAAACTGATGGCGGTATACAGGACAACAGCCAAAATCATGGTGACCAGTTTGCCTGTTTTCTGACTGTACAACAGTTCATCGAACCAATGACTGATGAATTTCAACACTCTGAGGATGAGCTGTTCAATGACGGTATACGACTGGACGACTTTCTTGCTTTGGTTGGCGATCTGCTGAGCCAGTTCAAGCTTTTCCTGACCTTTATTTTTAACAGGTTGTTTTTTTGCCATCTTACTTCACCTCCGGTTCATCGGTTTTCGGCGCATCATCCAACAAGGATTCATCCGAGACGCTGTATTCCAGGTTGAGTTTGGGCTTATCCTGTGAAGGATCACCTTCAATGAGGGTCTTATCGACGGGTTCTTCCGTCTTGGCACGTCTTGAAAAACGCGGTTTTTTCTCGGTAATGACCGGTAAAATGGTCAAGGTCGTTTTGGGTTTCATGGACTTGGTATGATCGACTTCAGGCTGATCCTGAAGGATGGCCTTTTCGAGATATTCTCTGAGTTCGGAATGACTGATCGGAATCAGATCACCCTTTTCAGCGATCGAAATGTGTCCGCTTTTTTCACTGATGACGATGGTGATCGAATCGGTGATCTCACTGATCCCGATGGCGGCCCGGTGACGGGCTCCGATCTTGGAAGGCAGATCGTTGGTGGTCGGCGGGAAATAGGCCGAAGCACAGGCAATACGGTCCCCTTGGATGATGATGGCCCCATCATGAAGCGGGGTGGTCGGTACGAAGATCGATTCGATCAAATCGGCACTGACCAGGGAGTTCATCTGGGTACCGGTCGCAATATAATTATTCAGGGACAGTCCCTGTTCAATGGTGATCAAGGCTCCGATCCGATTGGTTGACAAGTCGGCTGCCGCATCGACCAAGGCATCCACCAGTTTCAGACGTTCATTGCCGGAAAGGGTCGATAAACGGGAGAAGACCGTCGTCTTACCGAGACGTTCCAACAGAGATCGGATCTCAGGTTGGAAGATGATGATGATGGCCAAAGGCCCCCAGGTGACTAAGACTGTCGCCAGCCAACTGACCGCCGTGAAACCGAAATAGTCGGCAGCGGCTCGCAGGACCAAGATGAAAACAATGCCCTTAAAGATTTGTGAGGTTCTGGCATTGTTTCTTACTATTTTGACTCCGTAATATAACAATATCCATAAAATCAGGATATCAAAAAACGCTCTGAACAGCTGGACGATGGTTTGTATGGTGTTATAACTGAACATGATCAAACCCTCCTTAGTCTCAAACATTATAACATACTCCCAATTATGTGATAAAACCAACCTTGTGAAATTGTGTGACAAAATGCCCTTTATTTATGTGATACAATGAGTCAATGATAACCCAAATCCAACTTGAAAACAAAACCATCTCCTTAATCGGAACGGCCCATGTTTCTCACCTCTCCGCACAAGAGGTTTTAGAAGCATTAAGCGCCAACCATTATGATGCGATCGCCATCGAGCTTGACGAAGAGCGCTTCAAAGGACTCAACCAGGATAAAGCCTGGGAAAACACCGACATCATCCAATTGATCAAGCAGAAAAAGACAGGACTCCTGATGGCTCAGCTGATCTTGGCGTCTTATCAGAAGCGTTTGGCCAAAGCCAATCAGATCAATGTCGGGCAGGAAATGATCACCGCCATTGAATTTGCCCAACACAATGACACACGCCTGCTGAAGATCGACCGCAGTGTGACCGTGACCTTCCAGCGCATCTGGCGCTCTTTGAACTTTTTCGATAAGATGAGCATGTTGACGCAACTGCTGACCTCTTTATTTACCGATGAGAAAATGACTGAAGCCGACCTTGAAAAACTAAAAGAGCAAGACATGCTTCAGGCAGCCTTGTCTGAAATCAGTGTTAAGTTTCCCAAAGTTGCGGAAGCCTTGATCTTTGAGCGTGACCGCATCATGGCCTATAAACTCAGACATGCCTCAGGCACCAACATCGTCGCGATCGTAGGGGCAGCCCATGTTGCCGGGATTACATCTCATCTTCAAAATCCTGAATTGGACATCAGTGCTTTGATGAGCGTTCCCGCTCCCAAGCGATCCTCCAAGATCCTGACTTATGTCTTTCCCTTATCGATCGTTGCCTTGATCATCGCCACGATGGTGATGAGCCCGACGATGGCGTTCAGTACTGTCCTTCGTTTCATTGTCTTTAACGGATCCTTGGCTGCTTTGGGGACCCTGTTGGCCTTTGGCCATCCGGTTTCGATCCTGGTGGCGTTTGTGGCTGCCCCGATTGGGATCTTGTCTCCGGTCTTAGCGACCGGCTGGTTTGCGGGTCTTGCGGAAGCCTATATGCGCAAACCCAAAGTCACCGACTTCATGAATCTTCAGGATGATGCGATGAAACTGAAAGGCTGGTGGAAAAACAGGGTACTACGGATCCTGTTGGTGGTCATGATGGCCAACATCTTCGCCAGTTTCGGATCCATCGTCTATTCGATCGATCTGTTTAAAAACTTATTCAAATAAAAAGAAGGACGTTTGTCCTTCATTTTTTTTGGTTATGCCCACAGATCGAAGGGATACTTCCCTTCGGCCTTGTATTTGATGAACTGTTCAACCACATACGGCTTGTCTGCCTGATAGGTGACCCCAAACCATTCATTTTCAGAAGACATGACTTTCAAAGTGTATTGACCGCTTTGGATCGTTTCTCCGATCATGGTCGGGATGACGTGTTCACACTTCATCGGATTCTCGCTGAGATGATGTTGAAGATACAGGGTCAGCTGACGCTGGGCCAACTCGAAGATCTTGGTCGTAAAGCCCCAGAAATTCATCGATACCAAGGCATTGGGATCCAAAGGATGCCAGCCTTGCTCATCACTGCCGCTGAGGACTTGTTCACCCTCACGTTTGATTTTTGCGTGTTCTTCAACGCCAACCAAGGTGTTGTTTTCAACCACACAGACGCCGCGGCTGACGGTGCCTGAATCCGACAAGGTCCGGTTCAATCGATAACCGACGAGACAGTATTGATCATCTTTGACCTCATGGGTCAAAAAGGCATACATCTTATTAAAGGCGTCTTTTCCGTAATAGTCATCCGCATTACAAATCATGAAAGGTTCTTTGACCTGATGGCGGCAGACCCATAACGCATGGGTGGTTCCCCACGGTTTTTCACGGCCTTCCGGGGCCAAGAAACCTTCAGGCAACGCATTCAGTTCCTGATAGATGAATTCTACTTCCACAAACTTTCTGACCTGATCGACCAACGCTTTCTTGAAGGCGTCTTCGTGTTCTTTGCGGATGATGAGATAAACCTTCTTAAAACCGGCCTGGATCGCATCATAAATCGAGAAATCGATGATCGATTCCCCATTATTGCCCACGGTATCGATCTGTTTGAGACCGCCGTAACGGCTGCCCATACCGGCAGCCAAGATAACCAAACTTGGATTTTTCATTTTATAACCTCAGTTACTTTATTGTATCGGTTTTTAGCCTTAAGCTCAAATAGAAATTCATAAGACATAAACAAACTTTGATTCCGGTTTACAGACAGACTTCATTAACTTATTAACAACGGTTACACGGTTGATGTTCTAGCGTAGGACAAGCATCAAAATCAATATCAGGACGGGGGCATAGATCATGGTCAGTAAGACCAAGAACCAGATCGGTGTTTCTACGATGTCCTTTTTCATAAACCAGAAATAGATCAAAGCCAGATACATGGCCACACAAACAAGGTCAATAAGGATGAAGTGAGTCAGCGCGTCGAAAATCCGGTAGATCGAATAACATGAGGTCAACAGGATCGCGGCTTTGCCGCCAAAAGGCATGGTGACACTGAGCTCACTAAAACGGATTATCGGATGTTTATTTTCTTTTCCGTCATTACAGTTGGGACAATACTCGTGTTTATCCGACTTGTATTCATAACCGCAATGCGGGCAAATGATCAGATTATTTTCTTCCATGAAGTCCCCTTATCTTAGTGCATCCACATTATACTATGGTTTGGTCCTCATGGATATCTGTTGTCGCCACGGTGCTGTCATCCCCATCGAGTGAGGGTTTCAGCACTTTCGACCATTTCTCGGTCAGCTTATCAATCGACATGGCCGCATTGGCTGCACTGGTTGAAGACAAACGGATGACCTTCAGAGACGGATCCGTTTTGATGAAACGGTCAAATAAAGTATAAGCTGTATTCCCGTTGGTGATGATCATTTTGATCTGTGAGTGTTTGATGAGGGGTGACAGATCATTGGGGACCGCGTTTTTGATGGAAGCATCGGAGGAACCGGTGATCTCGCACGATGCCAAGACATCCCACAAGGCAAGGTGATGTCGCAGAAGAAACTCTTTTTTGGCATCATTGGAAGCAGGAACGGTTTCGCCAACGATCGTACTGATCACTTTCCAGAAACGATTTTGAGGATGTCCATAGTAAAACCCTGTCTCTCTGGATTTTACGGAAGGAAAACTTCCTAAAATCAATACTTTTGATTCCTGATCATAGACGGGTTCAAAGGGGTGAATCATAGGGTATCCTTTCAAGAAAACCTCACTTTATAGAGCGCCAAACCCAGTTGTGTTTCCCACAACGATTTGCTAGAATGGTCTTAAATGTAGTCTGTAACAGAGAAACACGCATTAATCGCGGAAAGGGATCATGATGAAGAAGAAAAGACATATTCTAAGGACGATTGTTTTGACTTTTTTAGCAGTCATCGTTGTGGTTGTCGGGATGTTTTTTATGCCTAAGTCTGTGAATGTTGCCTATACTGAAGAGGATCTACAATCCTATCTGGATAAAGGCGGCATTCTATTGGATGAAAACAGCGCCAGCATCGAAGATATTTTCTTTGGTAACTATGTCTCCAAAGGTCGCCGTTCCGTTGAAGGCGTCATCACCAGTGCTGAAGCCACAGCCATCTTGAACAAAGTTGCTGACGGAAACAGTATTCTGACCAAGATCAGAGTCAAATTCGTAGCGGACGGGAAATACATCGCCTCTGCTCAGATCGGCAATGATCTGAGTATGGTGTACGAAAAGTTCCCGGTCGTCAAAGACTACAAAGGCATGATCGACACGACCCTGAAAGGCCGCTCGATCTATGGGGAAGGCACCTTGATCCAAGGCAGCGATAAGCCGTTTGAAGCCACATTTACCAATGTCTCCATCGGTTATATTCCGTTCCCGGTCGATCAGGCCAATGATTATGGGACATATCTGGGAACAGAAATGAACCGTATCTTTGAATCCCTACCGGGATTCAGTATGGAAAGCTTTAAGATCGACGAAGAAGGTCTTCACTTTAAAGGGACCATTCCGACAGAAATTCAAGGGATCGGTTCTTAATCCCTTCTTCTAATGCATTCATATCGATCTTGCGCATCTCATTGACCGGCATGGCTTTGAGAATGACAAATCGTTGAGGTTGACACCAGCCATCCAGGTCTTTGACACTTTGGATGGCTTCTTTTTTGATGGTTTTCAGAGAATAGCCGGGTTTTACGGTTAAGACGGCCATCAGTTGATCATGATCACTGACGATGATTTTGGCTTCTTGAAGCCCGTTGACCTTCAACAAACATTCCGTGATCTGATGGGGACTGATCAAATAGCCTTTGACCTTGATCAAATCATCTTTCCGATGGCGAAAATGCAGGAACCCATACTCATCAAGATGACCGACATCCCCGCTGCGATAATACCGGATGCCGTCTCTTTCGATCAAAACGCGCTTGTTTTCTTCTTCAAGATGGACATAACCGTTCATTAAGACCGGTCCTGAAATCAGGATCTCGCCAGGTTCATTCAGACTGGCGATCCGTCCATCGTCCCTTAAGACAACGATCGCATTTCCTCTAAACGGTTTACCGACGCCTGGCTTTTCAGAATCCTGTTTATCCATCAGGGTGACGGCGGTGACGGTTTCTGTACAACCGTAACCCACTTGGACCCTGGCTTTTGAACCGCCTTTGACCAGAAGTGCATTGAATTCCCGAACCAGCGACAAGGGCACGGTTTCTCCTCCGACAAAAACCTGTCTAATAAATGATAGATCGGCAGAAGCAAAGCGTTTGTCATGGAGCAATACTTTCAACAGGTAAGGCACTGCGGCCAGATAGGTTGGTTTTTCTTTCAGTAAGGTCTTGACGATGGTGTTTCTGGAAAGACGCGGAACCAGAATACAGCGGCCTCCCAACGACAATACCGTATGCATCCCGATCCCTAACCCAAATCCATGAAAGAAAGGCAAAACACAAAACATCGAATCAAGTCCGCGGATCGGTTCGATCACGCTTTCCATCTGATTGGATAAGGCATTGAATGCGGTGTTGGATAAGCCGATGGCCTTCTGGATCCCGCTGGTTCCGCTTGAAAACAGGATCACCGCATCCTTAGGATACTCAATTGGGTATGTTTGATCATGAGGTTCAACCTGATCGAAAGTCTTGTGACGGGATCTATTGAAGGCTTGACTCATCCGTAAAACGAAGGCAGAGATGCCGCTTGCGCTGTGAACAGAAGAGATCAAAATCGGATGCAGATCATCCAGTTTACGCTCATATCGTTTTTCCAGGATATCCATGATGAAGATCGTTTTACAGTCCAACATCTGGCAGCGATCGTAGATCAAAGAACCGGAACTCAGCGGATGCATCATCACGATCTTGATTCCCAATGCATTCAGTGCATAAAACAGCACCACGGTTTCTGTCACATTGGGAAGCACCAAGGCAGCAACGTCACCGCTTTTTAGTCCCAGCGCCAGACATTTCTTCTTGGCATTTTCAATCTCAGTGATCAACTGACCATACGTTTGATGCTTCCCGTTGAGGGTCAAGGCGATCTCATCGGGATATTGATTTCCGATGGAGAGAATATGGTCAGTCATCGATGGCATTTGGATCCTCCAAAACGGATTTAAAATACGCTAAAGCACGAAAGAACGCGACCCCTTCTGCGATTCTTTCATCGATTGAGAACGTGATGTCGACGTCTCCTTCTGGAGTCAATTCGCCTACCGTGATCACACAGGAACAGGTTCCCCAGTTGAACAGATGATGATAGACACTTTGACCTTGGATACTGCCAAGATTCGCAATGACCAATCCGGTATGAAGCGGATCTGAGTTGATGATCGAATTGGGCAACAGATCCATCCGATCCAGCCAAGCCGCCACCTTGATGGCCAAAGAAAACAAAAGCGCCGGACAATGAGACAACAATGTCATCAGTTTATCCGTCTTGTGGATCTTGTTGTTACGGGTCTGATGAATCAAGTCATCCAAGAGATTTTGCACCTCATGCGCACTCATGCCCGGTTTGAGTTCAAACTTAACGAAATGGTTGGTATCCTCATCCTGTTTGTCTTTCTTAATGACGGTCGAGATCCAGATTTTCTTATGGTCATACACACGCTGTCCCAAGACAAAGCGTCTCATAACCGGATGTTTTTCGACTGTTTTCAAACAGGCATAAAGAACCGCTGGAAAAAAGCGGAGTCCTTTATCTTTGAGGATCAGATATAGATGGGGACTATGAATATGGACTGTGGTAAAAATAGCGGCATCATTGCGTTTGGGCATGATCAGCATTTCGGTACGGTCATAAGATCGTAAGCTGGCTTTTTGTCGATCGAATTGGTTCATAGGGTTAAACTCACTTGAATCCATTGTATCAAAACAGGGGTCATAATGAACGGATCATTTTGAAATCAACCTCAGTCTATCCTCAGATCTTTCTTAAGTGGCAAGATCAGGATAAAAAAAGACAAACTTTCGTTTATCTTGATTTTGTGATCAGTGAATAGGGATCTTTGACGGGCCTATTGTTGATTGTCCCGATTGGAAAAGCATAGAAGATGAACTCTTCCTGGCCGTCCAGTTCAAAGGCGGTATCCAAGCTCACCTGATCGATGTATCCGACACCACAGCCGCCCAAACCGATCGAGTTGGCTGCCAGATAGAGATTCTCTGAAATATGGCCCGCATCGATCAACGCGACCCGATGCGCATAGATTCCATAGCGCCATTCGCAACGGGTTGGCACAACACTCAAAAAAAGATTGATGTTGGCTTTACAAGCCCAGCTTTGACCTCCCAGAGCCAACTCAAGAAACGGCTTTAGCTCCGGATTAGTACTAAGAAACTCGATTTGATGGGTCATGGGCAAGTAATGATAGAGACCGTCTTTTAGTCCTTCGATCTTTTGAAGGACGAGGTAAGCCTCAAACTGATGCCTTGCTCCTCCGCATGGGACAGTCCTGATCGTCGCATAGTTGTTACCTCGGATCTCTTTGATGCCTTGGGCACACCACAATAGGTAAGACAATTCAAGCAAACTGATGCTTGCTTCGGTATAAAGGCGATCCGATTGACGGGTATTGATGATTTTCAGGAAATCTGTTTCGATGTTCAGTTGGTCAAAGTTGACCGGTAAATCGATGGCCTCACTTCTCATCGGGACTTTGACCAAGGGAGGTTGAGGCAGTTTTAGTTCCTGGTCACTGTGAACATCCGCATCTACATTGGGCATCTTCATAAAATCTCTTCCTGTTTTGATCAGTTGATCGATCTGGTTTTTATCCATGTTTTATTCCTCTGGTTTGATGAACCCATTATACCGTAGATATCACTTTGCTTCTAACTTCAGTAAACAGTCCATTCAAAAACCACTGTGTTATACTGACCTTAGATAGGCTATACATCAGGTTTTATACGAAAGATCCTAAAGGTCAATGAGGTAAACCATGAATCGTGAAGACAGGGCAATCGAACTCTATAATCAAGGCTGTAATTGCGCACAGGCTGTTTTTTGTGCTTTTGCGGAAGAGGAAGACATGGATATGAAGTCGATGTCTCTTCTTGCTTCCCCCTTTGGAAGCGGAATGGGCGGCTTGGGCGAAACATGCGGGGCTTTAAGCGGCTTGTTTATGGCCATGGGACTGAAATATGGCTTTGACCCCTCTGTCTCCAAAGAAATAAAAGAACAGTTCTATACTGAGATCCATTCGCTTGGCGTAGAGTTCAGATCCATCAAAGGATCAACCCGCTGTAACGAATTGCTGGAGATCCATAAGGATCGTCCTCGGCCGGAAATCAATGGTAAACCGGTCAAACGATGCGAACATATCGTACGGGAAGCTGCACGTTTGGGTGAAGTCTATTGTCGTAATCAAACGTCCAAATAACAGTGAGTCAAAACCAACCGTCATTCAGGA
>CAZLWH010000002.1:29357-34206 GCA_964563265.1 uncultured Erysipelotrichaceae bacterium
AAGCGTAAAGGCTTTCCCATGTCCGGGATGGATGAGTCTTGGATGTAGTTGCTTAATCCTGTTGATACTTTGTGTATGTTCAAATTCATCATCGATATAGCCAAAACCTGGCAGATTATAGATCAGGTCTCCGCAAAACAAATCCCCTTCTGATGTATATACTCCGATCGATCCTTTTGAATGTCCCGGTAAAGCCAGAATCGTCGCCTCAAATCCAAAAGGCTCTAGGCATTGTCCATCTACAAGCGTAAGATCCGGAATAAACCCTTCCTGATGAACCTTTGTCGATCCCATCGCCATGACCACTTTAAATAACAGTGATAAATGATCCGGTTTTGACTTTCGGCTCGAAGATTGATCTCCGCGTTCGGCCATCATTGAATCCGCCTTCGACATGGCGAGTTTTGTTTCGTAAACATCACGCAAATAAGACGCATTGCCGATATGATCCTTATCGGCATGTGTTAAGACGATCAATTTAAGATGCCCTTTCGAGCATCCTGCTTTTTCAATCGCTTCTAAAAGTTTTTTTCGGTTTTTGGAATAACCGGTATCGATCAGGATAAAATCATCCTTTTGCTGAAGCAGGTATGCATTGACGATGCCAAGCTGAATGGTGATGATGTTTAGTGCGGTCATAATGTTACCTCCGGCCACCCAGATGATACTTGTTGTTCATGAGATTAATCGAAAAGACATTGATAAATCTACTCTAAAACAAGCTACCCTTATTATACTCAAAGTAAGCTTAACCAATCAGGATAAACAACGAAAAAAACAAGGCTTAACAAGCCTTGTTGGATAGATCCGTAAACCCAATGTCAAGAAACCAATTCCCTCAATTACTTAAGATCTTACGGTAATTATGATTGATCGATCAGGATCTGATTTCCTTCGACCTTGATGGGATAGGCTTTAAGATCATGTGCCTTTGCGGCGATAAACAGCAATTTCCCATCCTTCACCGACTTACCGCTTGTCAGATCGAAAACCGCATGATGTCTAGGGCAGGTGATCGTATTGCCCTCCATAACGCCCAGACTCAAATCACCGCCCATATGGGTGCATGTATTTGCGACCGCATAGTAATGGCCTTCCACATTCACAAGAAGGATATCCTTGGAATCCACAACGATCTTCTTTTTCTCGCCTGGTTTTAAATCGGAAACTTCAGCGATCTTTACATAACTCATGGATTGATTCCTCGCTTTCAACGTTACTTCTGATAAGCAAAGTATAGCATACCGTATGATGTGTCTGCCTCTGCAGAGTTCATCAACAACGTGATCAATGTTTTAGCGGATCATTGAGGGTGGTGCTTCTCAGCAGCCGATCGGCAAACAGAGCCATCAGGATCACTGGTACGGATCCTTGGATCACAGTGACCGGATCATAGGTTCTGATCCCTGCGATGATGGGGACGCCAAATCCTCCGGCGCCGACCGTAGCCCCAATGGTGGCGGCGGAAATATTGATGACCAGGGCCGTTCGGATGCCTGCCAACAAGGTGGGTTTGGATAAGGGCAATTCGATTTTGATCAATTGCTGAAACCGGGATAAACCGATACCCGACGCTGCTTCAAGAACCGGTCTGGAGATCGACTCCAAGCCAACGATCGTGTTGCGCAAGATGGGCAAGATCGCATAGATGATCAGCGCCAAGATAATGGGGCCGTTTCCGTACCCGATCAAAGGGACCGACAACGCGATAATGGCTGCGCTGGGGATCGTTTCACCGATCGACGCAAACTTCAAAGCCATGGTTTTCAATTCAACAAAACGAGAATAATGGATCATCAGACCCAAACCCAAGCCGATCACCAACGCGATCGAGGTTGAAACCAAGACAATCGTAAGATGCTGAACCGCAAGTTCCCATAAAGATGTCCTTTGGATCAGATCGGGTCTTTGTCCCAACCAAGACAAAAAGACGGACTTAATGCGGGGAAAATCAAAAATCCACCACATAAATAGTCCCGGATAGAGTCCAGGAATAAACCCTGGTTTGATCTTGTCTATGAAGCGTTTAAGCTTGATCAGCATGATTCACCTTGCGAAGCAGATCGATGATGGCTTCATAGTCGACCAGCGCTTGGTTTCCGTCCTTCTTTTGGATCAGGATCCGAGTCGTTCCGCTTTTCAGGATTTCCGATAGGATCTCTTTGACGTTACTGAATTCATCGAGTGTCGAAGAGGGTTTATGATCTGCACTTTGATTTACAACCTGATGGTCAAGATCGTTGATGGTATACCGTTTCAGCAAGCGCAGCGGATAATCGACCCCGATAAATTCACGGATAAAGGGATCCGTCTGGTCTTTGATCAACCCGCCCGGACTTTGAAGCGATAAGATCTTTCCGTTATGCATGATGGCGATCCGATCTGCAAGCAAGATGGCTTCTTCCATATCATGGGTCACAAAAACCACGGTTTTCTTCAATTCGCGCTGAATGCTTCTAAAGGCCAGCTGGATCTGTTCACGGGTCATCGGATCGACAGCCCCGAAAGGTTCATCCATCAATAAGATCGACGGATCTGCGGCCAAGGCACGGCATACCCCCACACGCTGGGCTTCTCCACCCGAGAGTTCATGAGGTTGCTTCGTTAAATAGGACAACGGCAATCCGGTCAATCCCATCAGAATGTTGATGCGATCTTGGGTTCGTGCTTTGTCCCACTTCAATAACTGAGGCACGGTCGCAATGTTGTCATAGACGCTCATGTGAGGAAAGAGTCCGACGCCTTGGATACAATAACCCAGTTGACGTCTCAGATCTTCTGCTTTATACACCATGACGTTTTTACCGTTAACGGTGATTTCGCCTTGATCGATGTCGATGAGACGGTTGATGCTTTTCAGTAAGGTCGACTTCCCGCAACCGGAAGGACCGATCAAAACCACGCATTCCCCGTCTTTGACGGTCAGGTCGACCTGATCCAAAGCCAGGATCTCTCCATAGCGTTTACTGACTTGTTTGAGCTGTATCATAGTGAACCCCCATCTTGATTACCAGTTTGTGTTTGAAAGCTTCAAAAACCGCATCGGTCACCAAAGCCATGATGACCACCGGGATCGTTCCCAAAAGGACCAGATCCGGGGCCGCCTGTGACAGGCCCAGAAAAATCAAAGCCCCCAATCCGCCGCCGCCAACCAATCCCGCCAAGATCGTATTTCCGATGTTTTGGGTCAGGGCCGTTTGGATCCCTGAAAGAATGATCGGAGACGCTAAGGGGAAAGAGACTTTGGTTAAGATCTGACCTTTGGTCAAACCCATACCTTGGGCACTGCTGAGGATGGCTTCATCGACCTGCTGAAATCCGGCATAGGCATTGGCAACGATCGGCAACAGACAATACAGCGTCAAGACAATGAAAGCTGGGGCAAAGCCGATGCCTTTGATGCCCCAAGAGGCCAAGATTGGAAATGATTTTGACATCAGGCTCAACGGAATCATGACCAGTCCCAATAAAGACAAGGTTGGGGCCACCTGAAAGACATTGACAAAGCCCATGACCCATTCCCGCCACTTCGGTCGGGTGTAACTGAGATAACCCAATAAGATGCCCGGGATCACGGCAGTCAATTCGGAACTCAACGCTAAGATCAAATGGGTCTGAATGGCTTGGGTCATTCGGTCTTGTACGTTACCGTACTCTTTCACAAGACCCAGATTTGGAATCAAATTGAATCCTGCTGTCAAGCCGATCAATACGACCTCCAAAAGTAAGATCCACTTAAACACTTTGGTTTGGCTCAGTGTGATCAATAGACCCGTCATGAACACATAAAAACCTGCCCCCAGCGATATCCTGGCGGCTAAGGGATTGTAATCGATGCCCGTTATGGTGGTCTGTGATAAAGCCATCAGGATCAAAGGCGGCAACAGGATCAGTACCATCATGGTCACACCATCTAACCATGACTTAGATATCTTGAATTTCAGTTGAGCGATCAACACAAGGATGAGGATGGAAATCCCGATCACGGTTAGCCAAAGTCCAAATACATCGACAGGATAAAGCAGGATCCCCTTGATGACCCGATTGGGTTTGAATTCACCAAAAGGCATGACAATCATTGCCATGCCCATAAGGCCATACCCTAAAGTGACTTTAAGTTTTGAGGGGATCATTCTTCTAGAAAGTTATTTTCAACCAAATAGGCCTTGGCAACATCCAGTGCTTCCAGACCTTCATAGGCGACTGACGCATTGAGTTGCTGAAGCGTTTCAAGATCCAACGATTCAAACACGGGTTTCAGGATTTCACGAATCTTAGGATAGAGATCCAACACGGCTTTACGGACAACCGGTGCCGGCAGATAGACCGGAGGGATCTGCTTAGGATCTTGAAGGACGATCAGATCAAGTTGTTCCAAAGCCCCATCGGTTCCATACACCAAGGAAGCATTGATCCCGTTGGTGCCTTCAGACAAAGCCTGAAGCATTTCCGCCGTATTACCGGAGGACAGCGAGATGAGCTGATCATTGGTCAGTTTGAAATCATAGGCGTCTTCATAGCCCAATAGGCCCATTGTATTCTCAATGAAGCCCGCTGACGCAATCAGTTTAAACGGTTTACCGGCGTTGATGTAGGCTGCCAGATCCGTCATGGTGACCAGATTGTTGGCCAAGGCGAAATCACGCTTCACCGCGATCATTTCCGTATTGTTGGCCGGTGCAGGGGTCAGCCACAACAGATCGTTCTTTTCACGATCCAGTTTTTCAGTAAACGCATATCCGTCTTCAGGATCATTCCAGATACTTGGATCCGTCGCATCTTCAGGATGATAATACTGTCCAGATCCGGTATAGTCGACCACCAGATCGACCTCATCATTTTCCAAGGC
>CAZLWH010000002.1:34216-40387 GCA_964563265.1 uncultured Erysipelotrichaceae bacterium
TTGATTCCGTTGGCTTCAAGCATCAAGATGATCATGTTGCCCAAGATCCCACCTTCAGAATCCAGCATGGTCGCGACGATGACCGGTTTCTTTTCAGTCGCATTTTGACAGCCAACCAATAAACTAAGACTTAAGAACACAGCCAGAATTTTAAGGTGATTTTTCATGTTTCCTCCAACAAATTAATCAAGCGCCGTTTAGCATTGCGCTTTCTCTTATAGTCATATTTTACTCCAATTTCAGGCCAAAACAACGAATATGAACCCTGAAAGACAAGGCATTGTAGCCATATTACCCCCGCTTAGTGCAATATAACACTGCAACTCCTTGATTTGACGAGAAGCAGTGATGTTTATAATAACTATTTTCCTATCCTTTGAGTAGACTGGTTATGATTGCTTTATTTTTTGTTTGTGCCCATGGGTATCCTATGATCCTCATCATAAGGCACTGTTAAGAATCCGCTGAAACCACTTTATCCTCATTCAGAAACCATGATGAGTACAAAAAAAGTGGTATAATTAGTCCAAAGATAACAATATTTGTGATACATTAGATAATTTTTCTTATCTACTTACATATTAGCTGACGGAATACTACAAGGGAACGGACATGTCATCAATCAGAAAATCTAAGCTTGCAAATACGGATGAACGACTTCAGAACTCAACGAATATAACGAGTCCTTTGAAAGATACAATTAGCGACGATCTTGATGAGAACCAAAAATCTTTTCATATCGTTGGCATCGGTGCTTCAGCCGGCGGACTATCCGCATTTGAAGCATTCTTTTCCGGACTCCCAACGGATAAAGATCTAAATATCGCTTTTGTATTGATTCAGCATTTAGCCCCTGATCATAAAAGTATCTTAACGGAAATCATACAGAGATACACGAAATTGCATGTATACGAAGCCAAAGACGATATGAAGGTCGTCCCGAATTGTGTCTATATCATCCCTCCAAACAATAATCTGGCTCTAATCAACGGTAATCTTCAACTTTTCCAACACACCCCACACAAAGGGGTCCAAATGCCGATCGACTTTTTCTTTAGCTCCCTGGCTGAAGATCAACACGATCGCGCAATTTGTATTGTTCTCTCAGGAACCGGATCGGATGGCACTTTAGGAATAAGGGCTGTCAAAAGTGAAGGAGGCCTTGTCATCGTCCAAAGTCCTGAAACTGCGGAGTATGATGGGATGCCGCAAAATGCCATCGCAACCGGAACTGTCGATTATAATTTGCCCCCTGCCGAAATGGCAAAACAGATTTTGACTTATCTAAGTCATAGTAGAATTATTTTGACAAGCAAAGAGGCCGTCATCAATGATGAAAACGCATTAAAAAAGGTCTTCATTCTGATACGATCACAAACCGGCCATGATTTTTCAAAATACAAATCAAGCACCATTAATCGAAGGATTGCTCGACGTTTGGCCGTTAATCAAATTGATAGCATAAATGACTATATCCGATACATTCAACAGAATCCGTCTGAAATCGAGTCTCTCTTTAAAGATATGTTGATTGGGGTTACCAATTTCTTTAGGGATAAAGAAGTTTTCTCCTTATTGGAAGAAAGCATCATTCCGGCATTGTTTGACAATAAACCCGTTGGCTCCACAATCCGAGCATGGTGCGCAGGATGTTCAACAGGCGAAGAAGCCTATTCCATCGCGATTTTATTACAGGAGAGATTGGATCAACTCAAAAAGAACTTCAACATCCAGATTTTTGCGACAGACATCGATTCCAGGGCCATTTCGCTCGCAAGAGCAGGCGTATTTTCTCAAAGTATTTCTCGTGATGTTTCCAGTGAGCGCCTCGCCAGATTCTTTACAACCAAAGTTGGATCGGATACCTATCGAATCAATAAAAACATCCGTGATCTATTGATCTTTTCGGAACAAAACGTAATCAAAGATCCTCCATTTTCAAAACTTGATCTAATCAGTTGCCGAAACCTCATGATCTATCTCAACAAAGAGCTTCAAGCCAAACTCATTCCCGTTCTTCATTATTCACTGAATCCAGGCGGCTATCTCTTATTGGGCAATTCAGAGACCATCGGGGATAATGATGCATTGTTCACGATTGTAGATCGAAAAGCTAAAGTATTCAGGAAGAAAGATAACATCTTAAAGAATCCCTTATCTCAACTAATTTTATCCACTGTAGAAACGGACATTAAAATGAATAAACCTAAGAACTCATTAGAGAATTCACGACCTCTTTCACTCAAAGATCTAACCGAGCAATCCGTTCTCAAAGAGAGCTCTATGGTTGGGATTCTCATCAATGAACAAGGAGATATATTATATATTCATGGTCGTTCCGGCTTGTTTTTAGAATTGAATCCTGGAGAGGCCGCGATCAACAACATCTTAAAAATGGCGCGTGAAGGACTGAAGTATGAACTGATCAAGGCCCTTCACAAGATGATTGAGACCAAAGAAACAGTCCGAGTCGACAGAATAAACGTGAAGACGAACGGTCATTATTCCAGTGTGAATCTGATCATCAAGGCTCTTGATTTCAGCCAAACCGCGGCTCACTCAAATCCACTCTATGTCGTATTACTGGATGTGCCGCTGGTAGAGATCGACAGCAAGCAGAAGAAGAACACAAAAAACGATCTGCCGATGAACATTAGCACTGAACTGGATGCGCTGAAAGCAGAACTAAGAATAAAAGAAGAGTATCTTCAGACATCCAATGAAGAACTGGAAACGTCCAATGAGGAACTGAAATCCGCCAATGAAGAGTTACAATCCGTCAATGAAGAACTTCAATCAACCAATGAAGAGCTTGAGACATCCAAAGAAGAGCTCCAATCCATCAATGAAGAATTGACGACAGTAAACTCCGAATTACAGCAGAAGGTTCATGA
The DNA here is from genome assembly GCA_964563265.1 of uncultured Erysipelotrichaceae bacterium. Classification (GTDB taxonomy): domain Bacteria; phylum Bacillota_I; class Bacilli_A; order Erysipelotrichales; family Erysipelotrichaceae; genus UBA2212. The sequence continues at coordinate 37,111 of CAZLWH010000002.1, forward strand.
TTTGTCACAGTTAAACAATGACATGAACAACTTGCTGTCAGGAACCAATATCGCAACAGTGTTCTTGGATCTCCATCAGAATATTTTAAGATTTACTCCGGAAGCCAATAAAATCGTCAATTTGATTTCAAGCGATATAGGCCGTCCGTTCTCTCACATTGTGAATAATATTGTCGATTATACTCATCTTATCAGTGATATAAAGAAAGTCCTTGATACTTTGATCCCGATGCATTTTGACATCCAAACGACGGAAGGCAAATGGTTCAACATGATCATTCAACCCTATAGAACCATCTCAAATGTGATTGAAGGTACGGTCATAACCTTTGTGGACATCAATGATGCGGTGATTGCCAAAGACGCTCTGGCGTTATCCGAATTGAGTTATCGTACTTTATTTGATACATCCTTTGAAGGCATCGTTATTGTGGATGCATTAACAGGTAAAATTCTGAAATTGAATAAAGCAATCAAAGACATGCTGGGATATTCGGATGATCAATCGATTGAAAAGGAAGTCTGGAATAACAAACAGTTTAGTGGTCTCATTTCACACAAACAGACATTAAGCAAGATTGAGGAACATAATCACTTCCGGTTTGAAAGCGTCATGCTGAAGACCGTCTTTGGTCAAGAAATTAATGTTGAAATCATATGCAACTATTATGAACTTTCGGGCAAAAAATACATCCAATTCAATATTCGTAATTTGAACCCACAAGAACAACAATTTGATACTCAAAAAATGATCTAGTTATGGCCAAAAAAATGAAAAAGACAAAACCAGATCTTCCATCAACGAATTCAAAACAAGTCGAACCGATACCGAAAAATATTCGTTTTAAAGCTGAAGAAAAACTGAAAAGCATGAGTATTACAGATCAAGAAACCATGAAAAATCTTTCTATTCAGGAAGTCAATGAGATCATTTACGATCTACATGTTCATCAAATAGAACTTGAGATGCAAAATGAAGAGCTTAAAAGTGTTCAATCTGAACTGTACGAACTGAAGTCGAGATATTTTGACTTATTTGATTTGGCACCCATAGGATACCTCATACTTACTGACAAAGGTCTCATCATAGAGGCCAATCTTCTGGCGTGTAAAATGTTGAATACCGAAAGAGAGAAACTGAAAAGAGCACGATTTCCCAAGTTTATTCTTCCTGCGGATCAGAACCTGTATTATCGGATGATCCTGAATCTACATGATCTGGATTCTTGTAATGAATGTGATTTACGATTGATTCGGCGAGATGGCTCGTTGATTTGGGTCCATCTAAAGATCGTTGTGATGGGCATGGCGGATAATATGGAATATAGATTGGTTTTGACAGACATCAGTGAACGTAAAAAGAATGAAGCAGAGTTGATTTATAAGGAGCAAAAATTCAAATCATTGGTGTTATTGATGGATCAAGGCTTGGCACTTTTTGATGAGGTGATCGATCATAACGGCCATCTGATCGACTTCGTTTTCAATGAAGTCAATAATGGCTTTACCAAAATGTTTGGAATCACGCATGAACTTTGCAACGGTAAACGCATCACGGAATTGGGTTCATTGATTGAATTAGACTGGATAACGACATTGATTGATCTTGCTCAAAGCGACACACCGAGATACATCGAGAAATACGAGTCTTCCACTGATCGATACTATGGGGTTTCTTCCTATTCGCCGGGAACAAATCAATTGGCTGTTCTATTTTCAGATATTACGGATCGCGTAAATAAAGAAAAAGAGATTGTTTACTTGAGTTATCATGATACCCTTACCGGCCTCTATAACCGCCATTTCTATGACGAAGAACTAAAACGACTTGATACTGAACGAAATTATCCCTTATCACTCATCATCGGTGATGTTAACGGTTTAAAGCTCATCAATGATTCCTTTGGGCATCAAACGGGAGATCAGATCCTGATCAAAACAGCGGATATCTTACGCTCTTGTTGCAGAACCGATGATATTATTGCTCGACTGTGAGGCGATGAGTTTATCATTCTTCTCCCAAAGACGAGTATCACTGAGACTGAGAAGATCATTTCAAGAATCAGAGAAACCGCTTCAAAGACTCATCTCAATGGTATATTATTATCAATTTCGCTGGGCTCAATCGAAAAAAACAGTGCAGATCAACGGATCGATAAATTATTTAAAATTGCTGAAGATCAGATGTATTCAAACAAATTGTATGAGAGTACAAGTTCAAAGAGTCGAATGATTGATTTGATTTTAAGCACCCTTTTCGAGAAGAATCCCCGTGAACTTCTCCACTCGAAAAGAGTGAGTGTTATTTGCCGAGAAGTCGCCACTGCCTTGAATCTATCAAAAGATGACATCGAGCAAGTCGCAATCGCAGGGCTCATACATGATATCGGTAAGATCGGAATCGATGAGCAATTGCTCAACAGTGTTTCTAAATTGTCCATTGTAGAAATAGAAAAGATGAATAAGCACGCTGAGATCGGATTCAGAATCCTCAATTCTGTCAATGAGTTCTCTGAAATCGCCATCATCGTTTTGTCTCATCACGAAAAATGGAACGGACAGGGCTATCCTCGAAAACTCAAAGGGGAAGAAATACCCTTACTTGCCAGAATAGTAACACTTTCGGATTCATTTGATGCCATGACACGAGAACGCACCTATAAGCGTATATTAACGACCAACGAGGCTCTAAAAGAGATTGAAGCGTGTTCAGGCTCACAGTTTGATCCTGTCATAGTAAAGCTGTTCATCGATTTAGTTAGATCCGGAAAGATCGAGTCTTTGGCTCAACAATAGTTTTACATAGACAAGATCATATTCATTTGATGGAAGCAGCCAAGGTAATAGGCAATGACTTCTTAAGATCCTAGGTCAGTATCTTTCATAACCATGCCATCAGTTTGAATTGGTTTTGTGTACAATAACTGATAACCACAGAAAGTTCTGACTTTTTTCAATATCTATAGATAAGGTCAACTGGTCAAACCGTCATTACACAGGACTCTCAAGTCATATCCATAGCCAAGCCATTATTGCTTGGTTTTTTTCTATGTTCTACCCATCTGGTATGCTGAGTTGGGCTCACTCGTAAAACCACTACCATCGACTTATTAATCACTTTTTATAATTAGGTTGACCTTGTATCAGCGGACACAAAAAAAGCCTTATTTCTAAGGCTTTAACTGTAAAATGGTGCCATCACCGAGAATCGAACTCAGAACTGAGCATTACCATTGCTCCCTCTTACGACTGAAATAAGATGACGGTGGCCAAAGAC
>CAZLWH010000003.1:0-1253 GCA_964563265.1 uncultured Erysipelotrichaceae bacterium
TTGGGCACTATAGAACCAGGCGATCTGAGAAGGACTGCCTCCCAGTTCAAGCATCTTCATCGTAATGGTCATGTCTTCAACACCGATCATGAAAAAGATAAAGAAGAAAATCAGGATCCATAACCCATAATCCGTGGTAAACAGGGCTTTTAGACTGGGTTTTTCTGATGCATGATGCAAAGGACTCACATCGGCCAGCATCGAAAGCAGGATCACCAACAGGACCCCTAAACCCATCGAAATCGGCAAGATGGCTTTGTATCCGAATCGATCGACAAACTGGACCAAGAGTCCCAAGCCAATCGCAAATCCAATCGATCCAAAGGCCCGTACTGCCCCATAGCGGGTCCTGATCGACGCATCCGATTCCAAGGCCCAGGAATCCAAGAGACTTGAAATCAGTCTGGATAAGGCCGTTGCGGCGATCCCTGAAAGAAAACACAAGAACGATGGCGCCTGAGCACTGTACACGGTCGCAATCACGATCATCGACAGGACAAGCGCCACAATAACAAAGGGTTTGACCTTACGGAAGCGATCTGCAAAACGGCTGACCAAAGCGGATATCGCGATTCCGCTGATGGCCCCCATAGAAAACAAAAAGCCGATCTCTTGATTGGTATAACCCAAAGAGGTCAGCAAAGGGGTCAGCATTCCGCTGGGTAAAGCTGAAAACATGAAATATAGAAGAAAGATGGCCGAGAAGGACCAGAATTGTCGCGAAAAACCCATGAGTTGCTAAAACATCTTACAGTAACGTTCCATCAGCTGCTTATTGTGATCATCGGCTCCATCCAGATTGGAACTGCGGAAGACCGGCACTTCCAAACCCAAGGCTTTGATCTTGGTCGCAACCAAAATGCTTAAGGATTCTGCCATGAAAGCCCCGATGATGGTGGACGAAGAGCCCATCTTGATGCCATCGCCGATGTCGAAACCCGCATCTCCAAACGCCCCGCAATTATCGATGACATCTGAATAATGAGCCAGATTTTTACCCAAAGAGTGTCTGGAAGAGACGATCTTGGTTTGAGCCGTATTGGTAAAGGCGATCACGGACAGACCGTGTTCTTTGGCCAGTCTGGCCAATTCGATCGGTAAGGCATTGCGTCCGGAATTGCTGCAGACCAGTAAGACATCACCTTTTTCCATATGATAAAGATCAAAATAAACCAAAGCCATGCTTTCTGTCCGTTCGATCAAGGTCGATTTTCTCGGATGATCGGTGAGGGTCAGTTCGTTCTGTAAGAACG
>CAZLWH010000003.1:1263-34787 GCA_964563265.1 uncultured Erysipelotrichaceae bacterium
ATAGGCCAAGCCTCCGGCTCTGGCATACAGTTCTTCTGCGATCATATGGGAATGACCGCTTCCAAAAACCAAGAATCGTTTGTGGTCCTGATAGGCCTTGACAATCAATTGTGCAGACTGATCAAGGACGTCACTTTGGGTCGTTTGAAATCTTTTTAGGACCAGATTGATCTGATCGGCATATGCAGAGAAAGTGTTCAATGATGTCATGAGGGTAGACTCCTTAGAACTGAGTTCTTTACTATATCATTATATCATGACAATAGGACTTAGTCGTTCTTGACAGGGAGTTTTGTCATGCTATAATTTGACCATTGAACACTGTACGCGTTATCCTTAACGAAATGCGTTACCGAAAGGGGCAATCATGAAGAATATCGTATTGATTTGTGCCGCAGGCATGAGTACCAGTCTGTTGGTTTCGAAAATGGAAAAGGCAGCCGCAGAAGAAGGATATGACTGTAAGATCCAGGCTTATGCCGTGAATGATGCCCCAAAAGTGATCCCGGCGGCGGATGTCGTTTTGTTGGGTCCGCAAGTCCGTTTCAATCTGAAAGCCTTCCGCACTCAATTTCCGGATAAAAAAATTGAACTGATCGACATGGTCCAATATGGAACCATGAACGGTAAAGCGGTCTTTGACTTTGCCAAGAAAACGATCGGTTGATCATGGAAGGATTGGAACTCATCTGTTTTAAGATCATCTCATCGGTCGGTACGGCCCGCTCTATTTTTATTGAAGCGATCCGAGAGGCCAAAGACGGCAACATCCAAGCCGCTAGAGACATGATCACGGAAGGCTCAGAGATTTTCACTGAAGGCCACCACAGCCATATGGAACTGATCACCAAAGAAGCTTCCGGAGAAAAGACCGAAATCAACCTGTTGCTGATCCATACCGAAGACATGCTGATGAGTGCCGAAAGCTTCCGTATCCTGGCCATTGAATTCATCGACCTTTACGAAATAATGTACGCAAAAAAATAAAACTTCCTTACTGAAGTTTTTTATCGGATCTGGCCTTGACCGAAGATCTTGTATTTATAGGAACACAGCTCATCCAATCCGACCGGACCGCGAGCATGCATCTTTTGGGTCGAAATCCCGATCTCGGCAGAGAATCCGAATTCGCCTCCATCGGTAAAGCGGGTTGAGGCATTATGATAGACTGCTGCCGCATCGACATCATCCAAAAAGCGTTGTGCTTTATCTAGATCAGAGGTCAGGATGGTTTCAGAGTGCTTGGTGGAATGGGTTTGGATATGAACCAAGGCTTCATCCAGTCCGCTGACGATCTTGATCGCGATTTTCAAATCAAGGTATTCCGTTGACCAGTCTTCAAGACTGGCTTTTTTAACAGAAGGTTCCAAAGCACAGACGTGTTCATCGCCCACGATCTCAACGTTTTGATCCCGCAAAGCCTTGATGAGTTTAGGCAGGAAAGCGGAAGCAATCGAGGCATCGACCAACACTTTCTCCAGTGCGTTACACACCGAAGGCCTGCTGCATTTCGCATTCACGATGACACGGAGGGCCATGTCTTGATCAGCGGTTTCCTCAACATAGGCGTGACAATTCCCGACCCCGGTTTCTAAAAGAGGGACTGTTGCCGTCTCCATGACGGTTTGGATCAATCGAGCTGAACCTCTTGGGATCAACAGATCGATCAATCCGTTGGCCGTCATTAGGGTCTTGGCCAATTCCTTATCCGGATCTTCGATCAGTTGGACCGATTCAGGATCCAGATTCTGAGCTGATAGTGTTTCTTTAAGGATTTTGATCAAAGCGAGATTGGTATTCAGGGCTTCTTTTCCGCCCCTTAAGACAACGGCGCTTCCTGCTTTGAACGCCAAAGCTGCCGCATCGATGGTCACGTTGGGACGCGCTTCATAAATCATCGCAATCACACCCATCGGGACTGTGATTTTTTGAATCCTCAAACCGTTGGGCCGAACTGTTTCCGATAGGATCCGGTTGACAGGATCGGCCGCATGGCTCAGATCGATCAAGGCCAAAGCCATGGTGGAGATGCGTTTCTCATTCAAAAGCAATCTGTCTTTCAAGGACGGATTAAGTTGACTGTTATTTTCAAGATCCAAGCCATTGGCTTGGATGATGCGGGCACTGTTGTCGGTCAAGGCTTTGGCCAAAGCCAGACAAAAATCATTCTTGGTTTTCTCATCCAGTTTCGCTAAGGCATGGGATGCTGTTTTGGCTTTTTGGGCCTTGATCAAGACTTCATTCATTGGGCGACAAACAGGGTGCCAATGTCTTCTCCCTGTAGGATATTGGTGATGATTTCAGGATGAGCACCTAAGGCGATGACCATATCGATGTGAGCGGATGTCGAGATCTGGGCTGCCTTGAGTTTGGTGGCCATGCCACCGGTCCCGCGGTTGGATCCGGCTCCGCCGGCTTTGGCCAGGATGTCCTCATTGATGGTTTCCACCAAGGAGATCAATTTGGCATCCGGATTCCTTTTCGGATCCGCATCATACAAACCTTCGATGTCTGAAAGCAGGATCAAGAGATCCGCATGGATCAGTGTTGCGACCAAGGCAGATAAACAGTCATTGTCTCCGAATTCGATCTCATCGGTTGCGACAGTATCATTCTCATTGACGATCGGTAAAATGCCTTTGCTTAATAGGCTTTCAAAGGTATTGATGACGTTGGTGCGTTTCTTGTCTTCTTCAACGACGTCTTTGGTCAACAGGATCTGAGCGACCATGTGGCTGTATTCGGAGAAGAATTTACTGTAAAGGTGCATGAGCTCGCCTTGGCCTACGGCTGCAGCAGCTTGTTTATCCTGCGTCGTTTTGGGACGTTCAGACAACTTGAGCTTACTGACGCCGACGGCGATGGCGCCTGAGCTGACCAAAACAATCTCTTTCTTTTGATTTAAAAGATCAGAGATGATTTGGGCAAGTTTATCCATTCGGCTCAGGTTAATGGCGCCGCTGTCGTGGGTAAGGGTAGAAGATCCGACTTTGATGACAATGCGTTGACAGTGTGATAGGTTTTTTCTCATAGGGTGCTACTTTTTTATGTATTATACGCTCTTTTAATGGATAATGCACACGCCACTTTTCATCGACGGTGGTATAATGGGTTAGTTCATAAGGAGAATCGTATGAAAAAGATTCGTTTGTTTTGCGCAGGCGGTTTAACAACAACCCTCTTGGTCAATAAAATGAAAGCCGCAGCAACTGCGATCGGTTATGATGTCGATATCTCTGCTCATCCGGTCGTTGAGCTGAATGAGAAGGGCGGACACTGTGATCTGATCATTTTGGGTCCTCAAATCGCTTCATCCTTAAAAGAAGTCCAATCCAATTTTCCCAATCAGAAAATCATCGTCTGCGATATGGTTTCTTTTGGAAACATCGACGCCAAGAAGATATTGGAAAACGCCAAGGCGGCACTGGGAGACTAAGGCTGTTTTGACCCAGTTCAAGATCCTTTTTATCCGCAGTTTAAAATTACTGAGTGCGCTGTGCGCCATCGCTTTTGGTATCAGTTTCATCGTAAAAGCCTCGATCGGACAAAGTACTTTGTCCGGTTTTTCATATAATCTGGGGGTCTTGCTGAATATGAAGCAGGGAACCACCTTAGGCTGGATCAATCTCCTGTTCTTTTTAGGACAACTTCCGATCTTGAAATGGAAACTGAGCCTCAAGGACTTCTTTCAGTTGGGCATGATCTTGATGTCGACCCTACTGACCAATTTCTTCATCTATGATTTTCCCTGGGGGATCTTTCCCGCAGCGTCTTCTTATCCGATCCAACTGATCTATCTGTTTACGGGAATCCTGATCATGGCTTTGGGGATCTCGCTGATGATGGCTTTGGACTTTGTATTTATGCCTTATGAAGGATTCCTTCATCTTATCTCTGAGAAATCAACGCTTTCCTTTGGGAAACTCAGGCGCATTTTCGATGTTGCCTTGGTCTTTGGCTCATTGGCCTTGATCCTTTTGTTTAAGATCCCCAATACTTCGGTCAGAGAAGGCACGGTCATCTTTGCCTTATTGGTGGGGACCCTGAATCATTATGTCATTCCGTTTCTTAAAAAGAACGGATGGAAAGAAGCCCTTGAACATTGACATCCGTAAGGATGTTTTTTTGTCTTTGGTCAACATCCGTCTGTGATAAAACAATAGTGATACAATAAAGACAGAGGTGAGACCTTGAAAAAAATACTGGTACTTTTAGCAGACGGCTTTGAAGAAAGCGAAATGATCGTCCCTGTCGATGTCTTGCGGAGAGCTCAGTTTCAGGTCGACCTGATGTCGATCACCACCAGAGATGTCATCTCATCCCATGGGATCAAGATCACCGCAGATCGGACATTCGTCGATGATTCAAGTTATGATGCGCTCTTTTTACCGGGAGGACAGCCCGGCACCCGCAATCTGATGGCGGATGATCGGGTCTTAACTCTGATCCGGCGCTATGATCAGGAAGGCAAGATCATCAGTGCGATCTGTGCTGCCCCGGCTGTTTTGGCGAAAGCGGGGATCCTCAAAGGCAAAAATGTGACTTCTTATCCGCTGGAGGATCTTGAATCGATCTTCGCGATGGCCCATTACCATCAAGATGAAGTCGTCATCGACGGCAGACTGATCACCAGTCGTGGGGTCGGCACGGTATTTCCTTTCGCTTTTGCCTTGGCCCATGCCTTAGGAGCCAATTCCGACAGTTTGAAACGCGTTATGGTTTACAGCGCCAAATAAGCGCTTAGGAGGCATTGATGCCCATCAAACGCAGCACTTACGGATACTTTTGTACTTTCCTGTTTTTGATTTTGATCACGCTGAAGATCACGGTTGGTTTACCGATCATGACTTTTACGATCTTTGGGATCGGTTATCTTGGTTTGGCCGATACGCTTTATGTGCGTTACCGTTTAAAAGAAAAGGGCAAGCTGGATTATGTGTCCTTTGGGATCGGAGCCTTGATCATCCTATGGACCCTGGCTGAAGTGCTTTGGCCCCATTAAATCAACAGGAGTGAAGAAATCGATTCATTATTGACAAGTAAATCAACATTTTCGAAACTGGTCTTTGCTTTTATTTATGGGTTTGCTATAATAACAAGGCATCCGCAAATGCACCAGTGGCGGAATTGGCATACGCGCACGTCTCAGAAGCGTGTGGGCAACCGTGCGGGTTCAAGTCCCGCCTGGTGCACCAGATAAAACAAAAAGTCCGTCAGGACTTTTTTTATGCTTTTTTATTGGCTGATGGGAGCAGTAGACATAGCCTTTGCACAAAGCATGTACAACAATGATACTGAGCTTACGATGTTATTTTGTTATCATAGAAAGTGAGGTAAACTATGAGTTTCTGGCAACTTGATTCACGCTGTGTCGCCATCTTGCGTTATCTGGCTGATTCTGAAGACACGATGTCCATCCAGGAAATATCGCGGTTTTTTAATGTGAGCGTCAGATCGGTTTATTATGATTTGAGCAAGATCAATGATTGGCTTCAGACTCAACATGTCTCGGCCATCCTGGTCGAACGCAACCGCGGTGTCTATGTCACCAAGATCCAAAGCGAAAAGATCAAAGCCTTATTGAAAAGCAATGAAAACACGGCCTATTATGTCTTATCACCCAAAGAAAGACATCGTATTCAGATCTGTACCTTGCTGAGTTCGGATGCCCCGGTGTTTGTTGAACAGCTCAGTCATCTGTGTTCGATCAGCCGCAATACGACCTTCAATGATCTCAAGATCGTCAGAGAAAAAATCGAACGATATGGCCTTGAGTTGAGTTTCGAACCTCAAAAAGGGTATGAGATCCATGGGTTGGCGTTTCAGCAGAGGGCTGTTTTCCTGTATTACTTTACCCCGCTGATCTCAATGCTGGAAAACAATCAGCTGTCGACTTTGGATGATTTGCCGTTTTATGATAAAGCGGCCATTGACCATTATGTCAAGATCCTCAAAGACATTGAGATCCAGCTGGATACAAGCTATGTGGAAGGGATGATCTTCTCGTTGGCGACACTGATCTATGTCATCGTCAAACGCAAAGCCGCCATCGATCTCAAAGACATCGATGCGAAAGACATCTTAGAAACCAAAGAATTCCAGATGGTTGAAAATAAACTCACTGAACTGTCCCAATCGGAACAGATCTATATCGCCATGCACTTACTGGGTTCCCGTGTCCAGATCAATACGCTGTATGATACCAAAAACGAAAAACCTTTCCTGTATGACGTTGCTTCCCAGTTGGTCAAGGAATTCGAGATCCTGGCTTGTCTGGAATTCGATGATCGGGATCAGCTGATCTCCTTGATCGCCAATCATTTGTCGATGTCCATCTATCGCTATAAATTCGGGATCCAGATCGGCAATCCGCTGATGTCCGACATCATGGCCTCTTATCCCGATCTTTTCGAACTGACCATGAAAGCTGCCAAAGTCTTGAAAGAACGTCTGATGATGCCGATTCCGGATTTCGAAATCGCCTACATCACCATGCATTTGGGGGGTTATCTTCACAGAAACAACCGCCAACACCGTGACTTCCAGGTCTTGATCGTCTGTCCCAATGGGATCTCGACCGCCACCATCTTAAGGGGTGAGATCGAGTCGCTGCATCCCAATCTGAAGATCCTGGATATTGTCGGCATCGAAGGCATTGCGCCGTATCTGGATCAAGTCGATTTCATCATCTCGACCGTGGACATTAACGCCCCGGTCCCGGTCATCAAGGTCAAGCCCATCATCACGGAAGATGACCGGCTCAGGATTCTATCCCGCATCGTCAACAGCGAACAGGTCAAAAAGATCCACAATGGGATCACCTTGGAATCCGTCTTGAGCATCGTCTCCAATTATGTTGCCCCTGACAGCATCAACAAGGTCAAAAAAGACCTGTCTCAGCTGTTTAGTCCATCGAAGTCTCAAGAACCAATCAACCGTGACAACAGTATCCGTCTGGAAGATGTCCTGTGCGAACGACGCATCAGGATCGTCGACTCCATAGAGACTTGGGAAGAATCCATCACGGCAGCAGCCAAACCCTTACTGGATGAAAGAACCATCGATCAAAGCTACATCGAAGCCATGATTGCCGGGGTCAACCGTTACGGGCCCTATATCGTCATCGGTGAGGATGTTGCCTTGGCCCATGCGCTTCCCCAAGACGGGGTCAATGCGTTGAGTTTGTCTTTGATGATTTTGAAGAGCCCGGTCTGTTTCAGAGACCGCTGTGTCTCCTTGCTGTTTGTCTTGGCTCCCATCGACAAAAGCAGCCATCTTGGCATCATGAAGGATCTGATGAGCGTGGTCTCCGATGACGTTCTCATCTCTAAGCTAAAAACTTCAAGCCCCTCAGAGATCATGAGCTTGATTAAATCAGTAACAACACAAAAAGGACAGGTCCATTACGATGATTGATATTGTGGTATTCGACATAGACGGTACACTGACAGATCGTAACGGAGCAATCCCATCATCGGTCGATGATGCGGTCAAACAGCTTAAAAGCCATAAGACGACGGTCTTGATCGCGACCGGAAGGCCTCCTTTTGAGGTCAGTCCCGACATCAAGAAAAGGCTTAACCCGGATGCGATAGTCTATTATAACGGCAGTTTGGTCATGGATGGCCAAGGCAACGTGCTTCATGAAAAACCGCTGGATGAACCGCTGTTGAGCGCTGCGCTGGATCGCATCCACGAACTCGGTTGGGATTGCGCGCTGCATTTGAGAGAAAATACCTTGGTGATCAAGGGGACTTCCATCCAACAAAAAATAGTGGACATTACCGGAAAAAGACCCAAGCCCATCATCGCCAAAAACAGGATGGTCACGGAACCGGTCTTCAACATCATGGTTCATGTGAATGATCCCATCGAATTAGAACCGTTCTTAAAAGACTTCCCGCAGCTCAAAGCCGAAGCCTTTGCGCCTGAGTTCTATGATCTTTATCTTGCGGATGTCAACAAAGCGACCGGGATCGAACACATCCTCAAACGCAAGAACGCTTCCTGGAATCGGGTCATGGCCTTCGGTGACAACATCAACGACATCGGCATGCTGAAGAAAGCCTATTACGGCATCATCATGGAAAACGGCCATCCTGATTTGCATCAGGTCAAAGGTCTCCATATGACCCAGTCTTCCGACAATGACGGAATAGCCAATGCCTTGATGAAGTTCGGTTTGATCGAACACAGTGATAACCGCATGGACTGGATCCGCTTCAAACACCGTTTCCAAACCACGATGGTGAGATATACTTTACCGATTTCTTTTTTCCTTTTGATCTCTGTCATCTATGATCAGATGCGAGAAAAATTCACTGCCACCACCTGGACCAATTTGATTTTAGGGGTCATCTTATTCTCAAGTGCACTCTATGAGGTCCTCCATGCAGAAAAACGCTAGACAAATTTTGCACAAACGAAAAGTCAAAGATTGGTCTTTATGGGAAAATATGTGTTGTTATAATGGTTGCATAGGGACTTATGTACTGGAAAGGAATGGGTATTAGCCGTGGAAAAGATGCTCAGTATTGATAATATACGGATCTATGATCACGCAGAAAACTGGGTGGATGCGATTACCAAGGCTGTTACTCCATTGATAGAAAACGGGTTTGTCGAACCACGCTACATTCAAGGCATCATCGACAATACCAACCAGTACGGTCCTTACTATGTTTTGGCTCCGGATATCGCTTTGCCTCATGCAAGACCTGAACAGGGCGTCATCAAGAAGCAGTTGGGGGTAACCCTGTTGAGACACCCGGTCAAGTTTTCACCAGACGGATATGATGTACGTCTTCTGATCACCTTGGCCGCTTCAGACAGTGAAGGCCATCTGGAAGCACTGAAGATGCTTTCGGAAGTCATGATGGATGAAGAACGCATTCAAAAAGTGATTCACGCCAAGACAAGAGAAGAGATTCTATCTTTGTTTACGAAGTAAAAGAAAGAAAAAGGAGAAAAGTTAAAATGTTGGATTCTATCTTAAATGTTTTACAGCAGATTCTGTCCACCCCGTCAATCTTGGTTGGTTTGATCGCCTTGATCGGTTTGGTTGCTCAAAAGAAACCAATCGAAATCGTCATCAAAGGCACCATTAAAACCATCTTGGGTTTCTTGGTCATCGGGGCAGGTGCCGGTATCTTGGTTGGCGCCTTAAATTATTTCGGAGCATTGTTTAATTTTGGATTCGGAGTCAGCGGTGTTGTTCCTAACAATGAAGCCATCGTTTCATTGGCACTTGAAGACTATGCACAAGCGACCGCTTACATCATGGCGTTCGGTATGGTTGCTAACATTCTGTTGGCCCGCTTCTCTCGTATGAAATACATCTTCCTGACTGGTCACCACACACTGTATATGGCTGCGTTGATCGCTGTCGTTCTGACGGTTGGCGGTTTGGAAGGCTGGCAGTTGATTCTTGGTGGTTCGGCTCTGTTGGGCTTCACCATGGCATTCTTCCCGGCGATCGCCCAAAAGACGATGGTCAAAATTACCGGTGACGATTCCGTTGCGTTTGGTCACTTTGGTACCTTGGGTTATGTCTTCTCCGCTTGGATCGGAAGCTTGGTTGGTAAAGGCTCCAAATCCACTGAAGAAATCAAATTCCCGAAACGTTTATCCTTCCTTCGTGATACTTCTGTAGCGATTTCCTTGACGATGTTCATCTTCTTCTTGGTCGTTACAATTAAAGCTGTTTACACTGAAGGCTTCGATCCTGCGATGGTCAATAACCAGCAATTCGTAATCTTCAGCATCATCCAATCCTTGACTTTCGCCGGCGGCGTTTATATCGTCTTGGCTGGTGTTCGTTTGGTCTTGGCTGAAATCGTTCCTGCGTTCAAAGGGATCTCTGAAAAGATCGTTCCGGATGCCAAACCTGCTTTGGACTGCCCGGTTGTCTTCCCGTACGCTGAAAACGCTGTTCTGATTGGTTTCTTGGTTTTCTTCTTGGGCGGTTTGGTTGGCTTGGGCATTCTGTCCGTGCTCAACGGCGCCGGCGTTACATTGGCTTTGATTCTTCCTGGCGTTATTCCGCACTTCTTCTGCGGCGCGACAGCCGGTGTCTTCGGTAATGCGACCGGCGGACGCAGAGGTGCCGTATTGGGTGCCTTCGGTCATGGCTTGTTGATTACTTTCTTGCCAGCATTCTTGATGCCGGTATTGGGCAGCTTAGGCTTTGCCAATACGACCTTCTCCGATGCTGACTTCACGGCTGTTGGTATCATCTTCGGAAACGTCGCGAATGCTGTTCAAGGCTATGGCCTGTTGGCAATCTGTGTCGTCGTCTTCCTGCTCCCGATCGCTTACGCATTAGTCGTACCTGCTAAAAAAGCAGTCTAATCGGTTATAATGAATATCGGGAGGATTAGTATAATCCTCCCGATGTCTTAGTGAAGGAGGACAAATGAAGTTCGAAAAAATCTTATGTGTTTGCGGCAGTGGTCTGGGATCTTCGTTTTTGGTTCAGATGAACGTTGAAAAAGTCTTGAAAAAAATGGGCGTTGAAGATGTCGAAGTGACACACTCTGCAGCCACCGATGTCTACAGGGGCGTCGCAGACCTCTTTGTCATCGGAAAAGACATGTATGATATCTGTTCACCTTACGGTGACTGCATCATCCTTGACAACATCATTTCCTTACCGGAACTCGAGAAAAAAATAAGTGCATACTTAACTGAGAAAGGTGTTATCTAGGATAACACCTTTATTAAAGGAGAATAATGAGACCTCAAGAATTACAACGTTTCTCAGCCCAAATCCGGCTGGAAACTTCTAAGATGCTTTTAAAACGGGGATTTGGACATTTGGGTGGATCCTTTTCCATCGTAGAGACCTTATCTGTTCTGTATGGTGACGTCATGAAGATCGATCCACAGAATCCAAAATGGGAAGAGCGCGATTGGTTTGTTTTATCCAAAGGCCATGCCGGACCGGCATTGTATTCAACGCTGGCTTTAAAGGGGTATTTCCCGCTGGCATGGTTGGATACGCTCAACAACAACGGGACCCGATTACCGTCTCACCCTGACCGTTTAAGGACGCCAGGCGTCGATTGCACGACAGGCTCACTGGGCCAGGGCATCTCACAGGCCGTTGGCTTAGCCAAAGCATTTCAGATCGATCATAAACCCAACCGGGTCTATTGTATCGTTGGTGACGGAGAACTCAATGAAGGTCAAGTCTGGGAAGCCATTCAGTTTGCGGCCCACAACAAGCTTAGCCAACTCCTTTTGTTTATCGATGAAAACCACAAACAGCTCGACGGATTGACCAAAGACATCATGAATCCTTTTGACCTACGTGCCAAACTCGATGCCTTCGGTTTCAATACGATCCGGATCAAAGGCAACGATGAAGCCTTGATCTTAAAAACCATCCGGGAATGCCAAAGCGTAACCGATAAACCATCCTGTATCGTCTTGGATACCCTCAAAGGCCAAGGCGTGAAATACTTTGAAAACCTCAGTGACAACCATCATATCCGTTTCGCCAATGAAAGCGAAAATGAACTGAAAGCCGCCATCGCCTTCTTGGAAGGCGAAGTCAATAAGGAGCTCCAATGAAGATCGTGAAAGCCTCAGTTCAGGCTCCAAAAGAACTCAGAACCGTGTATATGGAAACCTTGAGCCAGATGATGGCCAAGAATCCGCAGATCATCGCCATGGATGCCGATTTGGTGGGTGCTTCAGGCACGGCCAAATTATTCAAAGCCTTCCCTGAACGTTGTATCAACATGGGCATTTCTGAAGCCAACATGATGGGGGCTGCCGCAGGCATGTCTCTTTACGGCAAGATCCCGTTCATTCATACCTTTGCCCCGTTTGCGACCCGCAGGGTCTATGATCAGCTCTATATGGCCGGTGTCTATCAACAGGCCAATGTTAAGATCTATGGCTCGGATCCGGGTTATTTGGCCATCCATAACGGGGGGACTCATACTTCGATGGAAGACATCGCGATCACCCGCGTCTTACCGGGACTGACCGTCTTGTCTCCCAGCGATGCGACCCAGTTTGTCTGGTGCCTCAACAAAGCTGCCGAAACCTATGGTTGTTTCTATATCCGTGCCGGACGCAAGGGAACTTTGGATCTTTACGATTCCTCTTCCGAATTCGAATTGGGTAAAGGCATCATCCTTGAAGAAGGAAATGATGTCGTGATGTTTGCGGTCGGAGAC
Source organism: uncultured Erysipelotrichaceae bacterium (assembly GCA_964563265.1). Taxonomy (GTDB): domain Bacteria; phylum Bacillota_I; class Bacilli_A; order Erysipelotrichales; family Erysipelotrichaceae; genus UBA2212. The sequence continues at coordinate 13,452 of CAZLWH010000003.1, forward strand.
ATGGTTTCGGAAAGCCTGAAGGTCAAAGCGGCTTTAGAATCTGAAGGCATCAGTGTTATGATCGTCGATCTCTTTTCGATCAAGCCTTTGGATACCGAATTGATCAGAAAAGTTTCAGTAGGCAAGAAACTGATCGTGTCTGTAGAAAATCACTCCAAGATCGGCTGTTTGGGCTCAGCGGTCGCTGAAGTCCTCGCTGAAAATGCGATCGGAGTTCCGTTGCTTCTGATCGCCGTCAATGACCGTTTCAGTGAAGTCGGTACGGCCGATTATCTCTCCAAGACCTTGGAACTGGATCCTGAATCCATCATCCGTAAAATCAAAGCCAAACTCTAAAAAAATCCCCGGACAATGTTCGGGGATTTTTACTATTTAAGGGAAGCGATGGTGACGCCTTCACCAAAGCTGGACTCCCAATCGGATTTGAAGTCACTGACCGCTTTGGCTAAGGAAGGGAACTTGAAGATATCATCGATCAGGTCTGGATCCAGCGTGACCGCATGGACACCGCAGTTGATGGCTTCATTGATCTGAGCCAGGTTTTTGAAACTGGCCGCGACGATTTTGGCTTCAGAGCCTTCATTGGCGATAAACAAGGCCATGGCGCTTAAGGTTTCATTCGGATCGATGTCCAGGTTGGCCATACGATTGACATAAGGGGCCAAATAATCGGCACCGGCCAAGACAGCCATATGGGCCTGAAGTTTAGAGTAGATGGCGGTTGCGGTGACATTGATGCCTTGCGACTTCAGGATCTTCATGGCTTTGATGCCTTCCGGGGTCGTGGGGATCTTAATGTAGACCTCTTTATCGACTTTTTCAAGCAGGGCTTTCGCATCCGCTAAAATGGCGTCTGCGGTTTCTCCGATGACTTGAATGTGTAAGCTGCGTTCAAAGCCGATCAATTCACGGATGGCTTTGAAATGATTGAAGAAATCAGTGGTGTTTTCTTTCTTGAAGATACTGGGATTGGTGGTGACCCCGCTGATCGGATAAAGATCGATGGCGCGTTTGATTTTGTTCAGGTTTGCTGTGTCTAGGATGAGTTCCATTATTTTACCTCTTTTACAGTTAATTATACACATTCACAGGCTCAATAGCCGGAAGTCAGGGTCTGATTTTCGTCATGGATTTTTGCAATTAAGGCATCGCAGAAGCCATCGAAGTCCGGTTCCAGTTCTTTGAGCTCAGGATGATCTTCCATATAGGCAAGATACGCAATCAGACCTTCTTTGAGTGAGATCCGCGGATTGAAGTCAGGGACGAAGGATTTCAGTTTCTTGATATCATAGATGCAGGAAAACATCTTATCGCCTTGGATCGAGGTCTTGAAGTCATACGTTGGGCAACTGGCCAAGGCCACAGAGCTCAAATAGACCGGCTTATAATCGACCTTCAAAGCTTCTGCTAAGATCCGATAAACCTCATTCCAGGTATGCGAGGCCGGATTCATGATCTGTATGATCTCACCGAGGGCTTTGGGGTGATTGATCAAGGGGATGAACCCTTTGGCGAAATCATCCGCATGGGTGGACGCCCAAACCGACTCGCCGTCTCCATGAACCAAGACTTCTTTGCCTTCGATCATCCGCTGGATGACCGGCCAACAGCCTTTGCCTTTGACGGACACCGGAATACGGTTCTCACTGTAGGTCTGAGAAGGACGGACAATGGTGATTGGGAATGCTTCATGATGGTATGCGTTTAGGAAAACCTCTTCAGCCGCAGCTTTGTTTTGGCCATATCCGCTGAATCGGTTGCCTCTGGGGGTTTCTTCCGTGATGACCAGATGATGTTCATGATCAAGGGCTGCTACGGTACTGATCAAGATGAACTGTTTGGTCTTGCCGCTGAAGAGCTCAAGACGCTGTTGGGCTTGCTGAGGGGTAAAAAGGATAAAGTCGATGACACAGTCAAAGCTTCTGTCTTTGAGTAAAGTGTGTATAGAAGCGGTCTCATTGAGATCACCGATCAGGATCTCGATGTTGGGATCCAGAGCGGCATTTTTATGACCGCGATTGATCAGGGTGACTTTTGTTCCTGGGGTCTTGGCTAAGGCCGATGTGATCGGGGAAGAGATGGTTCCTGTTCCCCCTAAGATAAGGATATTACGCATTGAGTTTCTCCATCAGCTGAAGCAACAAGACTTCTAGCTTTTCTGCCGCTTTGTTGGCCATGTCGACAACACGGTGATGATCATGTTTGACCTTTTGGATGCCGGTGGCCATGTTGGTGACGACCGCAAAGGCCAATACTTTCATGCCGCAATGATTGGCGGCAATGGTTTCAGGAACCGTACTCATGCCGACCAAATCGGCACCCAATACTTTCGCGGCCCTGATCTCGGCTTTGGTTTCATAATAAGGTCCGCTGAAATGTGCATAGACCCCTTCTTTTAGACTCGGGTCCAAGGTTTTGACTTTATGGATCAGATCATAAGAATACGGTTCGCTCATATCCGGAAAACGAGGTCCCAATGAATCATCATTGACCCCGATCAAGGGATTGATCCATACCATATTGATGAAATCATGGATCAAAACGATGTCGCCGGGTTGATAATCTTCATTCACGCCTCCGCAGGCATTGGTCAGGATCAAAGTCTCTACTCCCAATGCTTTTAACACGTAAATCGGAAAAACGACTTCTTTCATACTGTAGCCTTCATAGAAGTGGAAACGGCCTTGAAGCATGACCACCGGCTGACCTTTCAGCTTACCGGTCACCAGTTGGCCTTTGTGGCCAACCACGGTCGATTTTGGGAAATAGGGCAGTTCAGCGTAAGGGAATATCTGCTGATCGGTGACTTCATCCACGAGATTTCCCAAGCCGGTCCCCAAGACCAAAGCGACCGTTGGGGAAACTTTGATCTGTTTCTTTAAGTAAGCAGCACATTCATCGATTTTAAGTTTGTAGTTTTCCATAGAGTCCTCTACCTCTATTATACTTGGGTTCAAATCAATTGACACACTTTAATAATTGGGGTATTTTACCTTCAGGAGTAATTACCCATGAACTTAAAGAGAATCTGGATCGTATTGGCATTATCCTTGGTATTGGGCTTAGGACTGGCATCCTGCTCAAGCACACCCGGAACCAAAGAATTCACCACGGCTGAACTGGCAACCTATAACGGACAAAATGGTCAGAAAGCCTACATTGCGGTCAGCGGTAAAGTCTATGACGTTACCAATGTGGAAGAGTGGAGTGATGGGAGTCATCAAGGCAATCTAGCCGGCAAGGATCTGACGTCCATCATCGTCACTGCCCCTCACGGGACCGCTGTTCTAAATAATCTTAAAATTGTCGGAACTTTGGTCAACTAAAACTGCGAAAGCAGTTTTTTTAATGCCGAGGTGTTCTGAGATAATCTCGAACATGCGTGATCCAAAGGAGATCGATTGGATCTCTATCTTCACTAAACCGGATATAAGGCAGTGCCTTTTGCGGATGGTTTCTCAGATCCATCATTTCATCCATTTCTTTTCTGGTTCGATGGCCATGTTTCAAGCCATCGATCCAGATCCCAAAACCTTCAACAACAACCTTCTCAGCATGCCTCTTGGCTGTTTCAGACAGATCCTCATACATCAATGCTTTCGTTTTCATCATCGTTTTCCTCCGTGTGTTTTTGACACACCGTATAGGGGCGCGAAAACACGATTCGCACGTCTATTTTCGTAATGTGTATAAACACCGCTGACATGCGGTGAATCAGGGCCGGGGAGTTTTGTGAAAGCGGGTGGTCTGTGCTAAAATATTCACCAGAGAAGCGCTTCGAGGTAATCGTGTGAACTACATTTTCTTTTCTCCTAACTTTCCATCCAACTTCAAATATTTTGTACTGAGACTGCGAGATCACGGGGTCAACGTGTTTGGGATCGGTTCCGATACCACGGAACAGCTTGATCCTGAGTTGCGTTCAGCCCTAAACGGTTATTACCGTGTCGATTCGATGGAAGACTATGATCAGGTGTATAAAGCGGTGGCGTATTTCGTCTTCACTTATGGCCGAATTGAGCGCTATGAATCCCACAATGAATACTGGCTTGAACAGGATGCCTCCATCCGTACCGATTTTAATATTCCCGGTCTTAAGACCGCGGATCTGCCTTCCATCAAACAGAAATCCAAGATGAAAGACATCTTTCGGTCATTGGGGATCCCGGTCGCCAAAGGACAGCCTGTCTTGACCTTAAGCGAAGCAAAAGACACCGCCAAGGCCTTAGGATATCCGGTTTTGGTCAAACCCGACAAAGGGGTCGGAGCGGCCTATACCTACAAGATCGAAAACGTCAAACAATTGACCTCGTTTTTCAATCAGAAACCGCCGATGACCTTCATCATGGAGGAATTCATCAACGGAGACATCGAAACTTTCGATGGACTGACCGATGCCTCAGGCAACATCATCTTCGTCAATTCCTTTGTCTATAATGCCGGAGTCATGGACGCTGTCAACAAAGGCGACGACATGTATTACTATACCCGCCGCAAGATCCCTGCTGATCTGCAGAAAGCCGGCACCGCTTGTGTCAAAGCCTATAAACTGAAAGAGCGTTTCTTTCATTTTGAGTTCTTCAGACTCAAAGACGGGTCTTTGATGGCCCTTGAGATCAACGTCAGACCTCCGGGAGGCCTATCGATGGATATGTTCAACTTTACCAACGATGAGGATCTCTTTGATGCCTATGCGAGGGTCATTGTGGAAGAGGACTTCAAAGTCAAAAACAACCGGCTCTATCATGTCTTTTACATCGGTCTCAAAGACCACAATCTTCCTTTATTGAAACAGGATCTAAAAAGCTCCTTGGCCAAATACAAACTGATCACCGTCTTTAACGGTGAGATCGCTTCGATCTTTGCCCCGGCCATCGGGAATTATGCCATCATCCTTCGTCATCCCGATCTTGACGTATTGAAGAAAGCCGCGGTCGAAATCATGGCCAAGAAAGAGTCCCGATGAACGTTGACTATCAGAACTGGTATTCCTATCGATTGAGTCGTATGATGGAGTTTAAAATGTATGGCCATGCGGGAAAACCGATCATTGTATTTCCTTCCTCAGGAGGCCGTTTCTACGAATTCGAAGACTTCAAGATGATCGAAGCGCTAAGCTGGTTCATCGATAACGGATTGATCCGGATCATTACCCCGGATTCGATCGATTCCGAGACCTGGCTCAATCATCATGGGGAAGCCTCCGACAGAGCCAAACATCACAATGCCTATGATGCCTACATCGTGGAAGAACTGATCCCTTTTCTGAACCAGACCTGGGATTATGACGGCAAATTCATGGTGACGGGCTGTTCGATGGGGGCCTATCACGCAGCCAACATCTTCTTCAGACATCCCGATGTCTTTGATTCGGTGATTGCCCTCAGCGGTGTCTATGACGTACGAATCCATGTGGGGGAAAAGCTGGGTGATTTCGATGTTTATACGAATTCACCCGTGGATTATCTGAGAAACATGAGCGATCCCTATTACTTGGATCTCTACCGTCATAACGACATCATCCTGGCTTGTGGTCAAGGTGACTATGAAGAGGAATCCCTCAAGGACACCCGCCATCTTCAAAAGATCCTCAGCGACAAAGGCATCGATGCCTGGGTCGATTATTGGGGTTCTGATGTTTCCCATGACTGGGTCTGGTGGAGAAAGATGTTGCCGTATTATCTGGGTTCTCTCAACGATCAAAACAGACTCAACGCGCTCCTATAGGCGCGTTTTTCTTAATCTCAACTTACGTCATGAAGTGATACAATGGCTTTGGAGGAAACATCATGATCAAGAAACTCAGTGTGATTTTTCTTAGTATGATCCTGATGAGTGCCTGTACGACCTCATCGATCACCAAACTCTCCGAAACTTCCGGTTCTTTGACCTATTCCCAGGCTGCCTCTTTGGATCCTGATCTGGTCAAATCGATCAATGGACTGGCTTTTCTACTTCAAGACAAATCGTCCGATAAGAATCAGTTCATCTCATCCCTTAGTATTTACCTTGCCTTGGCGATGACCGCTCACGGGTCTGCCAATACAAGTTATGATCAGTTTATGGCGTTACTGAATCCGCAAGGACTCAGCGAAGCAGACTGGCTCAATCAGCTCAAAGTCCTTCAAGGCAATCTCAACGCGACAGAAAAAGTCAAGATCGCATTATCCAATTCACTGTGGATCAGAGCGTCGTTCTCTGATCAGGTCAAAGCGGATTTTTTAAGCCGAAACAAAGACTATTTTGGGGCCATGATCGCCACGGCGGATTTCGATAAAGCCCAGGCCGTTGAAGACATCAATGCTTGGGTCAAAAAGAACACCAATGGGATGATCGATAAAGTCATCGACGGGATCGATCCTTCGACCATCCTGTTTCTGATCAACACGATCTATTTCAAAGGCAGCTGGCTTTCTCCGTTTGAAGCCGAAGACACAAAGGATCGCGTCTTTTATGGATTGACCGATAAGACGGTCAAATTCATGAGCCAGATCGGATCTTTCAAATATGCGGAAAATAATGATTATCAGGCTGTATTGATGCCGTATGAAGGCAATACGACAGGCATGCTGATCGTTATGGGAAAAAACAACCCTGTTCAACTGGATTCCGATGGTGCCTTCCAAAACGTTATGGCAGCCTTACAAAGCGCCAGTGTCAACGTGGTCATGCCGAAAGTCGACATCGCAAGCTCCATGGTCCTCAATGATAAGTTAAGTGCCTTGGGATTAAAGGATCCGTTTATCTCAGGGCTAGCCGATTTCTCAAGGCTCTCTGAAACAGACCTCTTCATCAGTAAGGTCCTGCATAAGACCCATCTTAAGATCGATGAAAAGGGCACGGAAGCCGCTGCAGCTACCACCGTCATCATCGATGTAACCTCAATGCCGACCTATGATCATGAGATGATCATCGATCATCCGTTTCAGGTCTATATCGTCGATCTGGAAAATAACCTGATCCTGTTCAGCGGGTTATTGACTGATGTTTCAGCTTCTGAATAAACTTAAGTTCCGCTCAGGCGGAACTTTTTTATCCTTAAAACCATCGGCTTAGGTTTATAATAAGTGAGTATGAAAAAACCAATCTCACTCACAGATTTATTTTGGACCTTCTTCAAGATCAATATGGTCACGTTCGGTGGCGGTTTCGTCATCATGCCGATCATCAAGAAGGACTTTGTCGATAAGAAAAAGATCCTGGAAGAACAGGATATGATCGACTTGATTGCCTTGGCTCAATCGATCCCCGGCGCCATGGCCATCAACACCTCGATGTTGGTGGGACACCGTCTGCGCGGATTAAAGGGCGCCATCATCTCCATGATCGGGGCTTCATTACCGCCCTTACTGGTCATCTCGATCGTTTCTTTTTTCTATGAAGCGTTTCAGACCAATCCTTATATCTTGGCATTGTTACGAGGCATGCGCGGCGCGGTAACAGCGGTCATGATCGTAGCAGCAATTTCGATGATGAAAGGGGTCTTGAAACACGACAAGCCTTTTGCGATCGTCATGATGATCGGCTCATTCCTGGTGGCTTACTGGACCAACATCTCCGTCGGATATGTCATGCTGGTGGCAGCTTTGATCGGATATCTGTATTTTACTTACTTGAATAAGAAGGTGAACGCATGAACAGCATCCTTGAACTCTTCATCGCGTTTTTGATCATCGGGATCTCTGCTTTTGGCGGGGGCTATGCGGTCATGCCTTTGATTCAGCATTATATCGTGGATGTGCACCATTGGATCACCATGTTGGAACTGGTCGACATCACCTCGATTTCGCAGATGACCCCGGGTCCCATCATGATCAATGCTGCGACCTTTGTCGGAATCAAAGTGGCCGGAATCTTTGGTGGTGTTGTCGCTACGTTCGGCTCGGTCTTGCCTTCGTTTATCCTGGTCGTCATCCTGGCCATGATCTTTGAACGCCACGGTAAACTGGACTTCATTCAAAACATCATGAAAGGGCTTCGTCCGACCATCGTCGGTTTGATCTTTCTGGCTGCGTTTACTTTGGTCTCAGCATCGCTTTTCAATGATCAGCTGCCTTGGATCTCCAATCAGATCGATTGGGTCGCTGTCATTGCGTTTGTTGGGGTCTTGGTCTTATCGATCAAAACCAAGTTGGATACCGTGGCCTTGGTTGGTATTGGCGGTCTAATTGGTCTTATTCTCATGTTTTTCCCGATTTAGTTGCAGAATGTCAGGATTAGTTTACAATATTGCCAATACCCTGGAGGTACATTATGTTTCAACTTCAAATCCCGCAAAACTATGATCATCCCTTGGACATTCGGGAAACCGAGATCGCCATCAAGTTCATCAAGGATTTCTTTGAACATGATCTCTCCAAACAACTGAATCTGACCCGTGTTTCGGCACCGCTGTTCGTCAGACGCAATACCGGACTCAATGATGACCTCAACGGTATCGAAAGACCAGTGGCTTTTGAAGTCAGGTCGCTCGATGATCATGTGGTCGAAGTCGTGCATTCTTTGGCCAAATGGAAAAGAATGGCCTTGAAGCGTTATGGCTTCAAGATCGGTGAAGGTCTTTATACCGATATGAATGCGATCCGTCGCGATGAAGAAACTGATAATCTCCATTCGATCTATGTGGATCAATGGGACTGGGAGAAAAACATCGCCCAGTCCGATCGGACGATCGACACCCTGATCATCACCGTCAAGCACATCTATGACGTCATGAAAGATACCGAAATCGCAATCTATCAGCGCTATCCGATGCTGAAACCGATCCTGCCTCAAGAGATCTATTTTATTTCGACTCAGGAATTGGAAGACCGCTGGCCTGATAAGACCCCCAAAGAACGCGAAGATGCGATCTGTTTTGAAAAGAAAGCCGTCTTCATCATGCAGATCGGCGATCTCTTAAAATCGGGCATCAAACATGACGGAAGGGCCCCTGACTATGATGACTGGAGCCTCAACGGAGACATCGTCGTATATAACCCGATCTTGGATCGTTCCTTCGAACTCTCTTCGATGGGCATCCGTGTTGATGAGAAATCTTTGGATGAACAACTAACCAAAGCCAAAGCGGATAACCGCCGAAGCTTTCCCTTTCATAAAGATCTGTTGGAAGGCAGATTGCCGTATTCGATGGGTGGCGGTATCGGCCAATCCCGTCTCTGTATGTTTTTCCTTAAGAAGGCCCACATCGGCGAAGTTCAGGCTTCGGTCTGGTCCGATGAGTTGGATGAGGCTTGCAGTAAAGCCAAGATCAAACTGTTATAGTCATGCCTAAGAAATTGGGCTCCGTTTTACTCACCCTTTTCCTGATTTTGGTCATTGGATATATTGTCTTGGCGATCGTACAGACCGTGATCGATCAGATCCAAGCCAAAGACTGGATCGGAATGTATTCCTTAGCCATCATCATCCTGTTTGGCGGAGCGAGACAGTTTCCTGCGTTCAAAAAAGACAAAGCCGGAAAATGGTTGGTATGGCTGTTTCTGTTGGGGGCCTTGTTTGTGGGACAGCTGATCAAGTATATCCTTCTAAACATCCTGACTGGAATCCTGTTTTATACCGTTGCGATCGTGGGTGTCATCGTGGTTTATTTCCTGAAAATCAGAAGTATCAAATCAATCAAATAACTAAAACAAGACCTCCGTCTTGTTTTTTTTTGTATAATAAACTCAGAAGATCAAGATATGTAAGCAAACATGCCTGCTCAAGCCAAGTAAAACGTCATTATTGAACAATGTTAATGAATGGGAGAGTATGGTTCCATTCAGTTTAGAAGTTTCTTCTATTCTGTGACATCCGTCATTTAAGGAGATCGATGAAACGATTGCACGTCTACGCCTTCCTCATCGGAACCTTGCTGGTCATCAGTGTGCTTTTTCAAGCGGTTTCTTATACGGACTTGATTGAGCTTCAAGCCCAATCCGGAAAGATCACCCTTAATGATTTAAGAACCGATGATGTGTATGCCTTAAAAGGATCTTGGGAATACTTCGCTGATCAGCTTGCTGATGAAATTAATGACGATACTTCAACTCGGTTTGTACAAATCGAACACTTCTGGGAAAAAGGAGAAACTGGGTATGCGTTTGGAGTTGCCAGCTATCGACTGACACTGTCTGGTTTGGATCCTCAAAAAGACTATGGGATCTATATCAGAGACCAAGCCAGTTCCTATCGGCTCAGTGTCAATGGAAAAACGGTCGTGACCAACGGAATGGTTTCCGAAATCAAAGCTGGTTATCAACCCGACATGAAGGTGATGACGGCCATATTCAGACCCGATCAACAAGGTAAAGTCGTGTTTATCATGGAAATCGCCAACCATGACCGTTGGATCGGCGGATTCTGGAGTCCCGTCATTATCGGATCCACCTCATCGATCCAATCCTACTACACAAACATTGTGGCTGTCGAAATCTTTTTGTTGGCAACCATGTTGAGTCTGGGCCTGTTCTTTTTACTGATGTCTTCGATCGACAGTGAGAAACGATCATTGTATATGTCGATCTTCAGTTTATCGGTTGCCTTTAGAATCTTGTCGACCGGAATGCATTTCAACCAGGTTCTTTTCCCGTCCCTCTCTTTCATGATGGTCGTTCGGATGGAATACCTGAGCGGGTATCTCTTACTGCCCATCGCTGCCTTACTGATTGACTCTTTCCATTTTGCCCAACCGATCAAAGGTCTTAAAAAAATCCTCTCCGGGATCGTTGTATCCATGATCCTCTTCACAGCCTTTGCTTCGGATCAATATCTCGAAATATCCTTTTACTGGTTTGAAGGCCTCGTTGTTCTCTTCATCATCTACTTGCTGTGGCTTTTGTTCAACGGATTAAGAAATAAAGTCGAAGGCATCAAAGCCGTCATCATCGGTATATTATTTCTGATTTTAGGAACGATCTTAGAACTCTTTTTCCCAGCGATCCATTTTGGATTGTATTTGTGTTCCATCATGTTTGTCTTGCTGGTCGCTGTGAGTGTCATGGTGCGTTTTGCGGCCATTTCCACAAGAAAAGAAAGCCTGGAAACAGAAGTACTGACGGATCATCTGACCGGTGTCGGCAATCGTGCCAGCCTCTTTAAGGAACTGGTTGCGGCTAAATCGATCACCACGGATCAGCAGCGTTATATCTTATTTATCGATCTCAATAAATTCAAATCGATCAATGATACTTACGGTCATGAGGTGGGCGACGCAGTCTTGGTGGAAACCGCCAGACGGCTTAAACGAAGCACGCGTTCCAGTGATTTGATCTTCCGATACGGCGGGGATGAATTTGTCATCCTGGCTGAAATCACGGTCTCGTTTTCAATCGAAAAAGTCATCGATCGTATCCGGGCCAATTTTGAGACGCCCTTCAGTATCCGGGATCTGGATCTGACCATCACCTTGGCCATCGGTTATGAGTTGTGCGATCCAACCATCAAGTCACCGGATGAACTTCTTAAGAGAAGCGATCTCAAGATGTATGAAAACAAACGCAAAATGGACCAGTAAAAAGAGCCGCAAGGCTCTTTTGATTATTCGGTGATTCTTTTCTTGACCAGATTGGGATCGAAACTGTGATCCAGGGCTTCCTGGATTTCGATCTTTCCGGATTTGGCCAGTTGGACCAGCATCGCATCCATTGAGATCATGCCTTCATTGACGGATGAGGAGATGGCATTCATCAGCTGATGGGTTTTGCCTTCGCGGATCAGGTTTTTAACGGCCGGGGTCGAATTCATGACTTCAAAGACAGGAATAAGCTTGCCTTCTTTGTCGGTGATGAGCTGTTGGGAGATGACGGCCTGTAAGACCATGGATAATTGGACACGGATCTGTTGCTGCTGAGCGGGCGGGAAGACATCGATGATGCGGTCGACCGTATTGGCGGCCCCTAAGGTATGCAGGGTCGAGAAGACGAGATGTCCGGTCTCTGCGGCCGTAATGGCCAGGGAAATCGTATCCAGATCACGCATTTCACCCACAAACAACACGTCCGGGGCCTGGCGAAGCGCCGCCTTCAGCGCTGTGGTCGTGGAAGCACAATCGGTACCGATTTCCCGTTGGGAAACGACCGACTGGTTGTGGCTGTGTAAAAATTCGATGGGATCTTCAATCGTGACGATGTGGGCTTGACGGGTCTTGTTGATGGTATCGATCAGGGTGGCTACCGTGGATGATTTTCCGCTTCCTGCAGGGCCGCTGATGATGACCAAACCTTTTCGGATCAAGGCAAAATTGAGGATGTCCTGGGGAATATGCAGATCTTCTGCCTTGGGGATCTCGAATTTAACGATCCGAAGCACCGCAGCCAAAGATCCGCGCTGTCTGAACACATTGACTCTGAAACGGGCCAAATGGGCGATCGCAAACGAGAAGTCATCATCGCCTTGACTATGCAAGATCGTCTTATTGTCGCGTTTAGCCAGGATATAGATCTCATTGATCAGCATTTCTGTCGTCGACGGCATGGCTTTATCACTCGATAAAGGCATCAGTCTGTTGTTGACTTTGATTTCGACCGGACACCCCGCGACGATGAAGATGTCGGAAGCTTTTTCCGCAATGGCGGTTTGAATGATGTCTTGTATGTTCATTAAGGACCTTTCCAGATCGGATCCCCGTCTTGGGTATAATCCTGATCGTTTTGAACTGAGAGGGTTTGACTGAGGATACTGAAATCCTGAGTCGTATGTTTGAGACTGAGAGACACGGTGACTGTGACCGTATAGATGCCTGAGCTTTTAAAATAGGTGAAGGTGTTGCCGCTCCACACGAAATCAGGATGGGCGAACTTGAAGGCGTTGATCGCTTGGGTCATGTTGGCGCCAATCGGGACAAAGGAATAGATATCATACTCCTGAGTCAGCTGATCAAAATACTCCAAGGCCAAGTATTCTGCCTCATAACTGCCTTCAATAAGATCCACACTGCGCAACAGTGCTTTGTGTTCCGCATTGGCACTGAGTAACGATAAGCTCGAAAAACCCAAGACACTTAAGACAATCAAGACAGTCAGGATGGTCGGAAGACCAAAGACACTGTTGAGGGAGCCTTTTCTCATGGTTTGGACCTGGAAAGCGCATTGACTTTCAGGCTAAGCAGGACAGTTCCGTTTGAATCCGTTAAGATAAGTTCGGCTTTATTGAGGCTCAGGCGGGTATCATAGTGGATCGTCAGGGTATAGGTGTCGTTTTGCGAGATCTCGCCTTTGGAATCATAGGTCGTGGTCACCGTCTGACGTACACCTTCATAAGGCCACTGTGTGGTCGGATTGCGCAAAGTCTCTGCCGTCATGACCATCTCCGCTGACAGTTTGCGGACGGCTTGAGTCTGTGAGTGCAGCTGTGCCGCATTGGTAAACATCGATAAGGCCACCAGTAAGGTCACAGTCAGAATGATCAGACTCAAGATAAATTCAAGGAAGAAGAAATGGAGCTGTTTGTTTTTCATTGGATGGCCTCCAACGTAATCAGGGTGTATCTCAGATTGATGCTTTTTCCGCTTTGATCGGTATAGGTGATTGAGATCCCATGATCTTCAAAGGTAAAGGTCAAATCGCTGAGTTCAAGAATTTTTTGACTTTCTGTGGGATTGATCTCAGGGGTCTCTGAGCTCTGCTCGACCAGATAACCTCTGAATTCATACACCATGGTATAGAAATCCTCTTGAACGAAACACAAGGCTGTGATCCCGTTGTCACTAATCAAAGTGATCTGATCTTGTCCGTCGTGTTCTTTGATGCAGTTATTGAAATACAGCAGGGCACTGTGCGTTAACAAGCTCTGTTCGCTTTCTTTCACCATCTTTGTGTAGAATTGGGCACCATAAAGCACCACATAACCCGACCCGACGACATACAGGGTGATCATCGTTAAGATCACGAGATTTTGAAACGGTGATTTTTTCATCATGGATGCCTCGAATACACCGTCACATCCGGACGGATGTTGGCGCCGATCGTCTTATAGTAAACAAAGTAAGTCTCAGGATCGATTTGGACCCCGTAGTTGTCAATCAGATAATCCAGTTTGGCCGGATAAAAACCTTCCTGGGCATAGCACAGGTTTAAAGCCCGCTGGATGGCATTTTCAACTTGGATTCTTCGTTCTTCTTCCGTTTTGGTTTGGATCATCGTCGAGAAAAAGAAGAGACCCAAAACCAAGACAGGGATCAGTGCCCAGCGCAAGAGTTTCATATTATCCCAAAGAACTCATGATCCCGATCAGCGGGATGATCAAAGAAAACAACACCAAAGCCACAAAACCGCTCAAGGTCAAGATCAGGATCGGTTCGATCCGGTTCAATAAGGCCATCAGACTGTTTTCAGAATCTTCTCTGGTTTTCTTGGAGATGTGTTCCATAACTTCATCGGTCTTGCCGGTCTTATAGGCAATGGTCAGGGTATTTTGTAGTAAAGGCGGATAGATCTCGGTCGCCATCAACAAGTCATAGAGGCCTTGTGAGGAACTCAGGGTCTTGACTTTCTCATCGAGTTTGGTTTTAAGCAGACCGTTACTGACTTGAGCCAAGGCCAAGGTCATGGCTTCATTCTGGTTGATGCCGGCTCGCAGGACCAAGGTACTGATGAAGGTAAAACGGGCCAGATCCGCTTTGTATTTGCGGGAAGGAAACAGTCTGAGGACTTTATCGCTCAAATCGACAGGGACCCTGGAGAGTTTGCCTTTGAGCACGGTCACGATGACCCATACCATCATCAGGGCCAACAAAGCAACGGCGATCAAGACGATGCCTTTGGAAGCCAAGAGTAAGATTTGGATCCATTCATCCAAGGATCCGCCCAAACTGGCATACACGTCCTGGAAGACCGGGATGACGACATAGGTCAATACGGCCATGACCAAGACCAAGATCGTGATCAGCATCATCGGCATGACCAAGATCTCTTTCAAAAAGGATTTGGTTTCGGATTGGCGCTGATAGTAAGTGGCCAGATGGGTCGCTACCGCAGCTTCCTGTCCGATGGTTTCGGCAGCTTTGATGGCCATCAGGGCTTCTTTGGGGAAGTGCCCGTCTTTTTCCATGGCCAAGGAAAGTTTGCCGGTTTCGCGCAGGTTGTTTTTCAGGGAGTCCAGATCGATCCTGTCGGAGGTCTCCAGAAAGCGCAAGCCCTCACGAAGATCCATCCCCGATTCATAGATCAGGGCGATCTGGGTATTAAAGAGACTCAGCGTTTCATCATCATAGAACACATTCTTTTTCATACGGTCTCCTTTCAATAGTAGAGTTTGGACTGATATTTGCCTAAGTAAGGTCCTTGGGCGTCAAAGGTCGGATCGAGGCGTTTCCAGGTTTCTTTTTTAAAATAGATCGACGGATTGATCCAGCCGACCCCATCGATGTAGGCTTCGATCCAGGCATGATAACCAGGATCGGTATATCCGGTCACGACCCGGGTCGGGATATGCTGGACCCGAAGCATGGCCGTCATCAGTGAGGCATAATCGAAACAGATGCCTTTCTTTTTCGTAAAGGCGTCATCAAGATCCGGAATCATGAAGGTTTTCAAGGCCTCATCGACCTTGTCATAATCATAGTCGATGTTGGTCACGATCCATTGATAGATCGAATGGACGCGGGCCAATTCGCTCTTATCGTTTTGGGTCAGTTCGAAGGATTTCAAAACGGCCAAGGTTTCTTTATCGTAATCCACGATCTGATTGGGATACAGATAAATGCTGAGCTCATCGGTCAATGTGGCCGTAATCTCGACAGAAGCCGTTACACTGTAACTGTCGCCTGATTTTTGTTTTAAAGTTCGAATCGTATAGGTTCCTGAGCCGTTCATCAACGGGAGGATGGTAAACTGTCCGTCAAAGACGGAATAGGTATATGTCGCTTCGCCTTGGATGACCTGGACTTTCTTGGTGATCCCGTCAGTTGGTCCTTTGACGCAGACATAACCGTCAGCGTTATGGGTATAGTCGATGATGATCCCGTTTTTTTCCAAGGTCTGAGTCTGCGGACACGAGGGCATAAGAATCTCATCGATCGTATACGACTTGCTTTCGGTGCTTTCGGAAGGGTATTTCTTGAAGGGATTATAGAATTGAAGCACAATAAAAGACCCGGCACCCAACACGATGACGATGATCAGGATGACGATGATGGCCCTGATGCTTTTGTTCATTCAAAGGATCCCAGTCTTTCTGTCTGTATTATAGCACAATGGTTCTTTTCTATCGACGCCAACCCTTTCATGAAATCGATGATAAATCCTTATTTTATAAGGACTTCAGCGATGTCATTTGGTATAATAAGTCCTATGAAAGCCTTTACACAAAAAATCCTTAAATTCATTTCGACCCATCATTATGTCCAAGCCTTACAGAAATCCATGGTTTCTGTGATCGGGGTCAGTTTTATCGCCGGAATCCTGATGATCATTCAGAATCCGCCGCTGACCCATCTGACCGATGTTTCTTTTACCCAAAACTGGGTCAGTTTCGCAAGTGCCAACGAAGGATTGCTCAAACTGGGGATCTTGTTGACCTTGGGTCTGATCGGTCTGTATACCTTGGTTGCTTTTATCATGACCCTGAGCCATCATTATCGGCTCAATCCGTTTCATCCTTTGCTTTCCGGATTGATCGCATATCTGGTCCTGTCGGTCGGCTATACCTTGGGTGATCAGGGACTCACTCTGAATCTGGATCATCTGGGCTATTCCGGGGTCTTTGTGGCGTTTGCCTTAGGCATCTTCGTCGTCGAATTCAATCGTTTCACGATGTATCTGCGCGGGAAGTTTAAGCCCAAAACAGAAATTCAGGAACGTTTGGCTCAACCAATCGAAGCGACCTTATCGACCTTGTTGATCATTATTGCTGCTTTAGCCTTACGCTATGCCTTGCAGCTCAACGGTATTTTGCTGCCGGATCTTTTATTCAATGCGCTGACCCCGATGTTGTCCAGCAGTAATACCCTATGGTATGTCTTGTTGGTCATCGTCCTAAGCAAGCTGTTGTGGTTTGCCGGATTCAACGGAAACAGTCTGATCATGCTGAGCCTCTTGCCGATGATGGTCGTCTTCAATGCGGAAAACCTCTTTGCCTATCAAAATGACAAAGCCTTGCCGTATCTCTTTACGACAGGGTTCTTATTCTTTGAACTGGGGGTCTTGCCTTTGGCGATCGCCATTCTGTTGTTCTCCAAAAACAAAGCCCATCGGTCCAGTGCCAAACTGGGTCTTCTGCCTTCGCTCTTCAATTTCCAGGAAACGATGATCGCCGGTTTACCGCTGACGTTCAGTGGTTTCTTCCTGATTCCCTTTATACTGAGTTCGATCATCTCTCTTTCAGGGGCGTATCTGGCCATGACTTTCTATTGGGTCTCTAAACCGCTCTTTGTCTTATCACCGGCCTTACCAGGCTTTCTGGGCGCTTTTTTAAGCACCGTAGACTGGAGAGCGCCAGTGTTGTGGTTTGCCTTGCTGATCCTTTCTACACTGATCTATTGGCCATTCATCCGATCTCTCAATAAAAAAGAAACCATCACGGTAAAGCCTGCTGAAGAACCAGTTTCGGCAACTGTGGTAGAATAAACGTAGAGGACACCTTATGACAACATGGTTTTGGATCATCGATTGCTTTAGGCATCGAGATCGTTACGGTCGGAACCCTGGTCTCAATCTGGTTTTCGATCGGAGCTGTAGCGGCCTATATCGCAGCCCAGTTTCAATTGACCTTTGAGATCCAGCTTTTCATTTTTCTGATCGTCAGCGTTCTGGCATTTTTGACGATCCGTCCGATCGCAAAGAAGTATCTTTCCTCCAAACAACAACCCACCAACGCCGACCGCTACATCGGTCAACGTGTGACCGTGACAGAAACGGTCACTGCCGAAACGTGGGGCGCCGTGACCATTCAAGGGGTCCGTTGGAGCATCCGTGAAGTGAACGGAAAGACCGTTGAACCCGGTGAAACCGTCGAAGTCATTGCCCTGGAAGGGGCCAAGTTATTGGTCAAGAAAGTCCAATAAAGAAAGGAATTTATGGATCCCATTACCCTCATTTTAACGATCTTCTTCATTCTGCTTATTGTTGTTGTCTTGGCTCTCACAATTAAGATCATTCCTCAGTCCCATGCCTACGTCATTGAACGTCTGGGGGCGTATTCGCATACCTTACAAAAAGGCTTGCATATGATTTTGCCATTGGTCGATCGGGTCGCTTTGGATGTTCCGCTGAAAGAACAAGTCTATGATTTCCCGCCGCAACCCGTCATCACCAAAGATAACGTCACGATGATGATCGATACGATCGTCTTCTTCCAGATCCTGGATCCCAAATTGTTTGCGTATGGGGTTCAAAATCCAATCAAAGCCATCGAAGCGCTGTCTGCGACGACCTTAAGAAACATCATCGGGGATCTCGAATTGGATGATACCTTGACCTCCAGAGAAGTCATCAATTCCAAGATGCGCATCATTTTGGATGAAGCCACCGATCCTTGGGGCATCAAGGTCGGCCGTGTTGAAGTCAAAAACATCCTGCCTCCCAAAGACATCCAAGAAGCCATGGAAAAACAGATGCGTGCCGAACGTGAAAGACGCGCTGTCATCTTGACCGCTGAAGGGGAAAAACGTGCTGTGATCCTGACTGCGGAAGGGGAAAAAGAATCCGTTGTTTTGCGTTCTGAAGCCAAACAACAGGCTTTGATCGCAGAAGCTGAAGGTCAAGCCCAAGCCATGGAAAGAGTCTATCTGGCTCAGGCCAGAGGCATTGAAATGATCAAGAAAGCCAATCCTGGCCAAGCCTATCTCACCTTGAAAGGTTTTGAAGCCTTGGAGAAAGTCGCCAACGGTCAAGCCACCAAGATCATCATTCCTTCCGAACTTCAGAATCTGGCCTCTGTCATCGGTGCCGCTCAGGCCATCATGGATGACAGGCGACCCGCTGTGAAAGAAAAAGAAGTCAGATAACACGCATAAAGAACTAACCGATTTTTTTCACGAAGTTAGTTCTTTTTTTGTGCAACGATGAAATTATGACCTGTTGAACCCCGTTTTTCTTCACCCTGAATCACAATAATTCGGGATTGGGTTTATAATAAACGTTGGTTATAAGGAGTAAACAATGATCCTAGAAATAAAGAATATCAACAAAAGCTTTTCCGGAAAACAGGTCCTGCATGACATTTCATTCACGGTCACTTCCGGTAAAGCCATGGGGTTTTTAGGCCGTAACGGGGCAGGTAAAACCACCACCATCCGTGCCTTGATGGATGTCTTTCAGCCTGATAGCGGTGAATTCCTGTTGGATGGGGTCAAGTTTGATCCCAGTACCAGCCGTGTCGGATATCTGCCTGAAGAACGCGGCCTTTACGGAAAAGAAAAGATCCTTTCCCAACTGATTTATTTTGCGACCTTAAGAGGCGCTACGCCTGCTTCAGCCAAAGCCAGTGCCGAAAGCCTGCTTGAGCG
This sequence comes from uncultured Erysipelotrichaceae bacterium, assembly GCA_964563265.1. GTDB lineage: Bacteria > Bacillota_I > Bacilli_A > Erysipelotrichales > Erysipelotrichaceae > UBA2212. The sequence goes on from CAZLWH010000003.1 coordinate 32,878, forward strand.
TTTCGGGTTAAGCAATGTTAAGAATCAGAAGCTGGAAACCTTATCCAAAGGCAACCAGCAGAAAGTCCAGATCGCCCAGGCTTTACTGAATGATCCCGACATCATCATCCTGGATGAACCCTTCAGCGGATTGGATCCGGTCAACTCAATCGTTTTGGAAGACGTCATCAAAGAATCCATTGAGAAAGGCAAACTCGTTATTTTCTCAAGCCATCAGATGGGCTATGTGGAAGCCTTCTGTGATGAGATCACCCTGATCGATCAGGGCCGTTTCATCCTGAGCGGCAACCTCAAAGAAATCAAGACCAAGCTGGGCAATGCCCGTTTGAAAGTGACTTCGATCAATGAAGATCCTTCAGTGCTTCAAAAACAGCTCTCTGACACGATCAGCGACATCACGGTCGAAGTCATCGATCATGCGTTGATCATTGAGTTATTGAATCAAAAAACAAAAAACAGTTTCATTATGGAGTGTTTACAGAAAGGCATCGATCTTGAAAGCTATGGTCCTTATGAGCCCAGCTTACAGGACATCTTCATCAAGATGGTAGGACAAGTCAATGCATAATACCTTCAAAGTCTTCAAGTTTGAATTGGCCAGTATCTTTAACCGTAAATCGGTCAGAGTGGTCATGATCATCATGGCCCTGTCGTTTTTTGCGGCGACCTGTATCCCGACTGTGTTGACCTTGTTTGAGGATAAGACTCCCGATAACGGTGAAACACCCATCGTCAACCTCGACAACTCCGCGTTTTATCTGCAGAGCGCCAACATCACCAAAGCGGATCTAATCTATTTTGTCGGCAACAAGGTCTCCTTCTATGAGAATGAGACTGATCTGAAACAAGCTGTCCAAGACGGAAAGATCGACAGCGGTTTCGTGATCACCTCTTCGACCAGTTTCAAAGTCATCGTAAAAAACAAAGAACTGTACAGCGCCTCCAGCAGTATGGTCGATTATATCCTGACGATCATTCAGACCGACCGCAATCTGGCGTTGGCCGGCATCGATCCGATCAAAGTCAAAGAAGCCTCCAATTTCAAGATCGTTGCGGCAGAAGAGATCTTAGGCAAAGATGCCTCGCAAAGTTTCCTGATCAGCTATATTCTGTTGTTTGCGGTGTATATGCTGGTCATCATGTATGGCCAGATGGTATCGACCTCTGTGGCCCGTGAGAAAGACAACCGCACGATGGAGATCCTGATCACCTCCACCAAACCGGATGCCTTGATCGTCGGTAAAGTATTGGCCAACGGGGTAGCCGGACTCTTACAGTTCTTCTTCATCCTGGGGGTTGCCTTATTGGGCTATTTCCTGAATAAACCAAACTTTCCAGAGGTGGTCAATGAGATGCTGTTTGGATCCTTATCGTGGGATGCCATCGTTGTCTTTTTGATCTTTACCGCTTTGGGTTATCTGATGTATCTGTTTGTGTATGCTTCCTTGGGTTCTTTGGTGTCCAAACTTGAAGATGTCGGAAGCTCTGTCTCGATCATTACGATCCTGTTTATGGTGGCCTATCTGATGGGTTCCTTAGGCTTGAACATGCCCAACAGTCTGATGATCAAGATCGCGTCTTATTTCCCGTTTACGGCCATCCTCAGTATGCCGATCCGGTATTTCCTGACCGAAGTCTCGGTGATTGAATTGTCGATTTCCTTGGCGCTGATGGCGGTGACCACCTGGTTCTTGGCCATCTTCTCGATTCGGATCTATCGATTCGGATCCTTGTCTTACGGAAATAAGATGAGCCTGATCAAGGCGATCAAAGCCATCACGAGCCGCGCTTAAGCGTGCTGAACACGTCATCTAATATTTCATGATGAGTCTGCCTCTTTCACAAATCTTTCACTTTCAGAACCAACGATGTATAATGAACTGGTGGAAAAAATGATCACAAAACCTCAT
>CAZLWH010000004.1:0-12498 GCA_964563265.1 uncultured Erysipelotrichaceae bacterium
TTAAACATGATGCTGGTTTGGGCCGATCCTGTCGCAAAACGGGTCTTGACCCCATCGACGACCGTTGCCGGATACAAGGAAATATCCCATTGTCCGGCGATTTCAGGCGCTGCCGACAACAGTTTGATGTAGGTTTCCAGATTACTGATCCCTACCGGGATCTCACCGTATCTGAAAGAGTTATAGAAACTGGAGGTCGTTAAAGGCATCCCATAGATGGTAAAACTTTCTGCCATGAAACGGATGCCTTTGATGGCGGCTTCAGAGCCGATGGCGGTGGTAAAACCGTCAGGGCTGTATAAGGTTGCCCCTTGGTTATACAGATACGGTGCGGTTGCTAAGAAGCCCTTCATGCCGCTTCCGGAACTCAAAGGCGTATTGTAGTTCATGCCGTAACGTTGTAACTCAGGCAAGATCTCCAAAACGTCATCCCAGGTATCCGGCACTGGAATATTCAACGCGGATAAGATGTCTTTGCGATAGAAGATGACCCAAAAATCCTGGGTCTCAGGAATCGCATACACCGAGTCATTGATGATGAAGTAAAGCAAGGCTCCCGGTGAATAAATATCGATGAACGCATCGAAATCATCGAAACTGCGAAGATCATACAAGGCCCCGCGGATGGCCAGTTCATACGGTTTGTCGGTACTGACGCCCAATGCGATGTCCGGTTGGATGTTGGCCGCATTGGCCAAAACCAGCTTACTTTCGTTGGGCATGATCGAGAATTTGATTTTGATGCCGGTGGATGGCGTAAAGGTCTCATCGACCATCGACTGCAACAAATCGACATATTGTCTCGGGCGGTTGACCCAGACTTCGATCTCATCAGGGCTTGCCCCGATGCTTTGATACGGATCATCGGTAAAGGAATGGATGAATTGTTTGATGTTTTCCAGGATCGAATCCCACAGATTGGCCTTTTGGGTAACCACCTTTTGATCTGGACTGTAGACCGTGAACTTATCGATGGCCAAAGGCGATTCCTGCAGTAAAGGCATGACCGTTCCCAAAAGCTGAGAGACAGATCCGGTCCCCACTGAGAAGCGGTTCATCCGATTGGGGATCTTATTGGGTGTTTTGGCCAAGAACCGCAGATTTTCGATGGCCATTCTGTAAGACAAAGCTTCGGCGGAACCCTTGGATCCCAAATCATTGACGATGACCTCAAGATCAATTTCAAGACTGTCTGCCATTGCTTCCAGTCTTTCCTGAAGGTCAGGGATATATTCGGTAATGTTCCATTCTTTATACGGATTGTCCTGGCTACCCACCAGTTTCTTGATTTCAAGCGATAAGGAATTGATTTCTTTGAGGATACTGTCTATTTTTTGGATCGCGTCGTTATAGGGAGATACGGTCGACTCGATGGTGATCGTATTGGTGCCTTCATGCAGATAGAACTGATAAGGCTGACCGCTGGGATCCGCAAAGATCACATCACGGTAGCTCTGCGAGTACTTAAACGGAAACGCATTGGCCTCCTCAAAAGGAACTATTCCGTTGATCTTGATCTTGCGATAGACGGTATAGTTGGATTTTCCGTTTTGTAGCGCGAAGAAACTGAGCTGATAAAGACCTGAACTGGGCACAGTGATCGCATAGGACACAGCGGAACCGCTTTTGCTCCAAGTCGATCCGCCGATGATGTTTTGCAGTAAACGGTAACTGTCATACGGCGTCACGTTGATGTTTCTGTCGGCAGCCGTAATCACGGAGGTGCTGTTTCTGGAAATGGGATGTTCAGCCTCAAGCGTCAGATTCACCTTATTGGAAAGCGTGGAATAGGCTTGGCGGTATTGCGCATACGTGGGGTAAGGTTCGATGCCTTTGATGACCATGTCTCCCAGATACAAAGCACTGACAGAGCCTTCCAAATCAAAGACATGAGATCCTGCTGTCAGGTAGATCTTAAACGGATAGGGTTCACTGAAATTGGGATCTCTGAGCTCATTGATGCCCCAGGTGCTTCTGTTTTCCAGCGGGATATACGTGTCATTGCCGTAACGGTCAAGACCAAAGTTGAGGGTCGTATCAAAGAAAGTGTGTGGAAAGACAATGCGTCTTAGTTCATAAAACGGGTATTTTCCATCGATCTTGAGCCCGATCTCAGGCGGGTTGATCTTGGTGACAGTATTCGCATAATCAAAGGTGATCGTATAATACCCGTCTTTGGGGATGTCGATACTGAAGACCGCGTGCGTTTTAGGCGTCAATAGGACCGCGTCTTTCCCATAGTCGGCACTGATCTCATCCGTCACCAAAGGCAGCTGATAGAGGTTTGCCCCATAACGTTGAAAATAAGTCTGATCAGACTCATCGGGAAAGTTCTCCCATTCTTTTAATATTTCAGAATACTTGGATTCAATCAAAGATTCTGCGAAAACGTTAAAAGCTTGTGAAAACAAGATGGTGATGATCAGGATGCTGAAGATGCATATGCGACGGAGTGATTTCATGGTGTTAAAGAGGTTGGGGGCATCTGAAACGATGCCCCCTTCCAGGTCGTGGTTTATTCTAATCCTAAAGCAGCTTTAGCGTCATCCAATGTTTTATTGGCAAACGTTTCAAGTTGAGCAGAGTAATCGGACAAAGCGACGGTGCCGTTGATGGCATCATACAGGACATCCCCGATGGAAGCATCCGCACGATCACCATAAGCGATACCAGGTTTGGCAGTCCAACGCGCTTCAACATAACCCGGGATGGCTTTGGCCAAAGATTCGACCAAAGAGTTATCCAAGTTGTTCAAAGCAGCCAAGATACCAGGTTTGTTGGCGATGAATTCTTTATAAAGATTCAAAGAAGCGTCATCGATCGCAACCGGCAACTTCGGAGCGCCTGTACCGGCAGCTTTAACCAATTCAACTTCTTTGGCATAAGCAGCGGTAGAGAAGGTCATCCATTTGGCAAAACGATACGATTCAGAAATACTGACGGTGTCTTTGGAAACAACGATGACGTCAGCAACCAAGGCTTGGGTTCCGCCCGGGATACCGATGAAATCGAAATCAAAGGTCGCTGTGGAAGCGAAATAGCTGTAATCCCAAGAAGCACCCCATCTCATCCCATATTTGCCTTTGGCCGCAAATTCCCAAGGTCCGCCGACAACGCCTTGTTGTTCAGGTGTTAAACCTTGCCAAGTATACGGTTTCAAAGCGATGGCTTTGGCAACGCCGCTCTTGAAGGCACTGGAATTATAGTTCATATGCGTTCCGTCGAAGCTGAACCATTTGTATTTGGAATCGACACTATTCGCATACCAACCGGCGACGAATTCTTGTTCATCTAAGCCCATGATCCCATTGTCAACATCATGGAGGTCCTTAACGGCCTTTTCCCAATCCGCAACAGAGATCCCGTATTCAGGAACATCGAGATTCGCATCATCATACAAGTCTTTGTTTACCCAGTAACCCATGATGAACTGAGCTGCAGGAAGCCCATAAACCAGTTTGTCATAGGTAAACATGTTTTTCAAAGCATCGGATACTTTACCCCAGTCTTTGTCGCCTTTGACGCGGCCGCTCAAATCAGCAAGCCAGCCGTTTTTGACATAATTGGCAACATTATTGGCCATAAAGACGTCAGGGAGTTCCCCGGCAGCAGCCAAAGCCGTCAGTTTGTCATCCCAGCCCATACCGGACATATCGACAAATTCAACGGTAACGTTCGGATTGGCAGCGACATAAGCCGCAACCAATTGACGCTGGATGTTGTTTTCTTCTTCAGATCCAACATTCCAGTTGGCGTAACGAATCGTAACTTCTACTCTCTTTTCAGCACATGCCGTAAGTCCTGCAAACATTAAGGCAATAGCCACCATCTTGACGAAAAATTTCATGTGTTCATTTCCTCCTTGAAATTTCGTTTTATGCTTAACAGAGCACGCTCTGTTGTCGCCTATAATTCAACCACAATCGTATGCGTTTTATGATCCGCGAAGACTGGAAGCAAGGTCCCTTCAAAGGGCTTGCCGTCGACAGTGATCGTGGTGACCCCGCTGTTTTTATGATTGGGGTTCTTCACGGTAATGTCGTAGATGGCATTGCGGAACTGGCGTCTGACCTTGTATGAATCCCACTTTTTGGGGATCGATGGTTCAATGCGCAATCCATCCATTTCTGGTCTGACTCCTAAGATCCAATGGGTCGCGACCCGATGGAGCCATTGTGAACTGCCGGTATACCAGGTCCAGCCCCCTCTTCCGTAGTATTCGGAGAGCGGACCGTCGATGTTGCCGGGGGTCACGTAAGGTTCGGCTTTGTAGGTATCGATGTCACTGCTGCGATTGGGCGGGCAGATCTTGCGATAGGCTTCATAGGCTTTTTCAGGCTGATTGACAAGGTTGTAAGCCCAGATCGACCAGGTGGCCGCATGAGTGTAAACCCCGCCGTTTTCCCGAAGTCCGGGTGCATACCTGGTCACATATCCAATATCGGTGCGCGGTTTGGTGAAGGCAGGATAGTTCAATAAGGTCCCGTAATCTTTCAACAGGTACGTACTGACGTTTCTCATGGCAGTGGCACTGCGTTTGGGATCGGTGATCCCTGAGATGACGGCCCAACTGTTGGGCATCAGGAAGATCTTCCCTTCTTCGTTGGTATGAGATCCCAACAACAATCCGTCATCGGTGGTGGCCTGTAAGAACCAGTGTCCGTCCCATCCGAATTCATTCATGGCGATCTTGAGGTTCTGATGCACATCCTGACATTTCTCCGCAAAAGCTGAATCGTTTCTTTGGATGGAGAGCGGGATAAAGTTTTCCAGGATCATATACAGGAATTCGGCGACCCAGAAGCTTTCGCCTTTCATGTCTGTTCCTACGGCACTGAGTCCGTCATTCCAGTCATGGTCTCCCATCAGCGGAATCCCGCGCGGAGAGAAACGGGTAAACACTTTTTCGATGGCCCGTTTACAATGCTGATACAGCGTTTCTTCAGGTCCGTTGATATACGGTGCCTTGACATCCAGGATCGTGAGATCACCGGTTTCTTTCAGATAGGAATCCAGGATAAACGGCAGCCACAAGAGATCATCTGAACAGTTGCCTCGTGGTCCCCATCCTTTGATGGTGAACCACCAGTGTTCGACATCCCCTTCGATGAATTGCTTTTCCGCATGCATCATGAGCTGCGTCTTTGCATATTCCGGTTCAGAAATCAGAAAGATCTGGGAATCCTGAAGTTGATCGCGATAGCCGTATCCGGCTGACACTTGATAGAAAGCCGATTTCCCCCACAAACGGCAGGAGATCGATTGATACTTCAACCAGATGTTGGTCATCAGATTCAAGGCATCATCAGGAGTCTCAACGACTTCGGTATCCAGAAATCTCTTCCAAAACAGATGGACCTTATCCAAGGCTGCTTTAGCGCCATGGACATTGGTATATGTTTTGATCATATCGAGATGGTTTTCTTTGTCATCTTCCGCAATCCCTAAAGTGAACACGACCGTCTTGGATTCATTGGGTTTCAGAGTGACTTCACACTGTAAGGCGGCAATCGCATCGCCGAAGCGACCGATCCGTTGGCCCAACAGGGCTTGTTCCATCGCTATTGGTTTATCATCATTGCGATACATCCCGATGAAGCTTTCTTTATCACAGTCATACGACTTCAACGGTTCACTTGAGGCCATCCAGGCCGTATAAGGCCAGGAAACGTTGTTGTGTCGACCCTTCTCATCGCCAAAGCCCCAAAGGCATTTTCTGGCGGTGACCGCATGATGGACAAGATCAAGATCGGTCTGAATGAACAGCTTATGAAACTCGCGGTGTTCATCGGGCGCAAAGCCCAGTGACCATTCCGCATAGGAACTCAGATCGAGATGTTTGAGTTTATCGGTCTTATTGGTAAGGGTGATCGTGTTGATCTGGATCGGATCTTTTTCGGTGACGTAGACGGTCATTTCGGAAAGGATCCCGTTGATCTCACGGGTAAATCTGGAATAGCCCATCCCGTGGGCCACTTCATAGACGGTTGATTTGGTCATGACCGGTTTCAATGCCGCAGACCAGTATTTCTTGGTTTCAAGATCTCTGATGTAGAAGTACTGGCCCCAATTGTCTTTGATCAGGTCCTGGAAAGAGCGGGTGATGCGGTTTTGTCCCGCATTGCCTCTCCAGCAGTATCCAGATCCGTTTTGGGAGATCATCATCCCAAAATCTCCATTGGAGATGACATTGCCCCAAGGGCGCGGTGTGGCAGGATTGGTGATGATGTACTCCCTGCCGTCTGGGCTAAAATGACCGTATTTGTTGGTGAAAGATTTCATTGGGATTCTCCTAAGGTAATGTCGACGATCTGTTCATCCTGTTTCGTCAGATGAACCGTGATCGTATGTTCAGTTTTGATCAATTCATGCGGATGAGAAACGCTCAATGCTGTCACATTGCGGAATTTGATCCAGCAATCTTTGGCAGTGACCGTAAAGCGTAAGTGATTCCCTGAATTTTCGCAAAGTTCAGCGGTACTGTACTCCAGGATAACGCCGTTTGCCAGTTCAATATCCAGCGGCAGGATGACGCCTTGACGGCTCTGCAGGATCAAGGGATGACCGTCAAACAATGATTTCCCAAGACGCGTTATGGTCAGTGTTTTTCTGATCTCATCGAGATTCAGCGCACTCAGATACACACTCTTTTCGGATCTGCGTTCACTGAGAGAGACCCGGTCGTCGGTGTCATATTTTGAAACTACGTCCAGTTTCGACAACAGTGACGCCCAAAGATCCGCTTTAAACAATCGTTCATGATCCATCAGGATCCCGATCATCAGCACTTGGCCTTTTCCGATTGGTTTGATGAAAGCTGCGGTTTCCTTGGTGAGTGTGCTTTCGAAGAATCCATCCTGATGGTCATACACATGCATGGCGATGAAGTTGATTGAATCCCAACGGTCGTAAGAGGCAAAGTCCCAGTGTTGTACGCTTTTAAGTTTCAGCCCCAATGCGTGGCTCAAGATATTGCAGGGCTTACCGTAGAAATCAAAGGCCGGCACTTCATTGACCAGGATAAGATTTCCGCCTTGATGGACATAATCAGCCAGTTTCTGTTGAAGCGACGGATTCATCCAAGGACAAGCGACGATGATCAATGTCTTGGTCCGTTTAGGATCCAAAGGCTGACTGGTGAGATCCAGCGCATCATAAGTGATATTGTTGAGGGAAAGCTGACGGCCTAAGCCGAAGAGTCCTGTTTCACGGACCTGGCTCAGTTTGTCCTGCATGCCTTTGGTCGCGGAGACCCAGTACTCCGTCATATAGATGTCCGGATCCCATCCGATGGTCACATCAACATGGATCTTACTGTTGAGGAAGTCTTCGCCTAATGCTTTGACTGACAACCCCAGATTCTTGATCGCATGATAACTGGGACGCAGTTTCCCGTTCATATCGATGGGAGCCTGCCAGTCATGGATCTTCCCAAAGAGCCCGGAATCATGCCAATTGAAACCTCCGACAAACATATAGTAGTTGATCCCGTTCATCCCGTCGGCAATGCACAGTCTCGAGTTGAGATCGATGCTGGTGGGCTGAAGGATCGGATGATCAGTTTGGAATCCCCCTTGGAATTCGGCAGAAAACAAAGGCTGATTCGGATTTTGAAGCGAAGCGGTCAAGGCATCGGCCATAATGATGTCAGTAAAGTTGTCCATGACCAGATTGCCGATATAGTAATCTCCGGCCAAGATCGATCCGCTGATCTCCATCGTATCTTTAAGTTGAGATAACCCGATCGGATACCGTAGACCGCGTTTGGCGTAATCATGTTGATCGAAACCGTGAACATTGACCACAATCGGGACATCCATCCCAAAATCAAGCGCCATGTCATTCAGCACAGCAAGATAACGTTTAAAAAACTGACGGTTGAATAAGCCATACTCATGATGCAAGGACAAGGCATACGCATGATCCAGTTTTTTGATCAATGGAAGAAGGTCTTCCCACTGGGTCATCTCTGTATGGAGCTGGGCATTGGCCGCAGCGATTGTGACATATTTTTGTTGGATATAGTCGATGAAATACGATAAAGTCAATTGAGAATAATCGCCTTGGTTCACGATCCACTGAAATATCCCGACTTCATTGTCAAGCTGCATCATGATGATCGGGCCACCCTGTTTGATTTGGTATGGGGTAAGGATCTCAAAGACGGCCTTGTACCATTTTTCGACACGATCAAGATAGATGGGATGCATGTACGAGAAAATTCGGGTATGATGAGATGAGCCGCCTTGAGTTTGAGCTAACGCTTCCGGATGGTTTTCAATCAGCCAAAGCGGAATCCCGTCAGTGGTGAGTTCGCTCATGATATAGGGTCCCGGACGAACCAGACACAGCATTCCGGAATCCTTGACAAGCGCCATAAACGATGCGAGATCGTTTTCCGGCCAAAGCCGTCCATTCAGATCGATATCGCCTTCCGTCTTTTCATGGATCTGCCAGGGAATGTAGGTCGAGACCATGTTGAGGCCCGCTTCCTTCATCTTATTCAGCCTGTCTTTCCACTCGCTTTTGGGCACACGGAAGTAATGCAGTTCCCCGCCATATAAAAAAGTAGGTTTTTGATGAATGATGAACTTTTTATCCTTGATTTGGATCATCGCGTCTCCGTATGTATCGTTTCATACTTCGTTGATTATTCAACATCTTCATGCCTACTTACAACCCTAGGATACAACATGATTTGAGGTATGTAAAGGGTTACACGCACTTTTTATTGTTTATTATTGACATTTTGCCTAAAAAGCAACATCATATTGATAGATATGAATCGTTTCATACAATCGGAGCCGAAATGACCACTTCAACCCAAAAAGCAAAGAACTTACTGTCAAGGATGACCCTTGATGAAAAAATAGGCCAGACGGTCCAGTTTGGACGCATCAAAGCCAAAGAGAAAGAACTGATCAGACAAGGCTTGGTCGGATCTTTCCTCAACAGCCGCAATGTCAGCTTGGTCAATGAGATCCAGCGCATCGCGATGGAAGAATCCAGACTTAAGATTCCTTTGTTGATTGGCAGTGATGTCATCCACGGCTATGTTTCGACTTTTCCCATTCCCTTGGCGGAAGCCTGTTCATGGAATCTGGATCTGATGGAAGCAACAGCCCGTCATGCCATGATCGAAGCGGCAACCGACGGGATCCGATGGAACTTTGCCCCGATGGTCGACATTGCCCGTGACCCGCGATGGGGCCGTATTGCGGAAGGCGCCGGTGAAGACCCCTATCTTGGAGCACGGATTGCCAAAGCACGGGTCAGAGGGTTCCAATCCAAAGGCGAAGACGGTTATCCGATCGCAGCGGCCTGTACGAAACACTATGTGGCGTATGGCGGGGCTGAAGGCGGACGTGACTACAATACCGTCGACATGTCTGAACACGTCTTGAGGACCACCTACCTGCCGCCGTTTAAAGCCACAGTGGACGAAGGTGTCATGACCTTCATGAGTTCATTCAATGATATCCTCTCTGTTCCTGCTTCTGCCAACGACTTTACACTGCGCGAGATCTTAAAGAATCAGTGGCGTTTTGATGGTTTTGTTGTCAGTGACTGGGAATCGGTTGAGGAAGTCATCGGACACGGGATCGCCAATGACCGCAAAGCTGCCGCATTGGCCGGTTTGGTGGGCGGTGTCGATATGGATATGCATTCAGGGGTCTATCTGGATCATCTGAAGGAACTGGTCAAGGTGAATCCTCAGCTTGAACGGTTGATCGATGATTCGGTCATGCGCATCCTGAAAGTCAAATATGATTTGGGTCTCTTTGAGCACCCCTATACAGATCCTTCTTTACGAGACAAAGTCATCCTGAATCAAGAAACGAAAGACTTGACCCTCAAGATGGCCAGAGAATCCATCGTCTTACTCAAAAACAATGCTGTCCTTCCTCTGAATCGATCCAAGAAACTGGCTTTGATCGGACCTTTCGGAGATGATCCTCACACTCCGATCGGGTGTTGGGGCGCTGAAGGTGATTATAGAAATACCGTGACCGTCAAAGACGCTTTCGAAAAGATCGGATTGGATTTCATCCATTTGCAAGGCTGCGATAGCGTTGACCCCAGTAAGAAGTCGATTGATGAGGCCATCATCGTCGCCAACGACGGTGATATCATCATCCTGACCTTGGGTGAACGCCATGACATGAGTGGTGAAAACAACAGCCGCGCTTTTCTGGATCTGCCGGGAGCCCAATTGGAACTCTTAAGGGCAATGAAAGCACTGAATAAACCGATTGTAACCTTGTTGTTTAACGGAAGACCGATGACGATCCCCGAAACACTCGAAGCGTCAGATGCCTTACTGGCCGTTTGGCATCTAGGCCTAAGCAGCGGTACAGCCATCACCGAGACCCTACTGGGAGAAAATAACCCCAGCGGAAAACTGGTCACCACTTTCCCAAAGACCGTGGGTCAGATCCCGCTTTACTACAACCATAAAAATACCGGCAGACCCGGTCTGAGACGTTATGTCGACTGCGATGAAACCCCACTCTTCCCTTTTGGTTTTGGGCTAAGTTACAGTCAGTTCGTCTATGCTCATTTGGACTTGAAGGAAGCCGTGATCGGTAAGAAAGAGTCCCTGGAAGTCAGTATTGACATCACCAATGATTCTGAGATCGACGGACAGGAAATCATTCAGGTCTATTATCGAGATCTGAGTGCGAAAGTCACCCGTCCGGTCAAAGAACTGTGTGCTTTTGAGAAGATCAGCTTGAAAGCACATGAGAAGAGAACCGTAAGTTTTAGTATCCCAGCGTCCCAATTTGGTTATTATGATGCGGATATGGAATTTCTGATCGAAGCCGGCGCTTTCGCCTTATGGGTCGGACCAAACTCCACCGAAGGCATCGCCACTGAATTTAACATCCGATAAGACGCCACAGGCGTCTTTTTCTTGCGTCTGTGGTAAAATATTCACACAACCAAGGAGACTACGAATGAAACTTGCGGTCGCATTGATCAACAACGCCCCGGCCTTCCATTTCGGACAAGCCAATGATTTTAAAATACTTACCATCGAGGATGGAAAGATCGTCTCAACTCAGGATCTCTTCGATGATGTGCAGTCCCATCAGGCCAGACCCGGTTTCCTCAAAGCACTCGGTGTCAGTGCCTTGATCTGTAACGGGATCGGATCCGGAGCTGTTGACCGTTTGGTTGACGCCGGTATTGCCTTATATGGCTTCAACGACTTATCGGTCCCTGACGCCATCCATGCGTTTGTACAAGGCACTTTGCCTCAACAGACGGATGTCTTTGAATGCAAGTGCTAAGGATTTCTTAATCGTTCATCATGACAGAAAGGACAGGCCAGGATGCACCTCTACGTATTGCTGAAACAGCACGGTCGATGGTCCAACGGCAGTTCTGAGCTCGTTGTCAGACGGCTGTGCGAACTGATCGAACTTGAAGATAAACTGGTTTATGATCAAGGTAAACCGTCTTTCATCGATTCCAATTACTTCCTGAGCGTTTCTCACAGTGACAAAGTCATGGTCATCGTCATCGCGGATCAAGACATCGGGATCGACATCGAAAACGATAAACCCCTTAATCCGGACCTGATCGAACGATTGAAACTGGATGTTGATTACCCCTTGATCGATTGGTGCAAGCGGGAAGCTGCCATCAAGCTTTATAACGATAAGGAGTATCTGTATAAACCGATCCCCAAAGAGACCCATTTCAAAATCGTGGATGTCTATGATGCATATACCTGTGTCATCGCGGGAACGAAACCATTGAGTGAACCTAAGATCTTTCATCTTAAAGAAGATGCCCTATAAAACAAACGCACTGATCAAGTCAGTGCGTTTTTAATGTTGGATTGAATCTGGTCATGGATCTGGATGGCCATGGCTGCATAAGGCGTACTCTTGTACGTTTCATAGGGGATCGGCGCATCGATGATGACCTGTAAGGTATGTTTCAATTGGCCCGCTTTATCCATCTCATGGGTATGGATCTGGGTGATCGGAACGATACTGACTTTGGCCAGATACGCCGGTAATAAAGCACCCGGTTTAAACGGTAACAGCTCATTGCTTCTGGATCGGGTCCCTTCCGGAAAGATCAGGATCGATCGCCCTTCTTTTAACGTACGCGCACTTTGTCTCAACATCGTGACGTTGTCTTCGAAAGCTTCCCGTTTGAAGGTGATGAAACCGATCAGTTTGCCCCACTTGCCGATGACCGGAAGCCTGAGGTTTTCGACCTTCGAGATGAAGGTCATCGGACGTTTCAAAGCCGCCATCAACAGGATCGGATCAAACTGGCCCTGATGATTGGAGACATAATAGACCGTTTCCTGTAAGGGTTCCCCTTTTTGCGTCACTTCATAGGGGATTTTCATCAGACTAAAGAAGCGGACACACCAGCTTTTCAGGGTAAACCAGCGCTTATCAAACGAGCGGTCATTTTGCTTCAGGCCGGAAAAATAGACCGGGATCAGTAACACCGCGAATTTGAGCCATTGGA
>CAZLWH010000004.1:12508-20406 GCA_964563265.1 uncultured Erysipelotrichaceae bacterium
GATCAGGTTCATGTCAGGTCCAGACTTTGAAGATCAGGTCGCCGCTGGCGACCACGACGCCTTTCACGGTGGCTTTGGCACTGGCGAATCCGACTGGACCCCGCTGTTTGATTAGAGTTACTTCAAGCGTCAAAAGATCGCCGGGAATGACCGGCTGTTTGAAGCGCACATTATCCATTCCGGCAAAATAGGCAATCTTCCCTTTATAGGCTTCCTGAGACAACAGCAAGACAGCTCCAGTCTGAGCCAGGGCTTCCATGATCAGAACGCCCGGCATGATGTGCTGTTGGGGAAAGTGTCCCATAAAATGCATCTCGTTGGCACTGACAGCTTTGGTTCCGATGATGGTGACATTGTCCGTGATCGATTCGATCGTATCGACCAATAAAAACGGATAGCGATGAGGAATGATGGCTTGGATCTGGTTGGAGTTATACAGCATTATTGTCCCTCCCATTTCTTAAGCACGATGGAGGCATTATGGCCTCCAAAACCCAAAGAATTGCTCATGGCAACCTTGAGATCCGCTTTTCTTGGCGTATTGGCAACGATGTCCAGATCGCATAAAGGATCCGGATTGACATAACCGATGGTGGCCGGGATGATCCCGTCCTGAAGGGCTTTGACACAAATAACGGCTTCTACGGCACCGCTGGCCCCCAACAGATGACCTGTGGAGGATTTGGTGGAGGAGACCGGAACTTGAGAGGCGCACTCTTTAAAGACGTTTTTAACGGCCAAAGTTTCCGTCTTGTCATTGAGCGGGGTGGATGTCCCATGGGCATTGATGTAGTCGATGTCGGTAACCTTCAATCGGGCATCTTCAATGGCCAAGGCCATCGCATGGGCGCCCATCGATCCGTCTTCCAACGGCGCGGTAATATGATTGGCATCACAAGAGGTCCCGTAGCCAATCATTTCACCGTAGATCCCGGCGTTTCTGGCCAAGGCATGGCTCAGTTCTTCAAGCACCAAAACGGCGGCCCCTTCGCCCATGACGAAACCGGAACGGTTGACGTCAAAGGGAATCGAAGCGTGTTGCGGATCCTGTCCTTCATGCAAGGCACGCATGACCATGAAACCGGCAATGCCCAAAGGCGTAATGGCGGCTTCTGAGCCGCCTGCCAGCATGACATCCTGATATCCGTCACGGATCTTATGGAAAGCTTCACCGATCGCATTGGTACCGGCTGCACAAGCGGTGACGATGGCACTGCAGTGGCCTTGAGCCTGACTATCGATGGCAACCTGTCCGGCAGCCAGATTGATCAGGGTCATCGGGATAAAAAACGGAGAGATCCGAGTCGGTCCTCTTTCCTTGAGCGAATTGTTCGCATTTTCAAGGGACTGCAGACCGCCGATGCCGGAACCGATGATGACCCCGTAACGCAGTTTATTGAGCACCAAGGGATCTAATCCTGAATCCGCGACGGCTTGTTTGGCCGCAATCCGCGCAAACTGGGTAAATCGGTCATTGAATTTGAGTTCTCTTGCGGTGAAATACGACTCCATATCCAAGTTCTTGACTTCCGCAGCCAGTTTGGCTTTGTAGTCGGTGGTATCAAACAGGGTGATGAAATCAATGCCGCATTTGGCGGCTTTGATGCCTTCCCACAGTTCATTGACAGTGTTTCCGATGGGCGATACGGCGCCCATCCCGGTGATGACGACTCTTCTTGTCATGGTGTTACCTCACATGGCCATTCCGCCATCCACATGGATGACTTGACCGCTGATATACGATGCATTGTCACTGGCCAGAAACAAAGCGCAATGCGCGATGTCTTGGGGAGTTCCGAATCGGGCTAAGGGAATCTGCTTTAGGATGTTGGTCTTCACTTCGTCAGAGAGGACATCGGTCATTTTGGTTTGGATGAAGCCAGGGGCAATCGCATTGACGGTAATTCCGCGCGATGCGAATTCACGCGCAATGGATTTGGTAAAGGCGATGATGCCGCCTTTGGAGGCCGCATAATTGGCCTGTCCGGCATTGCCCAAGACCCCGATGACCGAGGCCATGTTGATGATGCGGCCTGATTTGGCTTTCAGCATGTGTTTACTGACGTGCTGGACCGTATTGAAGGTCCCTTTTAAGTTAACGGAGATGACCTCATCGAAGTCGCTTTCTTTCATGCGCAGGATCAGTCCGTCTTTGGTGATCCCGGAGTTGTTGATCAGGACATCGATCTTACCGAAGGCTGTGATGGTCTGATTGACCATCTGTCCGACAGCTTCGAAGTTGGAGACATCGCAGCCGACAACCAAGGTCTTGGCCCCAAAGCCTTCGCATTGAAGTGCGACCGCTTTGGCTGAATTTTCTGAAGAGGCATAATTGATGACGACGTCATAGCCGTTTTCGGCGAAACTGAGGGCCAATTGTTTTCCGATGCCGTTACTGGCACCGGTAATCAAGGCAACAGGTCTAGTCATGGATGAGTTCTCCTTTGATTTTTTCGATGGATGCCAACGTTTCCGCAGAATAGACGCTCACTGTGGGATCGATCTGGCGTACCAGACCCGCCAAGGTCTTTCCTGGTCCGATCTCGATGAAGGTATCATAACCGTCTTCGATCATGGATCGGATCGTCTTGACCCACTGGACGCTGTGACAGATCTGTTTGGTCAAGGCATCTACAAGGTCTGATTCCTGTTTTCCGCTCACATTGAAGTAGACCGGTAAGACCGGTACTTTCAGATTCGCGCTGATCAGATGGTCTTTCAATTGGGTCGATGCCTCATTGAGCAGGCTTGAGTGAAACGCGCCCGAGACTTTCAGGGGAATAATGCGGGTCACCCCTTTTTCTTTCAGTGAAGCTTCCACGTTTCTTAACGCGGTGATCTCTCCGCTGAGCACAAACTGAGACGGCGAATTATAATTGGCGATCTCAACGATGCCTTGCTTGTTTTCTTTTAAGGTTTCCAAGATGAGGTCCAGTTGATCCGAAAGCACGGCGCTCATGGAACTGGTGCCTTGCGGTAAAGCAGAGGCCATGATTTGTCCTCGTGTTCTGACCAAAGGCAAGGCTTTTTCTAAACTCAAGGCTTTCGCGTACGTCAAGGCACTGTATTCACCCAGACTCAAACCGGCAACGCCTTGGGCTTTGATCCCTTCCTCATCCAAAGCCGCCGCGATGGCCAAGGAAGTGACCAATAAACAGACTTGGGTATACGCGGTATTGTTGAGGACCTCTTCGGGTCCGTTAAAGGAGGTTTCGATCAGATCGAAATCGGTCTTGGCAGAATCAAAGAGAGCTTTTGAGGAGGCATAACGGTCATAGACTTCCTTTCCCATCCCAACTTTCTGAGATCCTTGACCGACAAACAGATACGCGATCTTCATACGGTCACCGCCTTCATCTCGCTCATCAGTTCTTCAATGAGTTGCGAGACGTGAACGATCTTATCGATGCGGTATCCATTGGCGCCGGTAAACACCAATCCATGGTCCGGATCACCGGAAACCGAGTTGATCAGGGCTTCGGTGATACAGTATGGGGTGGTCGGAGGATTACAGGGTCTCAGACAGTTTACGCAGTGGATCGGCGCGATACGTCCTTCTCTCATGCGTCGTACGAAATCATTGACGATGGCCCTGCCCGGATAACCGGAAGGACTGATGACGAATTCGATGTCTTCCTGTTTTGTGGTCAGGAAAACTTGTTTGAATTTTTCATGCGCATCGCATTCAAAGGTTGCGATGAAACGGGTCGCCATCTGTACGGCAGCCGCACCTTGTTTCATAAAATCAGCGATGTCTTTTCCGGTATAGATGCCTCCGGCAACCACCAAAGGAATACTGATGCCCAAATCATTGAGGGCTTTCTTACAGTCTTCAAGGATGTCTTCAAGTTTCTGTTCTCCGTGGGCTTTCAGATCATCCCAGGAAAAACCCAGATGACCCCCCGCCAAAGGACCTTCGATGACGATGAAGTCGGGATAGCGAGTATAGCGCTGAAACCATCGTCGGCACAGCAAATACGCGGCTTTCCCGGAAGAAACGATCGGGGCTAAGGCAACCTTCTCGTTTTTGACCAGATTGGGCAACTCCAAAGGCAAGCCAGCTCCGGAGATGATGACATCGACATCCATCTCACCGATCTCACTCGCATATCGGTCATAATGCTGACCCGCAACCATGATGTTGACGCCCAAGAGGCCTTTGCCTTGAGCGATATCACGGGCTTTTTTGATTTCGGCTTTCAGAGCCTTGATGTTGGCGGTGAAAGGATCACGCTTGAAGTCGGGATCACGATAACCGGGTTGGGCGGCAGAAATGACACCCATCCCCCCCTCTTTCATGACAGCACCGGCCAAGCCTCCCAAAGAGACCCCAATGCCCATGCCGCCCTGAATGATGGGGATATCGAGTGATTTCCCTTTAAAGTGCAGAAAACTCATTGAAGTGCCTCAAGTTTTGAATTGAGAAGCACCGCCTGTTTTTTCGCATCATTGACCATTTCTTCAAAGATCGCCTTCAGTGGTTTCTGTTGCTTGACCATCCCGGCGATTTGACCCATCATGACGGATCCGTTTTCCATGTCCCCGTCAAAAACAGCTTTTCGTAAGGACCCTAAGGTCAGTTTTTCCAGTTCTTCACGATCAGCCCCTTCTTTTTCAAGTTTGATGTAACGCTGGCTCATCAGGTTCTTCTTGATGCGGACCGGCGCTGAAACAGATCGTCCAGTAACTACAGTATCGGTATCTTTCGCCGCTAAGATGGCATTTTTATAGTTGATGTGGATTGGACATTCATCCGCGACCAATAAACAGGTCCCGACTTGAACCCCGATGGCACCCAGAGATAACGCCGCATTGAAACCACGCCCATCGGCGATCCCGCCGGCCGCAATGACCGGAATGGTAACGGCATCGACCACTTGAGGTACCAAAGCCATGGTGGTGAGTTCTCCGACGTGTCCGCCGGATTCCGTCCCTTCAACAATGACCATATCAGCCCCGGCTTGTTGCATACGCAAAGCCAAAGCCACGGTCGGTACGATCGGTACGACCATAATGCCCAGTGCTTTTAACTTGGGAATGTATTTACCGGGATTGCCGGCACCGGTGGTGACCAACGCCGGTTTCATTTCGGCGATGACATCAAAGATGGCTTCGGTATGGGGATTCATCATCATGACGTTGACCCCAAACGGTTTATCGGTCAGTTCACGGCATTTCGTGATGGCGGCACGCGCCACATCCGCCGGCCAGGCGCCGGTTCCGATGATGCCCAAAGCACCACTGTTACTGACGGCGGCAGCGAACTCCGCCGTGGCGATGTTGGCCATGGCGCCTTGTATGATTGGATACTTGATCCCTAACATGTCATTCAGCAGCATTTTTTCTTTCCTCCTAGAGTTCAATCAATGACCCGGCCCAGATGAGCCCGGCTCCGAAACCAACCAATAAGATCGTCGATTCGGGTTTTATGCGTCCCTGTGCTTTGGCTTGCGCAAAGGCAATGGGAATACTGGCGGATGAGGTATTTCCGAATTCATCCATATTCATCACGAATTTTTCGATGGGGAACTTCATTTTATCGGCCACATGGCCTAAGATCCGTGCGTTGGCCTGATGAGGCACGATCAGATCGATGTCTTCCAGTGTTTTTCCGCTTTTGATCAGGACTTGCCGGATCGCATCTTCAACGGCCTTGACCGCAAAACGGAAGACGGCCTGGCCCTTCATACGCAGATAAGGGGTCTCGTTTTGGATGTTTCTCAATGAGGCATTCAGAAGCGTCCCGTCTGTAGATAAGGTGTTTTCTGTATCGCCTTGAGTATTGACGAAGTGGATCCAACGGTTCTTCTTGCTGGATTGGGTAATGACAAAGCAGCCTGCCCCATCCCCAAACAGGACCGCTGTGGAACGATCGGTATAATCCAGGATCTTGCTTAAGGTCTCACTGCCGATGATGAGGGCTGTGGTGACTTGACCGCTACGGATCAAGGCATCCACCGTTTGAAGGGCCAGAAGAAATCCGCTGCAGGCGCCATTAAGGTCAAAGACCATCATGCGCTGATCGCTCAAACCCAATTTGGCCTGAACCAACGCAGCGGTACACGGCATCATCGCATCCGGGGTCAAGGTCGCTACCAGGATACAATCGATTGATTTGGGATCGATCTTGGCATCGATGATCGCGTTTTGTGCCGCTCTGAGCGCCAGATCCGAGGTATTCTCATCTTTGGATAAGTAACGGGTCTTGATGCCGGTCCGTTCTGTGATCCAGGCATCGCTGGTTTCCATGACCTGGGCAAAATCATCATTGGTGACCTTGTTTTGGGGTACGGCATAACCGACCCCGGCGATTTTCGGAGCACTCATACTTTGACTCCGATCTCGCGGTATTTCTGATAGCGCTGATCCAGCAATGTGCTCATCTTGAGTTTTCTGAGCTCATGAAGATCATTTCTGATCAAAGCCTTGATGGCGGTGATGACCGGAGCGCTGTTGTTTTCGAAACCTTCATAAGGTTCAGGCACGATCTTATCGATGATGCCTTTGTTGTAGAGATCCTGAGCTGTGCATTCCATCAACTCAGCCGCTTCCTGAGCCCTGCTGTCATCTTTCCATAAGATGGAGGCAAAGCCTTCCGGAGACAGGATCGAATAGATGGCATTTTCCAGCATATACAAGCGATCCGCCACGCTTAAGGCCAAAGCCCCGCCTGATCCGCCTTCCGATAAGACAAAAGCGATGACAGGCGTCTTAAGATGAGAGAAGACTTTCAAGGATTCGGCGATGGCTTGCGCCTGTCCGCGCTCTTCAGCGCCTGAACCGGGAAATGCACCGGCTGTATCGACGATACACAGGATCGGACGTTTGTATTTTTCAGCCTGTTTGGCCAATCTCAGTGCTTTTCGGTATCCTTCAGGATGTGCCATTCCGAAATGACAAGCCATGTTTTCTTCTAAATTGCGGCCTTTGGATTGAGCCAAGACCGTGACAGGGATTCCTTCAAAGAAGGCCAATCCGGCCACAATGGCTTTATCATCGCCATACGCCCGATCCCCCGACAGCTCGATGAAATCATCGACGAGATACGGAATCAGATCCAAGGCTTTGGGACGATCCGTCTTACGGGCATTCTGGACCCGTTGCCAGGCACTTATTTTTTGGGTCATGCGTGCTCCTTGTGCATCGAGATCAAGGTCGATAAGGTGGTCTTGAGATCCTTACGGGATACGATGCGATCGATAAAGCCTTTTTTCAAAAGGAACTCCGCTTTCTGGAATTCTTCAGGCAATTGTTCATTCATGGTTTTTTCAATGACGCGTCTTCCCGCAAAACCGATCAGAGCTTTGGGTTCAGCCAGGATGACATCCCCCAACATCGCAAACGAGGCAGAAACTCCCCCGGTGGTCGGATGGGTCATGACACTGACATAGAATCCGCCATGATCATCGAATCTGGCTAAGGCCGAAGCGGTTTTAGACATCTGAAACAAGGATAAAATCCCTTCCTGCATCCGTGCGCCGCCAGAAGCGGTCAGGATGACCAAGGGGTATTTCTTTTTATCGGCAACTTCGATGAGACGGGTGATCTTTTCTCCGACGATCTGGCCCATCGAGCCCATGATGAAGCGGCTGTCCATGATGGCCAAAGCCAAAGGCTGATGGTCGATGGTGGCGATCCCGGTGACCACGGCTTCATGAAGGCCCGTGGCTTCCTGTGCTTTGGTGATCTTTTTGAGATACTCAGGAAAATCATTGATTTTATTGGAACGGGCACTGCGGTAGAGTTCTTTGAAGCTTTTCTCATCAGTCAGCTGATGGATGCGTTCCTGGGCCGACAGTGGAAAATGGTAATGACAGTTGGGACACACCGACAGATGGACCTTGAGGTCATACTGTGAGATGGCACTGGTACAAGACGGACACACCAATGGGGTCAGA
>CAZLWH010000004.1:20450-23075 GCA_964563265.1 uncultured Erysipelotrichaceae bacterium
GTTGAATTGATTGTTCACGTTCTTTGAGCTCCTTGATCCATGTGGCTGCGAAATCTGTGGTATATCTGCCGCTGATGAACGTCGAATTGAACATCGTGAAATAACAGAATTCGATGTTGTTGTCGATGCCGTCGATGATGTATTCTTCCAAAGCCCCTCTCATGCGTTTGATCGCATTGAGCCGGGTATCTCCGAAACAGATCAGTTTGGCGATCATCGAGTCATAAAACGGGACGATCGTATACCCGTTATAGGCAGCACTGTCGACTCGGACATCTTTTCCGCCCGGCGCATGATAAAACGTGATCTTACCGGCAGAAGGCTTGAAGACATTTCTGAAATCTTCAGCGTTGATGCGGCATTCGATGGCGTGGCCCAGAATCTTGATGTCTTCCTGGCGATACGGTAAAGTACCGCCTCCGGCAGCGCGGATCATGTTTTTGATCAGATCGATCCCGGTGATCATTTCGGTGACCGGATGTTCGACCTGGATCCGGGTATTCATCTCCATGAAGTAGTATTTATTTTGATCATCCAGAAGGAATTCGACGGTGCCCACACTGTCATAATTGACGGCCTTTGCGGCTTTGACCGCATCGCTGCACATTGCTTCTCTTAAAGCAGCACTGAGGTAGTGACACGGTGCTTCTTCGATGACTTTCTGATGACGCCGTTGGAAAGAACAGTCACGTTCAAACAGATGCAAGACATGGCCGTGTTTATCGGCCATGATCTGTACTTCAACGTGTTTGGCCGCTTTGACCAGTTTTTCGATATAAAGGCTTTCATCATTGAAATAATTTTTGGCTTCCTGACGCAAGATCGGAAAGACGGCTCTGAATTCGTCATCATTGTTGACGATACGGATGCCTCGTCCTCCCCCTCCGGCGGCTGCTTTGATCATCAAAGGGTAACCAAACACTTTGGCTTGTTTGAGTCCGTCATCCATGGATTCGATCGGATCGATCGAGCCCGGAATGATTGGAACACTGGCCTCATTCATCAAACGTCTCGCATTGATCTTATTGCCCATCAGATCGATGCAGGTCGAGTTGGGTCCAATGAAAATCATGCCCATTTCTTCAACCAGTCTCGCAAACTTCGCGTTTTCCGAAAGAAAACCGAAACCGGGATGGATCGCATCACAGTTTTTCAGCATGGCGGCTGAAATGATGTTGTTGATGTTAAGGTAGCTGTCTTTGCTGTTGGCTTTGCCGACACAGACCGATTCATCGGCGATATGCACATGAAGTGCTTCCTTATCCGCTTCAGAGTAGATTGCCACAGTCTTGATGCCCAGGTCTTTACAGGCCCGGATGATCCTGACGGCGATTTCGCCTCGGTTGGCGATACAGATCTTACGCAGCATTGGCATCACCGATGCAGACGAGCTTTTGATTGAATTCGACCATCGTTCCGTTATCGGCATTGATCTTGGTGATCACGCCCGGACGATGGGCCTTGATTTCATTCATGACCTTCATGGCTTCGATGACACACACCACATCTCCCTCATTGACTGTCGATCCGACACTCACAAAAGGTGCCGAAGTCGGTGAAGGCGAGGAAAAGAGAGTACCCACCAGCGGGGCTTTGACCCAAGCGCCTTCATCTTCGATCACGAGTTCAGGCGTGCCCAAAATAGACAGAGGCTGAATCGGGGCTGTTTGTTTCTCGAAGACGACAGGTGCCGTCAATTCTTTTTTTAAACGGAGCTTTGAACCGTTAAGTTCGATTTCCATTTCTGAGATGCCGCTCTTTTCAAACAGAGCGACGATCTTTTTGATTTCCTGGATGTCCATCATCTGATCTTAAAAAGAGACTAAGCCCCTTTTTTGGCACTAACGACGTTAACGACGTCTTGAACAGTTAAGAGTTTGACCAATTCTTCATCTTCGATTCTGATATCAAAGGCACTTTCCAGCTCCAATGCCAATTCAACGGCTGACAAAGAATCGATATCGAGGTCTTCTCTGAGTTTGGCGGTTGGGGTAACCAAAGCAGGATCGACGTGAATGGCATTGACTAAGACATCTTTAATTTCGTTAAACATGAATTTCTCCTTGGCTTTTTCAAAAAGCATAGGCCAAAGTATAGGGTCTAAAAAGTGTAAGTAAAGGAATTCTTGTGATATTTATGTGAAATTATGGGACTAAAAACCGAAAAAAGCGCTTACAGGCGCTTGCATCGCTTGATGTGCTAAAATAGAAGCAAGGAAACAAGTGAAACAGCCATGCCCAATCTCAAACTCGATGAAGCCCTTATTTTAGAACAGCTTTCCTCTTTTTACAGTAAGCTCACTGTCATTCAGGAAACCAAATCGACCAATGATGACCTTAAGAAAAATGCCGCACATCTGGATGATGCGACCGTCTTGATCAGTGAAATGCAGACCGCCGGTAAAGGCCGAAACGGTCGAACTTTCGTCAGTAACGACGGGAAAGGCATTTATTGTTCGATCCTGTTGAAGCCGAAATATGAACCCAATCTGTACTTGAAACTTTCGATCCTCAGCGGGATCGTTCTGTGTGAGACGATCCGTCAGGTGACCGGATTGATCCCAACCTTGAAGTGGCCCAATGATGTTTTGATCAAGGGCCGAAAAGTTGCCGGGGTTCTGTGTGA
>CAZLWH010000004.1:23087-31210 GCA_964563265.1 uncultured Erysipelotrichaceae bacterium
CCGACCTTCATCATCGGCTTCGGACTCAATGTCTATCTGCAGGACTTCCCGAAAGAGTTGGAAGACAGTGCAACGACTTTGGAAGACAACAGTTCCATGTCCCTGGACAGAAATGAACTGGTCACAGAATTCCTCAACCGACTGGCCATCTATTATCAGCGTCTCGATAAGATCAGTTTAGAAAAGATGGCAGCCCCTTATGAACTTCGAACAGGCACCCCGATCACGGTCCATGGGCCCAAAACGACCTATGACGCCACCATTGAAGGCATCGAGGATGACGGTCAACTTCAGATTCGAGTCGGTGAGTCGATCGAGTCTTTGATTTCTTACGAAATCACCATCCGAGAAACAGAAACAGAGTAAAAATCAAACCGGGAAAGGCTTCGCCACTCCGGTTTTTTTTATCGCTTAAGGCAACCAAGTCATGAATCCCATAATAAGGATGAACATGTAACGGTTTACAGACGGTTATCCATTGATTAAATCATAGGTGTGGTCTACAATAGGTGTCATACTTTAGCGAGGTAAACCATGGGACAAACACTCACCGAAAAGATATTGAAAAATCATCTCTTACAAGGCACTTTAAGTGCGGGCAATGAGGTCGCAGTCAAAGTCAATCAGACCTTAACACAAGACTCTACCGGAACCATGGCTTATCTTCAGTTGTTGGCCATGGATCCGGATAAGATCCATACGGATCTTTCAGTCGCCTACATCGATCACAACATGCTGCAGACCGGTTTTGAAAACGCGGATGATCATGCGTTCATTCAATCTGTGGCTCAGCATTACGGCATCCTTTACTCCAAAGCAGGAGGAGGTATCTGTCATCAGGTCCATCTCGAACGCTTTTCCAAACCCAATACGATCCTGATCGGATCAGACAGCCATACTCCGACCTGCGGCGGTGTGGGTGCTTTGGCGATCGGTGCCGGCGGTTTGGATGTGGCGGTCGGTATGGCCAAGGGCTTCTATTTCATGAAGGTCCCCAAGGTCTTCAACATCATCCTGACCGGTAAGCCCAAAACCAGCCTCAACGGAAAAGACATCATTTTAAGTGTGCTGAAAGCCATCTCCGTCAAAGGCGGGGTCGGTTTTGTCTTGGAATACAGCGGCGACGGTTTACAGTACCTCAGCGTGACCGATCGGGCCACGATCTGTAATATGGGGGCTGAAGCCGGTGCCACCAGTTCGATCTTCCCTTCTGATCAACGTACAAAAACCTACTTTGCTCAACAGGGCCGTCCTGATGATTTCATTCCCTTCAGTGCGGATGAAGATGCCGTTTACGATCAGACCCTGACGCTGGATCTTTCTCAGATCGTCTCGATGGTGGCCAAACCGCATTCACCGGACAATGTCGTCCCGGTCAGCGAGGTCGCCGGGATCAAGGTCGATCAGGTAGCGATCGGTTCCTGTACGAACTCCTCTTATACCGACATGATGAAAGTCGCCATGATCCTCAAAGGCAAAGAAGTCCATCCGGATGTCTCTTTGGTCATTACTCCGGGTTCTGCCAATATCCTTCGATTGTTGGCTGAAAACGGTGCTTTGGCAGACCTGGTGACGGCCGGTGCCCATATCTTGGAATCCGGCTGCGGTCCTTGTATCGGAATGGGCCAAGCCCCTAAATCCGACGGGGTCTCCTTAAGGACCTTTAACCGTAACTTCTTGGGACGCAGTGGAACTCAAAGTGCCCAAGTCTATATCGTATCCCCTGAAACCGCAGCGTATTCGGCCATTGAAGGCAAGATCAGTGATCCGATGGTCCATCACGATGACCTTACGATCATCCAGCCGGCCACATACGGTAAAGTCGACCGCTATTTCATCTTCCCGAAAGGTCCACTCAAAGCCAATCCGATCCTGATGGGTCCCAACATCAAGCCTTTCCCATTGGCTTCCATCATGCCTGCGGAATTGACCTTACCGGTCTTGATCAAACTGAAAGACAATGTTACGACCGATGATATCGTGCCTTCTCATGCGAAGCTTTTGCCTTACCGCTCCAATATCCCTTATCTGGCCGATTTCTGTCTGACCGCATTTGATCCGACGGTGGCTCAACGGGCCAAAGCATTAAACGGTTCCGTCATCATTGCCAAAGACAATTACGGTCAAGGTTCCAGCCGTGAACACGCAGCCCTGATTCCTTTGTATCTTCAAATCAA
The DNA here is from genome assembly GCA_964563265.1 of uncultured Erysipelotrichaceae bacterium. Classification (GTDB taxonomy): domain Bacteria; phylum Bacillota_I; class Bacilli_A; order Erysipelotrichales; family Erysipelotrichaceae; genus UBA2212. The sequence continues at coordinate 25,265 of CAZLWH010000004.1, forward strand.
AGCCGTCATCGCGGTCTCTTTCGCCAGGATCCACCGATCCAATCTGATCAATGCGGGGATCCTGCCGTTTACCTTTGAAAATCCGTCGGATTACGAGTTGATCACCGATGGTGCTTCGATCAAACTGATCCACGTGACCGGTCAGATCAAAGCGGGAGACCGCATCGAAGCCTTGATCCTGCCATCCAACGAAAAAATCACCCTGAATCTCAATCTCTCCGATCGCGAACGCGATGTCTTACTCAACGCAGGATATCTCAACTACGTTAAAGGACTGAAAGTAGGTCAGAATGACTAAAGTAACCTTGATCCCCGGTGACGGGATCGGTCCTGAAATCACTCAGGCCATGATGAAGGTCGTTGAAGCGACCGGCGTCACCCTCGATTGGGAAATCACCCCTGCCGGTTTAGTAACTCTTGAAAAAGAAGGCACCTTGATTCCGCAGTCTGTTTTCGATTCGATCGAAAGAAACAAGATTGCGATCAAAGGTCCTTTGGCGACACCCATCGGTAAGGGCCACCGCTCTCTCAATGTCATGCTTCGCAAGAAATATGATCTCTATGCCTGTGTTCGTCCGGTCAAGTCGATCGCGGACATTTCTCCTAAATTCCCCAATGTCGATCTGGTCATCTTTCGTGAAAATACCGAAGATCTCTATATGGGCATCGAAGAAGTGATCAGTGAGAATGAAGCACGTTCGATCAAGATCATCACCAAAAGCGCGACACTCAGGATTGCCAGGGCTGCTTATGAGTTTGCGGTCAAAGAAAACCGCAGAAAAGTGACCATTGTCACCAAAGCCAACATCATGAAAGCGACGGATGGTCTGTTTCTTGACACCTGCAGAAGCGTGGCAGTCCTCTATCCTCAAATCCAAACCGATGAGATCCTCATCGATAACATGTGTATGCAGTTGGTCATCGACCCCTCTCAAACCGACATCATCCTGACCGAAAATCTCTACGGAGACATCCTGTCGGATCTGTGTGCCGGACTGGTCGGCGGCTTGGGTTTTGTCCCAGGGGCCAACTTGGGCGAAGACATCGCCATCTTTGAATCCGTTCACGGAACGGCGCCGGATATCGCCGGACTGGGCATCGCCAATCCAACCGCCATGATCCTGACCTCTGCGATGCTTTTAAGACATCTGGGATATGCCGATCAAGCATCCCAGATCGAAGAAGCGATCCAGTCTGTCTACGCCGATAAAGCCAATTACACCAAAGATCTTAAGGGACCGTTGAATACCATCGCCATTACCGAGAAGATCATCGCTGTGCTGAAAGCCAAGGGAGGTTCCTGATGAAAAAAGAAGAAGCTAAGAAACTGTTGAATGAACTCTCCAAAGAGATCGCCAAAAACAATATCATTCCTCAAGAACTCTATGAACAAAACAACGTCAAGCGCGGTTTAAGAAACGCCAACGGGACGGGTGTTTTGGTTGGGATCACGCATGTCGGCAGTGTTGTCGGTTACGAAAAGAACGGCGACATCAAGATCCCGGTTCAAGGACAACTGTATTACCGTGGAATCAGCCTTTTTGATCTTGTTGAAGGATTTCAAAAAGATCATCGTTTGGGTTATGAAGAAACCGCTTATCTCTTGCTCTTTGGTCATCTGCCCAATCCGAAACAGTTGGCGGATTTCAATGAACTGCTGGAAGATGCAAGGACCTTGCCTCATTCCTATAAAGAGGACGTCATTTTCAAGATCCCGGCCACCAACATCATGAACAAGCTGCAGCGCACGGTCTTGACCCTGTATTCCTATGATGATAATCCGGATGATACCTCGATTGAAAACGTGCTGAGACAATCGATCGATCTGATCGCCAAACTGCCCTTGATGGCCGCTTATTCCTATCAAGCGAAGAAACATTATTTCGATCATGAGTCTTTGATCATCCATACCCCTAAGAAAGGCGTCGGATCAGCCGAGAACTTTCTGTATCTGATCCGTCCTGACGGAAAATATACCCAAGAAGAAGTAGAAATGCTGGATCTCTTGATGGTCATCCAAGCAGAGCACGGCGGAGGCAATAACTCTGCCTTTGCGACCCATGTGGTTTCCTCGACTGGAACCGATACTTATGCGGCGATCTCGACCGCCATCGGGTCACTGAAAGGCCCAAAACACGGCGGGGCCAATGCGATGGTTGATGGGATGATCAAAGACATTGAAGCTCATGTCCATGATTCCAAAGATGATGCTGCTTTAGAAAGCCATCTGCGCAAGATCCTAAAAAAAGAAGCCTTCGATAAAACAGGCCTCATTTATGGATTGGGCCATGCGGTCTATACCTTATCCGATCCCAGAGCCATTCTTCTCAAACAAAAAGCATCCCAATTGGCACTTCATAAAGGCCGTCAGGATGAATTCGAACTCATCAGTAAGATCGAAACGATCGGCTGTGCTTTATTGAATGAAAAAGTCAAAATCGATAACCGTATGGCGGCCAATGTGGACCTCTATGCGGGCTTTGTCTTGGATATGTTGGGAATCCCGGAAGAACTGTTTACCCCGGTCTTTGCGATCTCACGGATCGCAGGATGGAGCGCTCATCGTTTGGAACAGATCTTAGACGACAAGATCATGCGTCCTGCCTACATCACGATCAGAGACAACACTGAGTATGTTGCGATGAAGGACCGCCAATGATCCGCATCGGCATCCCGTTTAGAAAAGCAGAAAATCGTTATGTCGTCCACATCGAGTATGTCCAAGCCCTCGCCAAAGCAGGTGCTGAAACGGTCTTGATTTTACCGTCTACCGATTTGAATGCGTTGCTTCCTACCCTTCAGGGACTGCTGATCCCTGGTGGTACAGACATTGATCCTAAGCAGTACAACACGAACAATACAGACAGTATCGCAATCGATGAAGAAACAGATCTTTTGGATCTGACATTGATCCGAGCCTCAAGAACCCACAAGATCGAAGTCTTTGGGATCTGTCGGGGACTGCAGATCATCAATGTGGCGTTTGGTGGTGATCTCATCCAGGATATCCCTTTACACTTCGGTACAATGATCGATCATAACTACAGTGCCAATCATCGCAGCAAGAAAAAAGGCCATCTCATCACGATCAAGCCTCACTCTCGTTTATCAACACTATTGCCTGCTGAAATCGAAGTCAACTCCTATCATCATCAAGGCATCAAAACGCTCGCAAAAGGGCTCAGTATCAGCGCTGATTCCCAAGACGGGATCATCGAAGCCATTGAAGGCGAGAAATTATTGGCAGTTCAGTGGCATCCCGAACGGATGACAGAGGATCCTTTGTTTCAATCCCTGTTTGATGATTTCGTTCAACGTTGTTCTCTATAAACAATGATTGCGCATGGCCTGATCGATGATCGGTTTGATGACCGTGATCCATTTTTCATAGCCTTTCGCATTCATGTGCAGCATGTCTTCAACAAATAATGCCGGTATGGGCTTGCCTTCTTTCAGAAATTCAGACTGAAGATCGATGAAGGTAAAGCCTTTTTCTTTCGCAAGATGCTTGATCATGCGGTTGGCTTTCATCACGTCAAGAACCACATTGAAACGGCACGGGGCCGGGGTCAAAGAAATATAAAAGAAACGGGTCTGAGGCAGTCTGCTTTTCAGGTGGGCATAAAACTCATCGACCTTATCGACGACATACTCAGCCGGGGCACTGTCCGCATCACCGTTGATGTCGTTGGTGCCTGAAAAAAGGATGACCAGCTTGGGATGATGGACCGTGACCAAGCGATCGAAATAATCGATCGAATCCTGTATCCGTGATCCTCCAAAGCCCGCTTTCACCACGGAATAGGCTTTGAAATCCTGCTTGAGGGTTTCCCAATAGACAATGGAACTGGATCCGATAAAGACCAGATCGACCGGATCCATACCTTGATGTTGTTTTTCTATGGCTTTGATTTCTTCTTCCCAGATGGGGTTCATGAGGATGCCTTTCTGATTTCAAATCGTTTGTATTTGGAGTTGTCGAGAGGAATCGTGATCGGTTCGATCACGATGGTCAAATCCGGATGGATCCCGAAGGCCTTGAATTCGGTCTTCAGTCTTTTCTCCAAACCAGAGATGAAATCATCAGGCAATGCATCACTGAGGCAATCAATGGACAGATGTAAGACATTGACCTCCGGCTGAACTGCTTTGAATTCACGAATCAGATTACTGTAGGTAATGATCCATCGGCTGATCAGGTCCGGAAAGACGTGCTGAAGACGATGATCTTGCGTTGTAAACATCATGACGTCGTCTTGTCTGCCGATGATGTGGTCTAAGACACGGTAATGCGAGCCGCAGGTACAGGATTCTTTCAGCACCACCCAGTCGTTCATCTTGTATCGAAACAGCGGCTGAACGGTGTTTACCAGGTTGGTCAGGACCAATTGACCGGGGATGCCGGGACCAGTAACCGGATTTCCCTGCTGATCATAGAGTTCCGCATAGATCAGATCCTCATTGAGATGCAGATGACCAGCTTTACATGCTGAAGCCACTTGTCCTTCCGAAGCTTGATAGATCTCTATGACCTGACAGTGAAAGAAGCTGCTGAACTTTTCTTTTTCTTCTTTCGTCAAAACTTCTGCATAACACACGATACAGCTCAACTGGCTTTGAAGTTCATCCCGATACGGCAACAAAAGTCGGATGAAACTGGGCGGTGCCATCAGAATGTTGATCTTCTTCTTGTTGATGAGCTCGATGACCTGATCGATCGGGGTCATCGTCGACACATACTTCAAATCGATCAGCGGCGAATTGATGTCCGCAAACCCTTGCGAGAAGACCCTCAAACAAAACAGGATCTTAAACGGCAGGTATTTTAAAGACAAACCGCTTCTGGCCAAGAACACATACGGCAACTTCTTGGTCAATGCTTTATCGGTAAGATAAAGCCCTTTGTTTCCGCTGGTTCCGCTGGAAAGTCCAACGACGTACTGATCCTTAAAGTAACCCGTATAATCCTTACGGGCTTCTTTATCCAAGGCATATGCCTCAACCTCTGATCTTTTTAACCCTGCCGTATTGATCTCATCGAAATGATCCATGAGGATCTTTTTATCCATCATCGGTAAGGCATAAAAATCATCCCAGTTCTGTAGTCCTTCTTTGGTCGCCATGGCCGCATAATAAGGCGCTTTGAGCTGAGCCAAAGCGAAATTCTTACGGATCGTTTTAAATTGATGGGCTTTGATCTGTTTTTGGGTATAGAACCTGAAACCGAGTTTGAGCCGGATATAATCCGATAGACTCATATCATTCCTCGAGTTTTTTCAGTTTTTCACTGACGGCTGTCTTATTGAGAGAACGGCTCATGAGGTCTTCAATCCCAAAGCGGTAATGTTTCTTCTCCCACAGGATCAAAATAAGACCCCAAAACATCGTTAGAATGAATCCGAATCCCAAGGCGCCCAGAATATCTAGGTTTGGGGCAATGCCCAAAGCCCTTAAAGTGCTCATGATCAATGCGCTCAACAGGCTTTCCACAAAGAAGACAGTGAGACCGCCTTTAGAGTAACGGCCAAAGAAACGGGCAACACGGCCGGGCTGATGGCCCTTGAAATCAAACCAATTCAACACACCCAGGATCAATAAGGCAAAGAGACCCAATTGAGCCATCATGATCGCAAACCAGATCGGATCGATGGCGCGCTCAAGCATCGTATCCGGCAAGATGATGTACAGGGTGACACCGACCACCAACAGGATCAACGCCACAATTGCGGTCTTCAGATTGAAATGTTTGTCTTTTTCAATCATCATGGTCGCCAGCCACATGCCCATCAAGCCAAATGAGAAATAAGGCAGGATCGGATTGTTTTTATTGACGAGCCAATTCAGCGGCACAATGACAGACCAATTCATGGTGTCCCTGCCTTCCAGATACAGATTGTATAAAGGGATCCTCAACAGCGACAAGGCAAAGAAAGCCAGGGTCAGTCC
>CAZLWH010000005.1:0-10346 GCA_964563265.1 uncultured Erysipelotrichaceae bacterium
AAGAACTTTACCTATGTCATACCACCGTTTATGATCCGTTCGGAAGTTGTGACGGGTGTCATGAGCTTCACTGAAATGGAAAACATGATGTATAAGATCGAAGGCGAAGACCTTTATCTGATCGGAACCAGCGAACACTCGATGATCGGGAAGTTTATCGATACGATTTTGGATGAAGCGGACTTACCGTATACCTATACTTCCTATTCCCCGTGTTTCCGCAAGGAAGTCGGCGCGCACGGGATCGAAGAACGCGGTGTCTACCGTATCCATCAATTCGAAAAGCAGGAAATGATCGTCGTTTGTAAGCCGGAAGACAGCCAACAATGGTTTGAATTCCTCTATAAGACGACGGTGGAGTTCTTCAGAAGCATGGATATCCCGGTCAGAGTGCTGGAATGCTGTTCCGGTGATCTGGCTGACCTGAAATCGAAATCGGTTGACGTCGAGGCGTGGAGCCCCCGTCAACAGAAATATTTCGAAGTCGGCAGTTGTTCCAATCTGACGGATGCTCAAGCCAGACGTCTACAGATCCGTGTTAATGGGAAAGAAGGCAAATATTTCGCCCATACCCTCAATAACACTGTGGTTGCCCCGCCCAGAATGTTGATTGCTTTCCTGGAAAACAACCTCAATGCGGACGGAACGATCTCGATTCCGGTTCCGCTTCGCCCTTATATGGGTGGAAAAGAACGTCTTATCCCTAAAAAATAGTTTCACGTGAAACAAATGGTGTATAGTTATCCCAATCCTTGAAAGGAGCTCAAAATGATGACAAGCAGAGAGTACGTCAACACCGTCTATGCTCAAGTTGTGGCACGCAATGCCAACGAACCTGAATTTCAGAATGCCGTTAAAGAAGTGTTTGAATCCCTGGTCCCATATTTTGAGAAACATCCGGAACTGATTGAAGCCGGATTGCTGGAACGGGTCACCGAACCGGAACGTCAGATCTTCTTTCGGGTCCCTTGGGTCGATGATCAAGGGAAGATTAGGGTCAACCGCGGATTCCGTGTCCAATTCAACTCGGCTTTAGGCCCGTATAAAGGTGGTCTGCGCCTGCATCCCAGCGTCAACCAATCCATCATCAAATTTCTGGGCTTTGAACAGATCTTCAAGAATGCCTTGACCACGCTGCCGATGGGCGGCGGTAAAGGCGGATCCGATTTTGATCCCAAAGGCAAATCCGATGCGGAAGTCATGCGTTTCTGCCAGGCATTCATGGCTGAATTGTATCGTCATATCGGGGCGGATGTGGATGTCCCTGCCGGTGACATCGGGGTCGGCGGTCGTGAGATCGGTTTCCTCTACGGTTACTATAAGAAAATCTCAGATACCCATACGCAAGGCATTTTGACCGGTAAGGGCCTCCATTACGGCGGATCCTTGGTCAGAACTCAGGCCACAGGCTATGGTTTGGTTTATTTCGTCGAAAGAATGCTGCAAGATCTGAACCTATCCTTCAAAAATAAACGCGTCGTTGTCTCCGGTTCTGGGAATGTCGCCATCTATGCGATCGAAAAGGCCCAAGCGTTAGGCGCCAAAGTCGTGGCCTGTTCGGATTCAGCCGGTTATATCATCGATGAAGCAGGCATCAATGTCGAGCTCGTCAAAAACATCAAAGAAGTCCGCCGCGGACGCATCAAAGCGTATTTGGATGTCGTTCCAAGCGCGACCTATGTCGAAGGATGTCAAGGCATCTGGAATATTGCCTGTGATATCGCGTTACCGTGTGCCACGCAAGACGAACTGGATCTTAACGGAGCCAAAGCCTTGGTCAGTCATGGCTGTAAAGTCGTTGCTGAAGGGGCCAATATGCCGACCACACTGGAAGCCACCGATTACTTATTGGCAAACAAAGTCTACTTCGGGCCAGGCAAAGCCGCCAATGCCGGCGGTGTTGCGACTTCCGGTTTGGAAATGAGCCAAAACAGTGCCCGTTTATCTTGGACCTTTGAAGAAGTCGATGCCAAACTCAACTGGATCATGAGCAGCATCTATGACAGTGCAAAGAATGCGGCCACAGAATTCAATGACCCATACAACCTGGTCTTAGGCGCCAACATCGCCGGTTTTGATAAAGTTGCCAAAGCGATGCTGTCGCAAGGCGTCATCTAAACCATTTGAAAAACGCTTAAAAATTCAGTATAATAACCATGCTGCCACAATGGAATCCTTCGAACCAGGTCAGGGTCGGAAGACAGCAGCCTTAAGAGGCTCTTTCATGTGTGGCAGCCTTTTATTTAGATGAACCCCTATGAAACATACATGCGATTGGCGCTCAAAGAAGCGCTGAAAGCCCAAGACATCGAAGAAGTCCCGGTGGGAGCTGTCATCATCAAAGACGGCAAAGTCATTGCGAGAGCCCACAATAAACGGGAGTCCTCTCAAATCGCAACCGCCCATGCGGAACTTTTAGCGATCGAAAAAGCCTGTAAGAAGCTGAACTCATGGCGTTTGGATGGTTGTATCCTGGTGGTTACCTTAGAGCCGTGCGCGATGTGTACAGGGGCTTCTCTGTTGGCCAGGGTCGATGGCATCATCTATGGCGCCAGCGATCCCAAAGGCGGCTGTATGGGCACGGTCACCGATTTAACTCAGGTCAAAGCCTTCAATCATCAGCCTTGGGTCGTCTCCGGCATCCTTTCCGATGAATGCGGAGCCCTCTTAAGCACCTTCTTTAAAAACAAGCGAAAACAAGCATCCGTTTCTGTAAAATAGGGTGCCGTTTTGGTATAATAAGAAAAGAGAAACAAAGAGGTTTTATGAGCTATAAAGCGTTGTATCGTACGTACCGGCCCCATTCTTTTGATACCGTTGTCGGTCAGAAGCACATCGTTCAAACCCTTCAAAATGCGTTAAGTCAGCATAAGGTTTCTCATGCCTATTTGTTTTGCGGACCAAGAGGTACCGGTAAGACCACCGTCGCAAAGTTGGTGGCCAAATCGGTCAACTGTCTTAGTCCTGACAAAGCCCCGTGTAATGCCTGTGAAAACTGCATCGGGATCCAACAAGGCAATCATCCGGATGTCATTGAAATCGATGCCGCCAGCAACAATGGGGTCGATCAGATCCGTGAATTGATCGAAAAAGTCAAATATGCGCCATTACAGGCTAAATTTAAAGTCTACATCATCGATGAAGTCCATATGCTTTCGCAAGGCGCGTTCAATGCCTTACTGAAGACCTTAGAAGAACCGCCTCCACATGTTATTTTCATTTTAGCGACCACAGAGCCGCATAAAGTCTTGCCGACCATCATCTCCCGCTGTCAGCGCTATGATTTTACCCGAGTCAGCCAAAAAGACATCCAAGGCCGGATCGAAGAAGTGCTGAATCATGAAAACATCAAATTCGACCATGAAGCGACCCGTTTGATCAGTCAGTTGTCCGATGGCGGTGTCCGTGATGCCTTATCCATTTTGGAACAGGTCATTGCCTACAGTGAAGACAATCTGACCGCACAACATGTCAATGACATCTATGGGATCGCTACGACCCAAGATAAACTCAAACTTCTGAAAGCCATCCAACGTCAAGATGTGGCCTTATTGATGGAAGAAATCGAATCCATTACCCAGAAAAACATCGATATCCGTCGCTTGACCAATGACCTTATGGAACTCCTCAAGGAATCCGTCATTTATGCGTATACGAAAGATGTTAAACTTCTGATCAAGCTTACGGCAGATGAAGCCAAAGCCCTTAATGAAATTCCCAGCCTGATCGCCCTCAAAATGATCGATGATCTGATGGAGACAGCGGAGAAATACCGCAGCGCTTCAGATGTCTTGTCGTATTTTGAGATCGCCATGCTGAAACTGATTGGCCAACTCAATCAAACCACAGTGCCGTTTGCTGCCAAAACTGCGCAGCCCAAATCAGATAAGAGTGTCAAAGAAACCAAAGCAGCTGTGGACATCGTCATTGAACCGATGATCATTGAAAAAATAAAACCAAGCCCTGAACCCAAACCCTCAGAAACCTTGATCATTGACCTGCCGATCCAAAACCGTACTGAAAAAACCCCGGAGATCGTTGAACAAGGCGATGCGCTCGCGTTGAATCTGGGGATTGAAGACATTAAACCCGTCAAAAAGAAACTGAAAAACGAAGAACTCAGCAATGACTTTATCCTGCAGCTGATGTTGTATGGGGATAAGCAACTGCGATTGAAAGATACGCAGCATTGGGAAGAGATTCAAAGCCTGACCACAGACTCTACCTATATGAAGGCGGCGAATCTCGTTAAGGATTCGACCATCCAAGCCAGCGGGACCCAGTTTGTTTTGATTACTTTTACTAAGAAGATGAGAATCCACAGTGTCAATGAACAGGAAGCCATCGATACCTTAGCGAGCCTGACTGAGAAAGTCTTAAAGAGACCGGTCCGGATCTATGCTTTAGACGTGGCCGACTATGAACGAGTCAAAGATCAGTTCATCCTGCTTCTGCGTGAAAATCGCCTGCCTGCCAAAGAAAGTATCGATTTTTTCCCAAAATCTTCCAAAGAAAATAAAATAGTACCGGAATCCTTGGTCAATGCTCAGGCACTTTTTGGAGAGAATTTCAGTGCTGTCGGAGGCAATGACGACTGATGTATCCCAAAGCCCTTCAAAGCGCGATCGAACAGTTGCGTAAACTGCCTGGTGTCGGTCAAAAAACCGCCGAACGTTATGCCTTTGCCTTGCTCAACTATAATGCTGAGGAGATCCAGGATTTCGCCAACAGTATCTTAGAAGCAAAGAAGACCCTGCATCCTTGTCGGATCTGCGGAAATCTGTCTCAAAATGATCTGTGTGACATCTGCGGTGATCACCGACGGGATCAAACCATGATCTGTGTCGTACAGGACGTCAAAGATGTGGCAGCTTTAGAAAGAATGGCTGAATATAAAGGGCTGTATCATGTCTTGGGCGGCGTCATCTCCACCCAAAAAGGAATTCTCCCCGAAGACATCAACCTAGAATCCTTGATGCCTCGTTTGACCCCGGAGGTCAAAGAAGTCATCATTGCCACCAATCCCACTATGGATGGAGAAACCACCGCCCTCTATCTCGCCAAACGTTTAGAAAAACAATCATGTACGGTCAGCCGTCTCGCTCACGGGATCCCGATGGGTGGACATGTCGATTATGTCGATGATATGACCTTAATCAAAGCCATGGAAGGCAGGAAGAAAATGAAATGAAAACTGACATCGAAATTGCACAATCCATCCCGATGGAACCCATTGAAGTGATTGCCTCTAAAGCCAAGATCGATAGTAAATATCTTGAGCTATACGGGAAATACAAAGCCAAGGTTAATCTTTCCATCAATAATCAATTGGAAACCTTAACCAACGGACATTTGATCCTGGTGACAGCCATGACCCCCACCAAAGCCGGTGAGGGCAAATCGACCACCACGGTCGGCTTGGTGGATGGCTTATCGCGTCTAAACAAAAAAACGATCGGTTGTATGAGAGAACCTTCCTTAGGCCCGGTTTTCGGCGTCAAAGGCGGTGCGACGGGTGGCGGAATGGCCCAAGTCGTCCCCATGGAAGACATCAACCTGCATTTTACCGGTGATCTGCATGCGGTGACCACGGCCAACAACCTGATCAGCGCCATCATCGATAACGTCTTATATCAAGGCAATGAACTGAATCTGGATCCTGAGCGTATTTTATGGAAACGCGCGATGGACATGAATGACAGAGCCTTAAGAAGCATCACCGTTTCTCAAAACGAACCCAAAGCCATTGTCCGTCAGGACGGTTTCAACATCACGGTCGCCTCAGAAGTCATGGCCGTCTTGTGTTTATCAAAAGATCTGGATGATTTGAAACTGCGTATCGGTCGCATCATCGTTGCCTTCACCAAAGACGGCAATCCGGTCACCATTAATGATCTTAGGATCACCGGATCAGTCGTAGCCTTACTCAGAGAAGCCTTGAAACCCAATCTGGTCCAAACCTTGGAGAAAAATCCGATGTTTGTCCATGGGGGTCCGTTTGCGAACATCGCTCACGGCTCCAATTCGATCATCGCAACCCGGATGGCCTTGAAACTGGCAGATTACGTGGTCACAGAAGCCGGTTTCGGCAGTGACCTTGGTGCCCAAAAATTCATGGACATCACCGCCGTCAACGGACAGTTCAAACCATCGGCTGTCGTTTTGGTAGCGACGGTCAGAGCCTTGAAGCTTCATGGCCACGAACTCTATGAAAACCTCAAAACAGAAAACCTGGAAGCCTTAAAAGCTGGTTTACCGAATCTGAAGAAACATACCGAGATCCTAGAAACCTATGGCGTGCCCTTTGTGGTCGCGCTGAACCGCTTCTCTTCTGATACCCCCGCTGAAATCCACGCTGTGTCGAGCTGGTGTGCAGAAAATGCGGTGCCTTTTGCGTTGAATGAATCCTGGGAATTTGGTTCTTCCGGGGCTGAAGCGCTGGCAGTCAAAGTCTTAGAGCTGATGCAGCAACCCAATCGCTATCATTCGATCATTGATCCCACAACACCGGTCAAAGCCAAGATCGAAACCATCGCAATGACCATTTACGGAGCCGCAAACGTCGAATACAGCGATGTTGCCTTAAACAATCTCGAAGATATCCGCCGCTTAGGACTGGATCATCTCAATGTCTGTATCGCCAAGACCCAATCCTCGATCAGTGATGATCCAAAACGCTTGGGTGATCCGAAAGGCTTTACCCTCAAGATCCGTGAGATCCGCCTCTCTGTCGGTGCCGGCTTTGCGGTCGCCATCGCAGGACCCATCATGACCATGCCTGGTCTTTCGAAAGATCCGGCAGCCTATCATATCGATGTCGATAAACAAGGAAAAATCTCCGGGCTCTTCTAGGCTCTGTGCACCCCATGTCTTCCATCGCCTACATCACCGATAAAAAAATGATCGAATTTCACCGTTTGAACGGAAACTCCGCCATCAATTTTTGGAGGCCGTCCAGTTCAAAGCGTTTTACTGACTTTCATCCCGGTGATCTGTTGTTTTTTCTGGCGAAAGGCACGGAACGGGGACCTTTAAAAGAAAAAGGCCTGATTGGTTACGGCCGTTATACCCAAGCCGTCAATCTATCGTTTAAACAGATGTGGAACCAATTCGGATTGCTCAATGGGTATCCCAACGAAGCAGCCCTTAAAGAAGCCATTTTGAAGGTATCCAAAGAAAAGACCTTGGCCCATCAGTTCAGCTGCCTTAAGCTTTCCAACATCGTTTTCTTTCAAAGCCCTGTCTACTTAAGTGAATTGGGAACGACGATCTCATCCAACCTGGAATCCTATATCTATCTGGATGAAGAAGATCGTCAGACGACAACGAAGATCCTGTGGAAAGCACAGGACGTCGGGATCGATTCATGGACCTCGGTGGTCTCTGAGAATGCGCCGAAAGAACAAGTGTTTACCGAAGACCTCATCCGGCATATCCTGACCCTAAAGATCAGCGAATTGCCGTCTCACAATAAAGTCGAAGATCAGCGCAAAGCCAATAAGATCCTGAGTACCCATCAAAAAAATCATCCGGACCTGCATTGGCTGGATGATCGTCAAAGTGAATTGTTTGGTTTTGAAGGCCAAGAACTTTGTATTACCTCTGTCTTGATTTCCAACAAGACCGATTTGATCCAGAAATTATTGCTGGTGATCGGGAAAGCACAAGCCATCTCCCAACAAGCCGGTCAGATCCCTGATTTTAAAGGACACCGTCTGAGCTTCAAGATCCTAATCGATCAGGAAATCAGTCAAGAATGGGTCGATATCCTTAAGGCCAGTGCTGTTGACGTCATCGGGTTCAATCCTGTTGAACCGTCGTTAGACACCGCTTGATTTTTGAATCACAGTTCTTCTCATACGTTAACCCAAACAAGGCCAAAAGCTGATGAAATTCAGCCAGGCCTTTTTTACTGTCGGTCGTGACTTCATATTCGATCTCATAATCGGTCAAGCCGTTATAGTGGTTTTTATCGAGACAGAGTAAACCGTAGGTCAACGGGGTCGTTGTACGGAGCGTGGTCAGGGAACCTTGTTGAGACAAGGGGGTTTTGATCCCAAGCTGATCTATGAAAAGGAGTACTTCGGTTTGATTGAATATTGTCGTAGGATCGATGGATTCAAAATTGACTTCAGTCTTGCCTTCTTCAGCCGGAATCTTAAATGTCAGTTCGGATAGTGTTCCGATCGTCCTGATGCGGCAGGAGATGTGTCTCTTTCTCAGTGCTTTATCGGCAGTATCAAAATAGACATTGGTTTGGGATATTGGTTTTGCTGGATATCGCGCAGAAAAGGCTTCATAAAGCGTCTCACTGATCAGGATCTTGTATTCGATTTCAAGGTTTTGCTTCATATGACATTCCTTATGGTCATATGATACAATAAGACTAAGCCTAAAAGGAAGCCATTATGCGGAAATTTACCCTCATCAGTAAAGATGATCCAACAACCCAAGATGTGGTCAAACAGATCACCAAGGCGCTGTTGGATAAACAGTGGACTCATGATTCTGACCATCCTGAAGTTGTTATTTCAGTTGGCGGAGACGGGACCTTTTTACGCGCCATCCATACCTATCAAGATCAGCTGAGCGATCTGTTTTTTGTGGGTCTTCATACCGGGACCCTGGGATTTTTGACCAATTATGCCTGCGAAGAGTGGGAAAAGATGATCGAAGAGCTGGTTTTGGGTCAACATCAAAGCCTGGAACTGCCTTTACTGGAAATCTGTGTCGAAACACAAGGTCAATGTCATACCGTCATGGCCGTCAATGAAATGCGGGTCGAAAACGTGATCCGGACCCAACTTTTGGATGTCTCCATCGATGGAAAACATCTGGAGACCTTCAGAGGCAATGGGTTGTGTGTCTCAACTCAAGTCGGATCGACCGCGTATAACCGTTCATTGGGCGGAGCCATTCTGTATGAAGGGCTCAATGCCTTACAGCTGACAGAGATCACCGGGATCCATCATCATGCCTACCGGTCCCTGGGCTCTTCTCTGATCATCAGTAAACACAGTGTCGTGACCTTGGAAAGCGATAATTTCAATCAGGCCATTCTGTGCTATGACTACTTGACCTTGCCTTTGAATCAAAAAACACGGCTCACCGTGGCTTACTCTGAATTGAAAGCCAAACTGATGATCCGTGAACAGAAAGACTATATTGAACGCTTAAAAAGTTTGTTTTAATAGGTGATCTTACGTTTGATCATGGAGCTCATCGCAAACAGGACCGCCAAGGCGGGCACATACGACAAAAGCGAAGATCCCCCGGCTGAGATAAACGGCAAGGTGATCCCGGTGATGGGCATCAAACCGATGATCATTCCCATATTTTGAAATTGTTGAAACAACAGCATCCCGATAACGCCGGCGATAAAATACTTCTCTCGGCGTTTTTTATAGGTCATTGCGATCGAAATGATCTTAAGGTCCAGCAGCAACTGCAGCAGTAACATGATGCTGGCTCCGATGAAGCCATAGTCTTGCGCAAAGACCGCAAAGATAAAATCATTTTGAGGTTCGATCATGTTGATGACGACCGACTGCAGACCATGACCAAAGAATCCGGCTGAACCGACCGCCAACAAAGACTGATAGAGCTGTAACCCGTAAGAAGAGATGTATTGTTCGGTTTCAAGCCAGCCGTAGAGGCGGTTCAAACGATACGAAGCCCCGACGAGATTGATCAGGACCTGTCCGAAATTGAAGAACAGGAAAAGGCCGAGTCCGATCACAACGATGATTGCGATGCTTGTGTAAAGGATCCATTCCTTACGGATCCCGCTGACCGCCAGCATGACCAAGAGCCCAACCATGATGATGATGGGGATGCCGGTATCCGGCTGAGCCACAATCAGGATCAGTGCCGGGATCGCATAGAGGCCGATCTTGATGAACAAGCGGATATCATCGGAAAAAGTACTGCCGACCTTGCTTTCATTGTGTTCATGGATGATGTTGGCAGATAAAATCAACAGCACGATCTTCATGAATTCAGAAGGCTGGATCGTGCCTAAACCCGGAATAATGAACCAGGCAGTGGTCCCATTGACCGGTGCGATAAAAGGCAGATCCAATAGGAATTTATCGATCAGTAGGATCACCAGTAAGGCGATCAATACATAATAAGCCACTTTGATCCCGGTAAACAAACGATCTACACCCAAGACGATCAAGGATACCAAAAGAACTGCCGAAATAAGGATCCAGATGATTTGTTTGAGGATCAGATCAGACGAGGCGGCGAACCTGGAAGTAAAAAACCTTTTCCTTTTTTTCCATTTAGTTCATCTCGTTTCCTGTACTTTTACACCAGGCTGGTATGTCTGCAAGTACACTAGG
>CAZLWH010000005.1:10356-28016 GCA_964563265.1 uncultured Erysipelotrichaceae bacterium
AGGATCAAATCGGGTCCGATTCGACCCACTTCCAACAGTGGGACGGCCCCATAGATGGCCAAAAGACTGAGGGCGCTCAGCGCGATCAGCAGTAGAATCAGGGTATAATCAGGATGGAAAGCGATCTTGTTGTGACGCTGTGGTTTTGAGGTCATGCGGGTTTGTCTTTCGTTGAACAGTTGACACTATAATGTTATCATAGAAAGGAGGTGTCGATATGAGAAGATGGCGCAGTTATCTTGAGATCACCGGATTCCCCTTGAAAGTCATTTATTTGACGACGATCCTGTTGGGACTCAGTTCGTTGATCCTGAATTCCAATTTTATAACCTTTATGGGATCACAGACCACCATCACTTTGGCTGCAGAAATACTCAAAGCGATCAGTTCTGCGGTTATTTTGATGTTTCCTTTGATTTTCTTGATGAGAACCGTAGACCGGCGCGATGATGATCCGATGATCACTGTAGCCGCATTGGTCTCTTATATCACCTTCCACATCATGACGATGTTTATCAATGCGACGGTTTTGAATTCGGCGGTTTTCAGATCTTCTTTGGGTCTGATCCTGGATGTGACCGTCTTAAGCAGTGCGACCCAAACCGTTGCCAATCCGATCTATACCGGATTCATCGGAACCGTCATTGTTTTCTTCACGACCCGTGCGGCGTATCGTTTGACCTCACGCAGGTCCTCATACAGTGTTTGGAATTTCGTTGACCGTCAATCCTCGCTGATCATCTGGAGCATTGTTTTTGCGGTTTTGGGTGGTTTCGTGACTGCCCTTGTTTGGCCTTATGTGGTCCAAACGGCGATGTTTGCGTATAACTTTATCGCACGGGATCTAAATCATCCCATCAATCTGTTTCTTTATGGCATCATGGATCGCATCACCGATGTGTTGGGCTTGGGATTATGGACTCGTAAACTGTTCTGGTTTGGTGAATTGGGCGGTTCCTGGTCCGATGCCTTTGGGGTCTATCATTTGGGCGATGTCGGAATGTGGACCGGACAGATCCAAAGCAGTCTGTTCAATATGGGCAGCGGAAAACTGATTACCCCGTATTATGTCATTAATCTCTTTGCGATGCCGGCTTACCTGATCTCGATCTATCAGACCTATACCGATAAACTCGAACGACGCAAGATGCGTATCTTCATCATCGTCGCAGTCTTATCGTCCGTGTTGTTTGGCAGCCTCTTACCGATCGAACTCTTCCTGTTGTTTTCAGCCCCGACCCTGTATATCCTTCATTTGGGCTATACCGGTATTCTGTTTACGGTTTTATCGAGCCTTAAGGTTCAAATCGGGTATGCCTATACCGGCAGTGCCGTCAGTGCCGTTCCAGGCAGCCTCTTTGATTTATTGATCTATCTGCGCAACCCGGCTTTACAGAAGTCCTTGTTGATCATCCTTCTGGTTGGTTTAGTGACGTTCTTGGCGTACCTGGCGATGAGTACCTACTACTATCGCAAGATCGCCGCCAACTTCATTACGGTCAATGAAAAGGATGATATGGTTGAAGAATTGTTGGATTGTTTGGGAGGTCTTGAGAATCTGAAACTGATCAATTCCAGCCTATTTAATTTGACCGTACAGGTCCATAACCGCGATATGGTCGACTTCCATAAGATCCACCATCACTACATTACCCGTATCGTAGAATCCAAAGCAGGCTATAACTTAACCTATGGGGCCTGTAGTCATATCCTGTGGATGGACATCCAGCACAGACTCAAAGAATTGTCCTATCAACAAAGTGCTTAGCACTTTGTTTTGTTAAGAAGACGAGGTAAACCATGGAAAAACTCACACCCATGCTTAAACAATACATGGATGTCAAGAAAGAATACCAAGATGCTTTGGTCATGTTCAGATTGGGCGATTTCTATGAACTCTTCTTTGATGATGCCAAGATTGCTTCGTATGAACTGGATCTGGTCTTAACAGGAAGAGCCGCAGGCGAACTCGGCAGAGCCCCGATGTGCGGGGTGCCTTATCATGCGGTCTCATCCTATATCCAAAAACTGGTCAATAACGGTCATAAGGTCGCCATCGTCGAACAGATGGAAGATCCGGCGTTGGCCCAAGGCTTGGTCAGACGTGATGTCGTCAAGGTCGTCACTCCCGGTACCGTCATGGATGAGATCGAGGACGAAAAGACCGTGGTTTCGATCGCTTCGGTCACTGAATTCGCCTCCAAGTATTTCATTGTGGCGTCAGAGCTGGCCTCGGGTGAAGTCAGCGCCGTGACTTGTCCTAAAAACGAGACCCGTTTAAAAGAGATCTTGATCAAACATCAGGTCAAAGAAGTCGTCGTTGCTTCAAAAGCCTCCGCAAACTTACTTAAGATCTTGCGTGAAGCCAAGCAGACCCTCTCGATCTGCGATCTGACCGTCATTGATGACAGCTATCTTCAATTAACCAAAGCCCTCAGTGATCACGTCACCCTGGAAACCTTTGGGCGTTTACTGAATTATCTGTTGATCACGCAAAAACGCAGTTTAAGACACCTTCAGCCGGTCATGGATGAAGATCAGGATCGATGTCTGATGATGGATGTGGCCACCATCCAAAACCTGGAATTGGTAGAGAGCCTTCGCCAAGGGACTAAAAAAGACACCTTGTTTGATTTTTTGGATGAATGCCAAAGCGCAACAGGGACCCGTACTCTAAAGAAATGGATCATGAGGCCGCTTGTCGATCTTGAAAAGATCCGTTTAAGACAAAACCAAATCAAATCCCTGGTCAAAAACTTCCTCAAACGGGATGAGCTCAGAATCGCCCTGAGACAAACCTATGACATCGAACGCATCATCGGTAAGATCGCTTATGGTTCAGCCGGCCCGCAGGATCTATTGCGTCTGGCCAAGACCCTCAATCAAGTCTCTCCGATCTATAGCCATTTGGATCCCAGTTTGTTTGAGGCCTATATCACGGTCGATCCGATGTCAGATTTAAAAGACCTCTTGAACAAAGCCATTGATGATCAAGCACCGTCTGTCCTTAAAGACGGTCATGTCTTTAAGCGCGGATATAACGCTGAACTGGATGCCTTACGGGATCTTCAGGAAAACAGTGCTGCCTGGTTGATCGAATTCGAGAACAGTGAAAAAGAAAGAACCCAAATCAAAAACCTGAAAGTCGGATATAACCGAGTTTTTGGTTATTATATCGAAATTTCCAAAGGCCAGACCAATCTGGTCAAGCCGGAATTTGAATATCACCGCAAACAAACCTTAAGTACCGGTGAACGTTATATCAACCCGATCTTGAAACACAAAGAAGAAGACATCTTGGGAGCCAATGATAAAGCACTGCGTCTTCAGACCCGTCTTTTCAATGAACTCATCGAGGTGTTGAACACCAGACTGGAAGCCTTACAGGCTTTATCGAAAGTCATCTCTGAGATCGATGTCTTACAGGCTTTGGCCACCATCAGTCAAAACGGAGACACTGTGATGCCTGTCTTTCATGACGGTTTTGAGCTGAAAATCAACGAAGGACGTCATCCGATCCTGGAAATCAAAACGAAATACGTCCCCAATTCGATCCACTTCACCACGGATAAACAGATTCATTTGTTGACGGGACCCAATATGGGCGGTAAAAGCACCTACATGCGTCAAGTCGCCTTACTGATCATCATGGCTCAGTTGGGAATGGGTATCCCGGCCAAAAGCGCAGACTTATCGCTGGTGGATGCGATCTATACCCGTATGGGTGCCAGTGATGACATCCTGGAAGGCCAATCCACCTTCATGGTGGAGATGATCGAAGCCAACAGCGCCCTACAGAAAGCCACAGTCAATTCTTTGATCTTGTTTGATGAGATTGGTAGAGGAACCTCGACGTATGACGGGATGGCCTTGGCTCAGGCCATGGTGGAATACATCGCAACGGTGATCCAATGCAAAGCCATCTTCTCGACCCATTATCATGAACTTACCAATTTAGAAGAGACCTTACCGAAACTGATCAATACCCATGTGGAAGTCATCGAAGACAATCATGAGGTCCATTTCTTGTATCGCGTAAAACACGGAAAAGCGGATAAATCCTATGGGGTCAATGTGGCCAGATTGGCACATTTGCCGGAATCGGTTTTGGATCGGGCTTCCATCTTACTGAAACAACTGGAATCCAAGAAACGGGTCGTTCAACAGACCTTGGATATCGTTGAGATCGTCCGTACTCCCAAAGAAGTCCAGGAAATCATCGATCACCTCAATGCCTTGGACATCAATGAGACGACCCCGATCGAAGCCTTACGTTATCTCAACGACTTTAAACAAGCCTTAAAGGATAAAAAACATGGGAAAGATTAGACGGCTCGACGATCATCTCACCAACATGATCGCCGCCGGTGAAGTCGTAGAACGGCCGATGGGCGTGGTCAAAGAACTGATCGAAAATGCCTTGGATGCGCAGGCAACCAACATCGAGATCCGCATCGTTGAAGGCGGGATCACCTCCTTGGAAGTCAGTGATGACGGCGAAGGCATGGATGAGAGCGATCTCTCCATGGCGTTTGAACGCCACGCGACCAGTAAAATCTCTTCGTCCAGAGAACTTTTTGCGCCAAAGACCTTGGGATTTAGAGGAGAGGCCTTGCCTTCCATCGCTTCGGTTGCGAAAGTTTCCGCCACCAGCAACAACGGCACAGACGCCAATCAAATCATCATCGAATATGGGACTCTGAGTGTTAAACGGCCTTATGCCCGTCCTCAAGGCACCACCATTCTCGTTGAAGGTTTGTTCAGAAAGACGCCGGCCCGTTTAAAGCACCTCAAGAGCATCAGTTATGAAAGCACGTTGATTACCGATCTAGACGAAAAAATGGCCTTGTGTCGTAAAGATGTGGCGTTTAAATTGATCGCCGATGAACAGGTCTTGCTGAAAACCAACGGTCAGGATGATTGGATTGAAACCATCGCGATGACCTATGGGAACCGTTTGGCACGGCTTGCGCATGTGTTCAAAGCGCAAGACAATGATTTCAAGGTTGAAGGAGTGTGGCTGGACCCGCAAGAAAACAAGGCCACCAATAAATCGATCCTAATCTTTTTGAATCACAGGGTCATCCGTTTCTATCCGATCCAAAAAGCGGTCACAGAAGCCTATCAGAACCATATTCCGCCCCATCGTTATCCGATGGTCATCTTAAACATTACCGTGGATGCCTCCTTGGCCGATGTGAATGTGCATCCTTCGAAGTGGGAAGTCAAACTTTCCAAGGAACAACAGCTTTATTATCTGATCGTCGATCAGCTGAGCAAAGCCCTTCATGATACCTATCAGGTTAAGACGTTTGAGCCAAGATCGTCAGAACCTCCATCGGTTCAGCCCCAACTTTTTGAACCAGCCCATTATCAGGACAATACCCCCTTACCGACGTGGCTTGCCCAAGAAACCAATCCGATCAGCCAAGATCCGAAATGGGATCTTCCTGTACAATCCGATCCGCAGCGTCATCCGACTTTTCCGGTGCTCGATCTGATTGGTCAGATCCATGGCCGTTATATCGTCGCCAGTGATCCGGATACCCTGTATTTCATCGATCAGCATGCGGCCAAAGAACGCATTAACTATGAAAAGATCCTTAAACAGATCGATAAGAAAATATCAGTTCAACAATCCTTATTGATTCCGTTGACCTTAGCGCTCAAACCCAGCCTCAAAGCCAGGTTTGATCCGCTTCAACAGGAACTCTTGAACTTAGGCGTTGAAATTGAACGCTTCTCAGAAAACGACATCATCGTCAGACATGTTCCGTTGTGGCTCAAAGAGGGAACTCAGGAAGCTTTCTTAAGCGATTTGTTAGAGCGCTTTGAAGATGAACGGTCTTTAAGCACGGAAAGTCTGCGTAAAGCTTCCTTGGCGACGACGGCCTGTCACCGCTCAGTCCGTTTTAATCAGCAACTGACAACCCAGGAAATGAAACAGATCCTGGATGAACTCAGTGTCTGTGATCAGCCGTATCATTGTCCCCATGGCAGACCAACCTTAATCAAGATCGCCACCAAAGATCTGTGGCGTGATTTCGACCGATGAGAAAGGTCTTGGTCATCGCCGGTCCGACCGCCACCGGTAAGAGCGCTTTTGCGGTCGAATGCGCCAAACGTTTCAACGGGGAAGTCATCAACGGTGATTCTCAACAGGTCTACCGTCAGCTCAACATCGGCACCGCCAAGATCACTGAGGCGGAAAAACAAGGCATCCCGCATCATCTTTTGGATATTCTGGATTATTCTCAGGACTATAACGTGGCGGATTTTCAAAAAGATGCCCGATCTGCGATCGAAGAGATCAGCGCAAGAGGTAAACTGCCAATCTTATGCGGAGGATCCGGTCATTATCTGAAATCTGTTCTCTATGATTATGATTTTAAAAGCGAAACGATCCCTCAAAATACCTATGATGAGCTCAATGATCAGGAATTGTATTCGTTACTATTAGAAACGGATCCGATCTCTGCCGAAAAGATCCATATGAATAACCGTAAGCGGGTTCTTAGGGCCATCAATATGAGCCTTAACGGTCCTTTGAAGTCTGAACGCGAAGCGGCCCAAAACCATGAGCCAATCTATGATTTTTATATGGTTGTCCTCAACATCGATCGTGAACTTTTAAATCAACGGATCGAAAAAAGGGTTCAAACCATGTTTGATTCAGGCTTGGAAGCCGAAGTTAGGGCAAACTTTGAACCACTTCGGGCACAATCCTACCACAGTTTCCTTGGGATAGGGTATAAAGAGTTCAAGGGCGTTCTTGAAGGCACTCAAAGCATAGAAGAAGCCCGAAGCGCGATCATTACCCATACCCGGCAGTTTGCGAAAAGGCAGCTGACCTGGTTTCGGCATCAGTTTAAAGCGACTTGGGCAGATGCGTTAAGCAGAGAATCGCTCGATGCGATCGCAGAAGACATCAGCCAATGGCTGAATCAGGAGAAACCATGAGAAAAATCGTTGTAGCGGGAGGATGTTTCTGGGGCGTTGAGGAATACTACCGCCGTTTGAAAGGCATCGAAGCGACCCGCGTCGGATACGCCCAAGGCATTACCGAAAATCCCAGTTATCAGGACGTATGCAGCGGGTTTACCAAGCATGCGGAAGTCTGTGAACTAACGTATGATGAAGCCGTCATCCCTTTGACCAAGATCCTTGAGCATCTTTTCAGGATCACGGATCCGACCTCCCTCAATAAACAGGGCCATGACATCGGAACCCAGTATCGGGTCGGGGTATTCTATAAAGAGCCTGCGGATGAAGCAGTCATCCGGGCGTATATTGCCTTTAGACAAGCCGAATACAAAAACCCCATCGTCTTGGAAGTCCAGGAAACAGGGATCTTCTATGATGCGGAATCCTATCATCAGAAGTATTTGATCAAAAACCCAGGCGGTTATTGTCACGTCAACATGCGTTTGATCAAAAAAGAAGAAATGAAAGATAAGATCTAAGGCCGTCAGGCCTTTTCTTTAGGACAAAGCGACTTGGACTCGTATAGGAACTCGAGGTCAAGGTATGCTGAAGGTCAATCAAGTCAGTAAAAGTTATCGGCGCAAGAAGGTATTGAGTGAGTGCAGTTTTGAATTGGGCCCTTATCAGGTCATGGGGATCTTCGGTCATAACGGGTGTGGGAAAAGCACCCTATTTCGCGTCATCGCCGGGATCATTCAAGCTGATCAGGGCAGTGTGGAAGTTCAGCGTGATCGGGTCGGATACATGCCGGAACAACGATCTCTGTTGATTGACTTATCACTGCATGACCAAGCGCGCTTTATGGGTAAGCTACAAGGCATGAGCGAGGTAATGATTGAACATCACATCGATGATTTGGCCAGGAAATTCGATTTTTTGTCATTGATTGATAAACCCATGAAGACCCTCTCTAAAGGAAATCAGCAGAAAGCACAATTGATCTTGGCGATGATGAAACAACCGACCGTGCTGATTCTGGATGAACCCTTCAACGGACTTGATTATCACAGTCAAATCGAACTCTCTTCTTGGATCAGATCGTACGCTCAAAAGGGCAATGCGGTTTTGATTTCATCGCATCAATTGGATCATATGAATGGATTATGCGATGAGATTCTCATCTTAGATCACGGGAAGACAATCAGACAAGGACATCTTCAGACTTTGCGCGAGGATTTTCAAATCTATTCGATCAAGGTCAATGCGGACAGTAACTGGAAAGATTTCCCATTGCCCTATGAGTCCATGAAGGCGATAGAGTCACTCATCGAATACCGATTCGGTTCTTTGACCCAGGCAAAGAAAGCAGTCAGTGTTTTTCTGAAGGATCGCAGCGTGTCTTATCTCAGGATGGAGATGGTTGCCTTGAGTGAATTGATCCCCTTATGAAACCTTTGATCTTCTTCTCCTTGAAGCGGCGTGTTCTTAATCCTGTGGCCATTACGCTTCAGGTGTTGTTTACGATCATACTGATCATCCTCTTCAATATTGATCATTTGAGTACCCGCTTTAAGCTTGGTTTTACGGTACCGACACCGATCCAGGTCAGTGAAGAGACCAGAGACACTCTGTTGCCGCTTGAGTTGTGGGAGAAACAAGGATTGACCTTAAGCTCTGATCCTCAAGCGATTCGTGTTATGTATGAAGAGGGAATTTATCGTGTTGAAGGCAAGCTTTCGATCAACCTCCAAGTGAAGCTTTATCAGCTTTTGCTTCAGTCGCATCAGCAACGTCTTCTTGATGAAAGTCATCCTTCGGTCGCTGAGTTTGTGATGATCTATAATACTGCGCCTGTGCGTTTTGAACAGAGCCCCGATCCCGTGGCGTCACTGCGTGAAAACCTGGTCTTTATGATCCTGACCTCGGTGTACTTTATGATGCTGAATTTTATCTCGGTCAACTCCAACGAAATCATCCAGGAGAAGACATCCAATGTTTTGGAATTCATTTTGACCACCGTGACCCCGTTTCAGCACTTCTGTGCCAAGATCCTGACTGGATTGATCACGGTTATGGTTCAGATCGGGCTGAGTTTAGGTATCTTCACTTTATTGATGATCCAACGGCTGAAGTATGACCAAGGAAGAGGTTTATTGGATCTCGCCAACAAAGTCTTTAATCTTGAGGCAAGCGGAATCGCCATAGAGTCCATTATTGCGTTATTCAAGTTTGATCCTTCTACACTGAGTAAGGCGGCAGTATCACTCCTATTTCTGATCATTGGTTTACTGATCATTCAGGTTCTGATTTTAGTTCTGTCTTCCAGAGTCAAGACGATTGAAGAAGCAGCTTCTATCCAGGGCCCGTTCTATTTGGGGCTGTTGGTGCTCTATTATGGAAGCTTGATCTTGAATACTCAGGATCAACTGACAAAGGGATGGGGAAAAGTTTTATCATTCATGCCAGTCAGTTCAATGTTGGTCATGGGTATGAGGATCCTAAACACAGAAGTGCCGGTGACGGAAGTCGGATTTTCACTTCTATTGTCAATCTTAGCTTTGGCAGGGATAATGACGCTTGGATTGCGATGGTATCAAAAAGGACTTGTGAACGAATAACCAAATTGCTTGTGAAAATACTAATTTAATGATACATAGTTCTGTGAAATGCATTTGACTTGTGAAAAGATTGTGAATGAAAGTGAAAGATATGTGAGTTTTAACTTGAATCTTACTTGTGAATTTTTTATAATAAGTATGTTTCAAGGAGGAAATGAAATGAAAAAATTATTAGTTAGTTTGCTCGCGATCGCGATGTTGGCTGTTACATTGACCGGCTGCACAACTGCAAAGACTTACAAGTATGGAACCGGAATCAACATCGTTGTTACCGGCACATCTGCTACACCGGCAGCTGGCGAAGTTGCTGCCAAAGACGGAAACTATGCGGTTAACACCGACATCGTTACTGTAGTATTAGACAAAGACAATAAAGTAGTTAGCGCTACTTGGGACGTTGCTCAGTCCAGCAAATTGGTATTTGATGTTACTGGTGTTGCCAAAGTTGATTTCACCAAATACTCCATGAAGACCAAACTGCAAAAGGGTACTGAATACGGCATGAAAGCGAATTGCGATGCTGCTACTCAGATCTGTAAAGAATGGAATGAACAATCCGTGTTCTTCACTGATTTCATCGTTGGCAAGACTGTTGACGAAGTTAAAGCCATCGCTGTCGTAGACGGCTATGCTACCGATGCTGACATCTTGGTCGGTACCACAGTTCATATCTCTTCATTCTTCCCGGCATTCGAAAAAGCTGTTGCCAATGCTGTAGAAGCTAAGAAAGTTGCCGAATTCGGCGTTGGTATCAACATCGTTGTTACCGGCACATCCGCTACACCGGCAGCTGGCGAAGTTGCTGCTAAAGATGGTAATTATGCTGTTAATACCGATGTTGTTTCCGTTCTGTTAGACAAAGACGGAAAAGTCATCAGTTCAGTATGGGATGTTGCTCAGTCCAGCAAATTGGTATTTGATGTTACTGGTGTTGCCAAAGTTGATTTCACCAAATACTCCATGAAGACCAAACTGCAAAAGGGTACTGAATACGGCATGAAAGCGAATTGCGATGCTGCTACTCAGATCTGTAAAGAATGGAATGAACAATCCAAGTTCTTCACTGACTTCATCGTCGGTAAGACTGTTGCTGAAGTCAATGCCATCGCTGTTGTTGATGGTTATGCTACTGATGCTGATATCTTGACTGGAACCACAGTTCATATCTCTTCATTCTTCCCGGCATTTGTTAAAGCTGTTGCCAACACTGTTGAAATTAAGTAATAACTTAACCAAAAAGTGAATAATTAAAACCGATCCTTCACGGATCGGTTTTTTTATTTACATTGGATAGTCTTGATTCAAGTCGTTTCAACATTAACTTGAATGATTTTAACTTTCTTTTCTCTCAATTCGGTCAAGGCATCTTCAGCAGCAGTGTTATCGGTAATGATGTAGTCGATCTTGCTGATGGCACTTGAAACGAAACTGTGATTATGACTGATTTTGGTCCCTTCTACGTAAACAAATCGCGGTCTTGTGACAGGATGTTTGAAGCAGCCATTCGTGAATTAAAAAAACAAGGCGTGTCCTTGTTTGTGGGTGAATTCTGGTATATCGGCAGCTCTGGGTGGAAAAAAGACCTGATCTTCGCCAACGACTAACTTCGTAAAATCATCGACGCTTAACTATCGTACTGAATCAAAATAACTTGAATTCAGTAAGTAATCCCTCTGATATTTGAGGGCCAAATCAAACAGTTCTTTTTTAAGATCTTGCAGTGACATCTCTGAGTGTAACCAACGGCTGTGTTTGTCTTCAAACGCAGCTTTTTCTTCCACAGTGGCACACTGCTTAAAGTAGCCCCAGACATGTTGGATCGCATTGTCTTGGCGGCCGATCTGATCTTCCTGCGCAGAGGCTTTCTCGATCAAGCCATAAAATAAAACCGGGTCAGGGTCTTGTTTGTTTTTAAGGAGGGTTCTTATGGCTTGATAAGCAGCCGGATCTTTCTCCAGGACTGCATATTTATGATGAGCCCATTCTTTCTCTAAGGTCGACATCAAGGGAGAGTTCATCAAAAAATTCCAAGAAAGATAACCAAGGCCGAAATGGTCCCGACAACGAAAACATTACTGAGGAAGTTGACCAGATTATTATCGAACCAGTGCCATCCCTGGATCAAGACATCTTCTGAGGCAGTGGAGATTTCGACAATCTTAGCAGAGGAGGTCTCGTATTTTGCTTGGAAAAGTTCGCCCAAGACACTGTCAAACAAAGACCCTAAGAAGCCTCCGAGACTGCATAAACCAAACAGGACAAGCACTTGATGATCAAACCCTGAGGTGAACCCCAGATACAACGCAAGGATCACAGCGATCAAAGCACTTCCGGCCAAGGAGGCCCATAAACCCAAAGCGGTGACACCACCGGATAAGCCGGTCTCCATGGGGAGATGTTTAAGAATGGATACGGGTTTATGATGACTCAGAATACCGATTTCAGAAGCCCAAGTGTCTGAAGTGGCAGCAGCCATGGATAAGGCTGCGACGAAAACAACAAAATCACTGGGCCACAAGGCATAATAAACACTGATCAGTAATAAGATGCCTCCATTGGCGAAAACCTGGATCCAGTTTCTGGCTTCATGCTTATGATGATTATGCATCAAAGCCTGATGCGCTGAAGGATTAGAAGCCGTGACCAGCTTTCGGATAACCAAGGAGGACATAAAGAAAAACATCATAAAGACATAAAAAATCCAGTGTCCCAAACCAAGCACCAAGGTTCCTAAAATGATCGCGCTGATCATTCCGCTAAGGTTGAGATTGTGTTTTTTATAGGCGACCCCAGCGATGACGGTGCTGATTGAAAAACCCAGGATGAAGTCTGCGGTCATAGGGTTACTTTTAAAACCATGGCGATAAAACTGATCAGTAAAGGTAAAGTGAGGTTGTCAAATCCGTTGGGGGAAACCAACTCGATGACCATTGCGGAGAAACCGATCACAAGGGTCTTAATCAGAAGATCTGAGGGGGAATACAAAGCAAAGAAGATTCCCGAGATCAATAATCCGAAAAACAAGACCGTCAGACTGCCTTCGAGGCTTTTATCAAGACCGTACTTCTTAAAGGAATGTTTACCATATTTTTTACCGATGATGGCGGCGAATCCATCGCCGTAACCCATGATCAGGATCCCGATGGCCCCGATGAATTTAACATCATAGTTAAAACTGAGATAAGCCAAGACGAGTAAGGCGATCGCATAATAAACTGTGCCTAAGTCTCTGGAAGATCCGTCTCTTTCCATGGCTTTGAAGACGTTTTTACGATAGGAAATATAGTTGATGAAGACAAACATCAGTGGGACAAAACTGGCCCACAGCGGATCATCAAAGGTAAACATCGCGATGAGCCACCAGTTACTGACGGCAATATGAATGAACTTACGGCTGCCTTCGCCATCCAAGATGCCTTTATTACTGAGGACGGTGGATAAACCGATGGCTGCAAACACGAAGACAAAGGAAACAATGATACCGATGATGTTGTTCATACGTTTGGACCTTTCTAAAGTGATTGGGGTCAAGGCTTATCAATGAGATCTTAGCCAATAATCACGAAAAAATTATAGCATAACCGTTAAAAATCCGTTGACTAAGCTGATCTTTCTAGAATTCAATCCTTCAGATAACCTTCGATTTCTATTCCGCAATGGTCAGCGCTGAACCTTCGTTCGCTCTGCCCTTTTTCTTTTAAGATAAGTTCAATACTTCCGCCTAATCCTTCTTTGATGGTTTTGTTCATACTGCCCAGATGAGGTGATTTCAAAGTCCCTGAGATGGGGACATGGGCGATGACGGTCAAAGAACTTGATCCTTTTTTCAGTTCGAATTCAAAACCATCCTCTGTTTTCTTAAGATAAGTTCGTTTGGTCCCGTTGTAGGTGGCAAAGCGAAAGCGTTCTTTGGGAAGATCAAGTTGGGCAATGATGCCTTCAAAGGTAAATCCAAGCGTCGGAATATCCGCCACACTGACCATGAATCCAGCCTTGGTTTCTTTGAAGTGATTGCCTTGGATCCAGATATAGCGTTTGGGAAACGAAGTCCCCCAGTCTTTCTCCAGATAACCGCTTTCGTCTCTGAAGGTATACGTAACATGGTTGATGATGAGGGTTCCGTTAACATCGTGGTTCATACTGATGACCCCGTGATTGCATTCCATGTTTGGGACATAGGCAAAAGGACCCATGATGTTGGGCATGAAGACCTGATGTTTCAGAATCTGATGATTGGTGAGATGAAGCAGACCATCGATGACGAGATCTTCCTGATTCAGATGAAGTTCGATCTCATGAAGACTGAAACGGTTCTTTTCGATGGCATAAGATTGCCCGTCGATCTGAAAAGCGTTCAAAGGGAATTTATAGTAGGCCGTGGTTAAAGGGTTGGATTGAATGACCTGAATGAAACTGTGGGGATCCTGTTTCCCGGTACTGTAACCGAAGATAAAACTGATGGTTTTATCTTTCTCAAGCTGGACTTGTTTGTAGTACCAGCCCTCAAAGTAGTTCTTCTTCGAGATAGACCCTTGGATCTGAAAAGGATGCCTGATTTTTGAAAGGTAAAGATTCATACCACTATTATAAGCATTACCATGCCTAAGAGGGTCAATAACGCTTATAATTGAGTCAGATATGATCAAAAAAATTGTGAAAGCATTTCTTTATCTCCTTGTCTTTCTGTTGATCCTTCCGTATTTCATACCGACGGATTATTCAACAACAGCGCCAGAGAAACCTTATGACAATTCGGTCTTTTTTACCACGCAAAGCGGTGTAAGGATACATACGCAAGTTTATCCGGCGTACGGAGAAGAAAAAGGTAAGATCCTGTTGATCCACGGACTGATGGCGTCGACCTTCTCTTATCGAAACAACAGCGCTTATTTGAGCCAACATGGTTATACCGTCATTGCGGTGGATTTGCCTGGGTTTGGTTACAGTGATAAACCGACCACGCTGGATTATACGCAAGCCAATTTCGCCGGTTTCCTTTGGGAATTGCTGAAGGATTATGATACAACACATGACTCTGCCTCTCCTTGGCATATCGTCGGTCATTCGATGGGTGGATCAACCGCCTTGGCGATGGCGTTACAGAATAAACAAGACATTGCGGACATTACCCTGATCGATGGGGCGGTGACCCAAAAGTCCAATTCAACAGGATGGCTGATGGCGACACCGGTCGGAGCCTGGTTGAAAGTCGCATTACGCTACTTCATGTTGAATGAAGACAACTTCAGAAAACTACTGACCGATGTCTATCAGAAAGAAGTACCTCAAGAAGCCATCGATGGTTATCTGGCTCCGGTTTTGACGAAAGGCACCATCAATGGATTGATCCGTTTTGTACAGACCTCCAAGAATGCTACGATCAATGACGTGAAAGATCTGGATCTGAAGATCAACCTGATTTGGGGAGGCAAAGATACCTGGGTCCCGATTGCTGCAATCGATGAGATCAAGTCCGTGATCACTGTGAATGAACTCTCTATATTCCCTGATGCCGGACATACGCCACATGAGACCGAACCTGATTTTAATGAAGTGCTCTTGGGAATGTTTGAGTAGAAAATCAACTATGATTTGACAAAATCAGGGTTTATCCGTTAAAATACTCGTAACTGAGCAGGCGATGAACCGTAAAGGTTTGTGGGGCTGGGCCATTATGGCAGTGGAAATTTGATCCACGGGACAGAATAATGTTTCGTGGGTTTTTTATACCTAGGGAGAACAACACGATGAAAAGCGCCTTTAAATCAATCAAACGCATTCTTTGGATCATCTTATTTGCGAATTTGGCGGTTGCCTTCGCCAAGATCGGCTTGGGCACAATCACGCATTCAGCATCCGTTTTAGCGGACGGGTTTCATTCACTGACCGACGGATCCAGCAACATCATCGGTTTGGTTGGGATGTCGTTCGCCAGCAAGCCGGTCGACGAGGATCATCCGTATGGCCATCATAAATATGAAACGATGAGTTCTTTGATGATTGTCGGGATGCTGTTCTTTTTGGCCATCCAGATTTTCAGCGAAGCGATCACCAAGTTTACTCATCCGGTTACCCCGACCATTGATGTCTGGACCTTTGTGGTCATGGTAGGAACCTTGGTCATCAACTTATTTGTCACGGTCTATGAATACAAAGCCGGTAAGAAACTGAATTCGACCTTACTGATGAGCGATGCCATGCATACCCGTAGTGATGTCTTTGTCACCATCGGGGTCATCTTATCCTTGGTTTTGGTCAAACTGGGTTTACCGGTTTGGATCGATCCGTTGGTTTCCTTGGTTGTTGCGGGGGTCATTCTGAAAGCGGCACTGGAGATCTTTAAAATGGCGTCGGCCATCCTATTGGACTCTAAAGTCGTTGATGAACAAGTCATCGCCGAAGTGGTGAACCGCCTGCCTGAAGTCAAAGGGGTCCATCATATCCGTTCAAGAGGGACGATGTCCAATCTGTTTATCGATCTACATGTCTTGTTGGATCAAGATACCAGCCTCATCAATGCCCATTATCTGCACCATACGATCGAAAGGGTCCTACAAGACAACTTCCCTGAAGCGACTGTTCAAGTCATTGCTCATCTGGAACCCTTTAGTCCTGACCACAAACCAGAAAACGTCATCCATTAAGACAGCGAATCCGCTGTCTTTTTTATCACTATAAATTTCTTAACAATATATGTTGTAATACTACATAGATAGTGATATATTTAACTTACAAGGAGGATCTCCCATGAATGCACAATTTAAAAAAGGCGTATTGGAGCTCTGTGTTTTAGCCCAATTGGCCAAAGGTGATAAATACGGGTATGAACTGACCGAAACCATTTCCCAAGAAATGAGCGTCGCCAGCGGAACCTTGTATCTGTTGCTGCGAAGATTGAAAGATGAGAACTATTTTGAGACCTACCTGGTAGAAACACCGGGTGGACCGGCCAGGAAGTATTATAAGCTGACTGAAAAAGGTATTGCGTATACCAATGAACTGAAATCCGGATGGATGGAGTTCATCGGACAAGTCGATCGGTTGATCCAATAGAAAGGGGACATCATGACACAGAAAGAATACTTGAATGCTTTGGAAGAAGCCCTCAACGGGATCGATCCCAAAGACAAAGAAGAATTGATGGCAGATTTTAAAGAACACTTCGACATCGGACTCAGTGAAGGCAAGTCTGAACAAGACATCATCGATCATCTCGGGCCGGTCAACGATCTGGTTGAGTCTTTGGATCTGAAACGCTTAAAGACAGAAAGTGTGAATCCTAAACCGCGTGAAGAAGCGATTACCGGTGAGATCGAATCGGTCATCATCGATGCTCAGCATGCGGATGTGACGATCACCCCTTCCAATGATGATCAAAGCCATGTCGAATACGAGATCTCAAAGCGACTTCTCGGTAAATTGTCGACAGAAGTAACAACCCGACAAGAAGGCAAGACCCTGTTTGTTTCCGTCATCACTGCCAACAAGTTGTTTCATTCCAGTTCAGATTCGGTAGACCTGGACATCAGCTTGCCAAAGCATCTGAAGACACTACAATGCAAAACGACCAGCGGTGATCTGGATGTTCAGGACTTGTCCATCGATCACATCGAATTGCACAGTATTTCCGGAGACATTGAAGCAGAAGAAATCTCAACGATTGAATTTAAAGTGATTGGGGTCTCCAGCGATGTGAGTTTGATAAGGATCGGTGGTGATCTGCATATTAAGACGGTCAGCGGTGATATTGAGATCGAAAACCATACCGGTTCAGCCCTCAATGTAGAAACCGTCAGCGGTGACATCGAGTATGATGGCAAAGCACAAGCCATCAGAACCAATTCAACCTCAGGCGATGGTGATTTTACAGCCAAAGACATCCAGTCGTTGAATGCGAATACCGTCAGCGGTGATGTGGAGCTCCATTTGGGCATCGAAGACAAGGGACTGACCATTGCCTTCATCTCCAACAGTGGAGAACTACGCATCGGTGAAGCAGAATATGATACCCCGCGTCACAATCAGACCATCACCATTGGTGACGGTGCCGTTAAAGTCAATTTGAAATCCGTCAGTGGAGACTTCAGTATCGAATAAGAAAAAAGTCCTTGGGAAACC
>CAZLWH010000006.1:0-27458 GCA_964563265.1 uncultured Erysipelotrichaceae bacterium
AAACCAAACAAGGGTTCACTTCCCAACGATCAGCAATCCATCTTCCTGGGTTCAGCCTGGGAACTCGATAAGAAGTCAGATTCGTATTATCTTCATTTGTTTGCGAAAGGCCAACCAGACTTAAATTGGCATCATAAACCGGTCAGGGATGATCTGTATACGATGTTGAATTGGTGGCTTGAGAAAGGCATAAAAGGATTTCGCTTTGATGTCATTGATCTCATCGCAAAAGACATTGATCGCGGAATCATTGCGGATGGTCCTAAGCTCCATGAGTATATCCAGGAGATGAATCAAGCAACGTTTGCCAAATATAACGTTTTGACGGTAGGAGAAACTTGGGGCGCCACTGTTGAAAAGGCGAAAAAATACTCAAATCTTGATGGCAGTGAATTCTCAATGATCTTCAATTTCTCTCATATCCTGCTTGATCAAGAACCAGGCAAAGAGAAATGGGATCCAATCCCGCTTGACTTGTTGAAGTTGAAAAAGGTATTTGAGGAACAGCAAGTCGGTTTATATCAAAAAGGATGGAACTCACTGTTTTGGAATAATCATGATCTTCCTCGAATTGTATCGCGTTGGGGCAATGATACGGAGTATCGCGTAGAATCGGCCAAGATGCTTGGAACCTTGCTTCATTTCATGCAAGGGACACCTTACATCTATCAGGGCGAAGAGCTGGGAATGACCAATGTTAAATTTCCGGATCTCTCTGATTATCGAGATGTAGAAACACTAAATATGGTTCAGATGCGATTAAACAAAGGAATGGCCATGGATAAGATCATGGCTTCCATCTATAAAATCGGAAGAGATAACGCACGCACACCCTATCCTTGGTCAACAGAATCCTATGGCGGGTTTAGTCAAGTCAGACCTTGGCTGGATGTTAATCCGAATTACATGAACATCAATGCGATGGATCAAATCGGAAGAAGTGACTCGGTGTTGGAATACTATCGTAAGTTGATTTGGTTTAGACGACAAAGTGAATATCGTGCGTTGATACGGGAAGGCACTTTTAAGTTATTGTATCCTGATCATCCGGATGTGTTTGCTTATCAAAGAGTTTCAGATGAAGAAGTGCTTCGTGTTTACTGCAATTTCCACTCTACCCCAGTTCATCTGGATGAGAAGGTTGATCCTGCAGAAGTGATTCTATCGAATTATGACACATTCGATACTAAGCGTGGTTTGAACTTGAGACCGTATGAAGCCGTCGTTGTTGTGGGTAAAGGGGATGAAGCTCGTATGGAATACAAGTTATATAAACAGAAAGAAATGGAGAACGATTTATGAAAAAATTACTAGCCGTGCTTGCAGTCGTATTGTTCTTAGCAGCCTGTACACCTGCTAAAGCAGAAGAAGTTACTGTCAAATTTTTGAATTATTCTTCGATTAATGGCCAAGAAGCAACCTTGGCAGCCATGATTGATGTTTTTGAGACTGCAAATCCTTTAATTAAAGTTGAAGTGGAAACGATAGGTTATGCTGATTACTTTACCCAATTAGCGACCCGAGTTGCCGGAGGACAAGCCCCGGATGTCTTTGAATTGAATATTGAAAATTTCAGAGCTTATGCAGACAAAGGAGCCATTGTTGAACTAGATGTTTCTGGAGTGGATATTACTAAAATTCATCCTACAGCACTCAAAGCTTTCCAAATTGGTTCAAAACAGTATGGTTTGCCTACTAAATTCTCGAATGTTGTATTAATCTATAATAAAGACTTGTTTGATCAGGCAGGAGTTGCATATCCGACAGCTAACTGGACTTGGACTGAGGAATTAGCTGCTGCTGAAAAGATTCGTGCATTAGGTACAGACATCTTTGGAGTTATACGTCCGATTCAAACCTGGGAATTCTATAAAACAGTTGCCCAGAATGGTGGAAGTATGATGAATGCTGATCAAAGCGCATTTACTTTGAATTCTACCGCGAATGTTGAAGCTCTCGAAATGATGATTGCAAGGGTTAAGGATACAAATGTCACCCCAACAACCGAACAATTAGGTGGAATGGGTGACTGGGATCTATTTAAGGCCGGACGACTTGGAATGTTAGTTACAGGTATTTGGGCATTCTCTGATTTTGCGACCAACTGTAAATTTGCTTGGGACATCGCTGTTGAACCTGGAATCAAACAACATGCTACACACTTCTTTTCAGAAGCCCTAGTTGTAAGCAAAACATCCAAAGTTCAAGCAGCAGCAACGAAATTCGCAGCCTTCTTGTCTGGGAGCCCTGAAGCAGCAATGTTACGTGCGAATGCGAACTGGGATTTACCTGTAGCGTTGACAGATGAAGTTGTCAATGCATTTAAGGCAGTCACGCCTCCTTCCAACAAACAAGCAGTATTTGACTCTCTTCAATACTTGGTAATGCCACCATCACTTGAAAAGTTCAGTGCTGTTGCTGATGATCTTCAGATTTACTTGTCTAAAGCACTTGCTGGAGAACTAACTGCCAAAGAAGCTTTGGATCAAGCACAAGCCTTAATAAGCGGAAAATATTAAAATAGTAACGGGAGATCTTTAAAGGAGAAAGACGATGAAAACAATGGAGAAAAAAGTTAGGTTCTATATATTACTGTTCCTTCTACCTAGCGTGATTGGGTTCATCGTCTTTTCCTTACTTCCAATGATATCTGCTTTATTCTTGAGTTTTACAGATTGGGATGTAATCGGGGGTTCTCCGAATTTGATAGGGTTGAAGAACTATATTGATATCCTGAAGAGTGAAGAATTTCTTCGAGTTATATTTAATACAATAAAGTTCATTTCACTTTATATTCCTGGGATAATTATTTTATCTTTAGGTGTAGCATTAATGTTTAATTCAAATGTAAAGCATGTGGCTGTGTTTAGAGTATTGTTGTTTATACCTGTGTTAACATCATGGATTGCAGGTTCGTTGATATGGAAATCTGTTCTAAGTGGGCAATATGGTATGCTAAACAACCTATTGGCGATTATCGGAATCCAAGGCCCCGCATGGTTAACAGATCCTAAATGGGCGATGACCTCAATTGTTATTGTTAGTATTTGGAAAGATCTAGGTTTCTTTTCACTGATAATATTTGGTGGTTTAAGAGGAATCGATAGAACACTCTATGAAGCAGCAGAAATAGATGGAGCGAATAGCTTCCAGATACTTAGAAAAATAACTATTCCTTTGGTTACGCCAACTTTATTTTTTGTTCTGATTACAACGATGATTAGCTCATTCCAACTCTTTTCACAAATCATGGTTATGACTGGCGGAGGACCTATGGGGGCAACTCAAGTCATGGTCGAGCGGATTTATACCTATGGTTTCAGATATTTTGAGATGGGGTATGCAACAGCGCTGTCAATCATATTACTTATTGTCATTGTGACCATCACATTGTTTCAATTGATATTACAAAAGAAATGGGTGTATTATGAATAGAAATCTAAAACTTAAAGATAAATCGGTTTTTCTCGTCCTGTTATTGCTCACGATTTTAGGTTTAGTACCATTCATGTGGATGATATCAACATCTTTTAAAAGTGCTGGAGCATTGATGGCGATACCAATTGAATGGATACCCAAAGAAGCTACTTTTGCTTCTTATGTTAAGATATTTACTCAACTACCATTTGCAAGATCCTTACTGAACAGTACTATAGTTTCGGTGGCATCAACTTTGTTGACAATTACATCATCAAGTATGGCAGCATTTGTATTTGCGAAATTTGATTTTAAGTATAAGAATTTACTGTTCACTTTATTCTTAGCCAGTATGATGATCCCGATCCAGGTTACCGGAATTCCGATCTTTATCATCTTGATGAAACTGGGATTGATTAATTCATATTTAGGCGTCATTCTTCCAACTGTATTCAATGTATTTGCTATCTTTTTGCTGAGACAGTATATGAAAAATATATCGAATGATTTTATTGAAGCAGCTTATATGGATGGGGCAAATTTCTTTCAAGTATATTGGAAAATCGTTATGCCGATGAGTATTGTTCCAGTGACTACTCTTTTGGTCATAAACTTTATGGGCTATTGGAACGATTACTTTTGGCCGCTTATAGTTCTAACAAATCAGGATTTAATGACATTACCAGTATTACTAAGTAGATTAAATACTCAATATACAACGGAAGTAAATACATTAATGGCAGGATCCCTGATTTCTATGATCCCAATCCTTCTTGTGTATGCCTTTGCTCAAAAATACTTTATCAGAGGTATTCAAGAAGGGGGAATAAAGTGAAATATCCAGGGATCACTTATCTTGGATCAGGTCGTTTTTCCTCGCTCTATGGATTGAATGAAACTATTGTTGATCAAAAGGCGATCGGTCTGCAACACCTCTTCATGGATAACTATCAAGTCGATTTGATTCATACGGCGTGTACTGTGGTTACGTTAAATAAAACTGCTTACTTTGGAGATCGGATAAAGCCACTCATTGGACATCCGTCCCGGCTTATGTCTAGAGCGTCAACGGTGGAAAATCACTGCCTGGTAAGAGATGTGTTTGTGTATGAGGACTTCACGAAAACGGATATTGCAGGGGCTCATCAAAACCATCTTTTTTTTCATACGACCATCGTCAATACCAGTGATGCCTTACAGTCATTTAATCTGTCTGCGTTGGTGATCAACCATAACAACCTGAATACAAAGATCAAACGAAAGAATGAGGTTGTTTTTTATCAAAGCGCTGGGCATCATTTTGCGGTCACGGCTCAAAACGTCGATCATATCTTTGCATCCCTCGATGCGCCAAGCGGCTTTATGTATCACGGGATAGAGGATATCTTGCATCATAAAAACGAGTTGAAAGACACATTGGAAGCGTCTACACCAATATCGATGTCTTTAAACAAGGAAGTCCAATTGGCTCCCGGAGAAAGTTATGACTATGAATGGGCCATCGTGATGGGCTCTTCAGAAACAGAACTTTCTGATCAACTCCGTGACGTTCATTTTGGATCCGGACTGAATGATATTGTTGAGTTTTGGGCTTCATGGCTTAACCATAGTAAACTCACATCGAATTATCCTGATGAATCCAAAACCATGCTGATTGGGTTAAAAGCTGCAAATCTGAACGGACTTTTACCCGCAGATCTCACGGGACATTATTTCGCCAACGGGAAAGTCACTTTTTATGTCAGAGATGCGTTAATGGGATCCAGGGCGTTTCTATATGCGGGATACTATGAAGAATTTGAGCAGATCATCAATTTTCTGATGGCTTGCCCGATCAAAGCGAACGGTGAGTTTTATCAGAGATACAACTCCGACAAGAAACCCGATGAAGGGGCCAACAATAACGTTTACTCTCAGATTGATACCATCGGATATTTCTGTCGGGTTATTTCGGATTATTATGAACTCAGCGGGAAATTGCTTGTGGATTACGAAGCGATCAGAAGAAGTGTGAATGCTTTGAAAGCCATCTCTAGAAAGAACAATCTTTTTGGGCCAGAAGGCGGCGTCAATGAAGGGGTATTTGGACCTGCCTACATTACCTCGACAAACATGTTTATTGTGGGTGGCGTTTTGGGTGCGATTGAGATTGCTAAGAAACTCGGTTATCCTCAAGATGCCGATGCGTGGCAAAAGCTGGTGGATGAGACCATCCAAGGCATTGAGAACACGTATCTTCAAGATGGTTATTATGCTTATGGATATGTGAGTTATCATGATGAGATCCTATACAAATATGACACACCGCAATTCTTATCAGCCAGTCTTGGTTATCCAATCACAGATAAGTTCATCAAGAACTATCACTGTTTAGTAAAGAACGCTTCCTTCTTTGATTACGGGATTGGTTACAGTGAACAGGAATACCATCATGGACCGTGGCTTTTTAATACTTGTGCTGCAGCAGAAACTGCCTTTATGATCAATGATCAACAACACTATCAAAAAACGATGAAGTGGATAATCGATCACCTAAATGGCTATGGAATGCTTCCGGAAGCCATTGACGCTACCGATGAGTCCCGTTCTTTTATCAATCCGCTCATGTGGGCCAATGCCGAGTTCGTTTGCGCAGCGTATATGAATGAAATCAAAAAGTTAAGGGAGAGACCATGATTACACATCAATTCAAATCACACGAGCATAGAGAGATCAAGACCACCAGCGGATTGATTCTGACCCTACAAAACGCTTGTCTAAGCATTACCGGTTCTTTTGATCAGGTTTTCGGTTTTGGTGAACGCTATGATGCCATCAATCAAAAAAACAATGAATTTGATAATAGGGTCGTGGATCATTTCTGTAATCAAGGCAATCTTACTTATTTTCCTTTGCCTTTTTTCTTCATTCCCAATGAATTAGGACTCTTCATCAAGACCAAGAGAGCGATCCATATCTCAATACAATCAGAATTGACCATTCAATTGGATCTGGATGATGAGTGTGAAATCATTGTGCTTTCCGGACAGCCAAAAGAGATGATCTCTGACTTCATGATGCTCAGCGGTAAAGCATTATTGCCACCGAAGTGGGCTTTTGGTCCATGGGTGTCTGCACATCGTTGGAACACTGAAGATCTCGTTGATCAACAATTAAGCATCGCACAAGAACTTAAGTTCCCATTTACCGTTATGGTGCTAGAACAATGGAGCGATGAGGCCACCTTCTATGTGTTTAACGGGGCAACGTATCAAGCCTCCAATGAAGCAAAAAAATACTCGGATTTTACCTTTGACCAGCGAGGTCCTTGGAAAAATCCCAAAGCAATGATCGAACGAATTCATAAACAAGGATTAAAACTATTGCTTTGGCAAATCCCTGTCATCAAGAAACTTGAACCCAAAGATATGCCAAGTCTTCAGCATTCCCTGGATTGGGAAGCAGTGGATTCAAAGCAGTTGACTGCGAGATTGCCTGACGGTTCTGCATTTACGATCCCTCAAGGACATTGGTTTCCAGGATCTATGATTCCGGATTTTAGCCAAAGTGAGACCAAGAATTGGTGGTTTTCAAGAAGACAACACTTGTTGGACATTGGTGTCGATGGTTTCAAAACGGATGGCGGAGAACACATCTACAGAGAAGACATTCTTTTCAAATCCGGCGAGAATGGAAAATCGATGGTCAATCAGTATAGTCACGATTATATTGAAGCCTATCGTGAATTTGTTGGGAAAGAGAGAACTCTTTTCAGCAGAGCGGGCTATGTAGGTCAGCAATCCGTTGGTATCCAATGGGCAGGAGATCAAAAATCAACGTGGTCCGAATTCCAAAGCGTTTTTAAAGCAGGGATCAATGCCGGATTAAGCGGACAGCCGTTTTGGAGCTTTGATATTGCAGGATTCGCAGGGGATCTGCCTGAACTGGAACTCTATTACAGATCGACCCAGTTGAGCGTTTTTTCTCCGATCATGCAATTACACTCCGAGCCTGTTGGGGGTCAGTTTTCATTGATCACGAAGGAAAAAGTCATCAACAATGAAAGAACCCCATGGAATATCGCACACTACCATAACGATCAACAACTGATCGAGAACATCAGAAAGTATTACTGGCTCAGAATGAACCTATTGCCCCACATCTATAGTGAATCAATAAAATGTGTTAATCAAAATCAAGTATTGATGAAACACTTAATGGTGGATTATCCTGACGATCCGATTGCGTTGGTAACGCATGATCAGTATCTGTTTGCAAACTTACTGGTTGCCCCGATCTTGGACAAAGGTGTTTTTGAACGGCATGTCTACTTCCCAAAGGGTGATTGGTATGGATTGTTCTCTGATCAACGGATTCAGGGCGGAACAACTCAATTGATGAAAGTGGCATTGACGGATGTCTTGGTTTTTGTAAAATCCGGGACGGCATTACTTCTCAACACTGACAGTTCAGGTCAACTGATGAGTGATGTCGGTAATCGCATCGATCACAAAGAAAAACATCGAATCAAAATCTATGGTAAACAAGGAAGTCATCACTTCTTAAGTGAAACAGAAGACTTCATATTGTCTTGGGGAGAAGGAAAAACCAATGTCGTAGGAACTGGTGTGAAGGACTACCCGATTGTATGGATCAACTAGTCAACGCATTAAAAAACGGCTTTCTGAACAATGACGATTTCCTTGCGTTTTTAGTATTCGGATCAGTATCTAAAAAGAAAAACGATGTTTACTCTGATTTGGATTTCTTAGTGATCGCCAAACCAGAATCCATACTCACTTACACAGAGGATTTAGGATGGCTTGACAAAATCATGCCGATAGAAACCTGTTTAAGAGAAGGAATTGATAATTACAAAGTCTTATTTAAAAACGGGCTAATCGGTGATTTCGGAGTAGCATCGATACATCATTATCAAGAGTATCCTCATGAAAAGGGAGAAGTCATCTTTCAGCGAGAAAGTTTGAATCTAGAAAGCCACAATCATCAAATTCTCCCAGAAACATGGCCGCTTGATCATTGGCTAAATCAATTTCTTTTCACAAGTTATTTAGCGTTAGGACGATTGCTTCGTGGTGAAAAGATTTGTGCCTTTAGAATGATCAATGGGGATGCGATGGCTGCCTTTTTACACTTAATGAAAAACCCGCAGTATAAGTATGATGACTTTCAAATCGATCGTCATTATGAGGAAATCAGTGCTGACCAGTCCATTTTGCCCAGTGAAATTTTTCTGGGTCCTGATCAGATACCAAACCTGGTCGCTTATATGTTGGATAAGGTAGTCAACCGTCATGATGCGAACGCTCATTTCGTATCAATGATCAATGAACGAATTACAGAGTGCCGCCATCTCTGATGTATAAAGATTGGCAACAGTAGTCAGAAGTGTAGTCCAGTAACGGGTCACGGTTACTATACAGAAACAAGGTCAACTTGTCTCATTACCGCCATAAGCCAATAAAGCCATCCTGAGTAGGATGGCTTTAATTTATGAATCTTTGGAATGATGCCAAAACTCACTTATAATTCTATTCAATCCAATCTGAACACCAATATTACACTCTCAAACTTCCAATGATGATCTTAGCGCAATCCTTTGCCCCATTTTCTGTCGCGATGTTTTTGCCTAATGTTTGCGCATTTTTGATCACTTCATCGCTTAATGCGAATTGAATTGCAGAGGCTAGCTTATCGGAGCTTAGTTTTTTGCGGTAGATGGGTTTTGAGCCAACACCCAGATCGTATGCCCTGTGTGCCCAGGCAAATTGATCATTGGAGAATGGAATGATGATGCTTGGTATGCCTGCCTTAAACCCGGCAGCGGTCGTCCCTGCGCCCCCGTGATGACAGACGAGCGACACGCGTTCAAACAACCAACTGTGTGGAACGCTTTTGATCGCAAGAAGATTATCCGGCAGATTCCTTATGTCTCCCATCCCACTGATGATCCCTCTCTTACCGGAAAGCTTAAGTGTTTCTATTATGATTTTGATCGTTTCTTCTTTGTGTGAGCTGTCAAACATACTTCCAAATCCGATATAAATTGGCTTTTCACCATTTTCTAAAAAATCCGAAAGTTCTTTTGAAGGTATATAGTCCATGGTTTCTTCTACAAACCAATAGCCAATTTGATGAATATTATCGTTCCAGTCTTTGGGTCTTGGGAAAACAAAGTTGCTGCACGAGACGACAGCAAGGTGATCTCTGTCTACTTTTTCAAAAGGGCATTCGAAATTATCGGGTAGTTTACCGTATTCTTTCTTAAAAAATGCGACAATGCCTGTTTTTCCAGCCATCCATAACATGCCCTGTAGGAGTTTATAACTCATTGCCTTGGGCATTTTGGTTTTACCGTAAGCGATCAGGGATGCAACTTCTTTGGTTTTATGCATGGGAAACGGAGCAGCCAATACTGATGGGATCCCGAGCTTT
Source organism: uncultured Erysipelotrichaceae bacterium (assembly GCA_964563265.1). GTDB lineage: Bacteria > Bacillota_I > Bacilli_A > Erysipelotrichales > Erysipelotrichaceae > UBA2212. The sequence continues at coordinate 9,853 of CAZLWH010000006.1, forward strand.
TCACCGGCAAAATAACCGATTGCGCAGCCAGGATGGTAAACGATCAACTCACTGCCCTTACAGGCGTTAAACATCTCGCCGGTTAATCCAATGACATATTTTTTCATTTTATTGAAGGTCAACAGCATTTTTAAAGGATTATCGGAGGATTGAGCATCCTGAATCAATTTCTGATCGATGTCTGTGGATAGATAGTCCGTTGACAATAAATAGAAATCAATCCCATAGCCTTTGATAAAACTTTCAAAACTTCGTCCACCGACAATTTGTACTGATTTTCCAAGTTTCTGTAGTTCTTGGGCAAGCGCAATATAAGGCTGATAATCCCCTCGTGAACCTGAACAAAGAATAGTAATCATGAATTCGCCTCCTTGAATAATCCGACACCATGTTGTATGGTTCTATTGTAAAATTTAATCCACCAATCATCAACCAACAATACCATCACATTTGTTGGATTTAGAAAAGAGGGAACTGGCTCATGAATAAAAGGATAGAAATCACGACACAAACCAAACAAAACATGATTGATGCTTTTTGGGATCTTTACTGTGAAAAACGAATTGAGAAAATCACGGTCAAAGAAATAACAAACAGAGCTGGCTATAATCGGGGGACGTTCTATGAGTACTTTTCTGATGTCTATGCTGTGTTGGATGACATAGAAAACTCACTGATTCCTTCCTTAAATGAATTGCCTCCTGTTTCCACATCGACAGGGACGATTGGTGCGCCAATTGAGGTATTTCTTTCGATCTGGGAACAAAACGCCAAATATTACGCGGTCTTGCTTGGCGATAAAGGAGACCCGGCTTTTGCGAGCAAGTTAAAGAACTCAATAAAACCAATCATTATGAAGTCCCTTGAAGACAAACCCGACATCGATTTAGAAGACATGGAATATATCCTTGAATATACACTTTCAGCAATGATCGGGGTTATGAGTTATTGGTTTACGAAAGAAGATGGATCCTCTAAGAATAAACTTTTCATTCTCATCCATAAGTTGATGGAAGATGGAATAATGAAGCACTTGCCACTGGTGCCGTAACCAAATTCTTATAATAACGGATATCGAATATGTTGATAGAATGATATGACAATCAATAAGTGGGACTTCTCATCAACTGGTTTGATATCTCGCAAATTTTCTAGCTCTATTTAACCATCATTGTGACAACAATCATCGATGTGTCAGTAAAAAAATCACGTCACTTAACAACCTCATATAGAATCAGATCTTGCTTAAAACAGAGGTTAAACTTATCATCTTCATTAAAGGAGCTTGGTGCAGATTAAGGTATTCTGCTCAGCATTTGTGCGCGATCAACAAAAGTATTGGTCATTTCGTATGGACTTGGGTATACTAAGTTCAACGAGGTTCATCATGAAGACAATGGTCGAAATATCCTGCGGCAGTGCAGAAGATGTCATTATTGCCCAACAAGGCAATGCAGATCGGGTAGAGCTCAACTGTGCCCTATATCTAGGCGGCTTGACTCCGACTTTAGCAACGCTTGACCATGTGAAGCAGCATTGCACCATCCCCATCATCAGTATGGTCAGATCCCGAGCTGGCGGATTCTGTTACAGCGAACTTGAATTTGAACTGATGCTGAAAGAAGCACAAGAGTTACTGGAACACGGGACTGATGGCTTGGTCTTTGGGGCTTTGACGGCTCAAAAAGAAATCGATGTAAAACGTACCAAAGCCATGGTAGATCTGGCCCATTCTTATGGTAAAGAGCTGGTGATCCATCGCGCTTTTGACTGTGTCAATGACCCATATAAAAGTATCGAAGAATTGATCGAACTGAAGGTTGACCGTGTTTTGACCAGCGGAAACCGCAATACAGCCATGGAAGGCAAAACAATCCTGAAAACACTTCAAGAACGCTATGGTACACAGATTGAAATCATGATGGCCGGAAGGATTACTCACCACAATGCCGTGGAACTGATGAAGGATACGGGAATCACTCAGATTCATTCTTCCTGTAAGACCTGGGTCATTGACCCGGCTTCCCACAATGAGTATGTATCGTATGCCTATGGGGATAAGCCGTCCCATTATGATTGTGTGGATCCGGATCTGGTCAAAAGACTGGTAGATTCGATCCGTTAAATATCACGAAGAAATCGATCGTGAAACCTCAGAAACAGAATTGCAGAAATTAGGAGGGTATTAAGTTTCGGTTTTGATGAAGTCAAATAAAAACACCATCTTAGAGAGGGTGTTTCTTCGCTTATAGGATTATCGTAACCACTGGTGTTACAGATCACATTGGTCCATAAAGCCTTCCGGAGGTACCCCTAAGCCTTGGATCAGTCTTGCCCAATAATCCACTTGTGCAACCGTCGTGGCCAAGATCACGATTTCCCGCTCTGAGAAGTTTTGAATCAGACGGGATGAAACATCGCTTGGCATTTTGATTGGACTGGCACATAAATGTTTGACATACTCTAAAATGATCTTTTCCTTATCACTGAACGTTGTAACATCCTCCACTGTTTTTCTTCCGGTGAGCACATCGAGTTCATCGTTGGTGATCCCATCCTCAACATAACCAAACGTATTCATATCAATACAGAAAGGACAGGAAACCGCCAAAGAGGTTTGGATCCTGACCAGCTTAAGTACCCGATGATTTAAACCATCTTTACCATGAGCGACCAAGGATTCAAGCATCCCGGAACTGATGGCGGATTTAGGATACCAGGCAAGCAGTTTGGGAACCAACAGATCCTTACCGGTCACTTTTTTAGAAATCATGATTCCGAATCTTAAGAAAATATTGATTTTCTCTGGTTGTCGGATAAACGCTTTCTTTTCTGTTTCTAGACTTTGATCATGCTTTTTCATCACAGCTCCTGTGGGGTTCAAATCCTGAACACAGTGTATTCCAAAGCATGAAAAACAAGTAGTGTTTTGACTAAGCAAACGCGGTTTATTAGCACAGGGACTAAACCGATTCGAGACTTACAACGATTTTGATGAAACTCTGCAGTTTCATCAATGGTAGTGTTGTTGGTTGATTCCAAAGCCTACCAGACAGGTATTCTTGGTGATCGAAAACAGACATTCATGAAGGTTTTGGTAAACTTCGCACTAATTCTATAAGAAAGATGGTTTTGTATCGTATGGGGGGAATGAACCTGTTGCTTGTGAAGAAAAGATATAAATAGTCAGGTGCTAGACTAAAACATCATGAATTGATGTTATTTTGTATCGAATGTCTTTTAATCAGCAGGAATTTCATTTATGATACGAATAGATATATTTCATTGGTTTTTCATGTGTGATTTACATCAATAAATCCATGGGGAAAGGGCGAATTATGAAAATTTTATTTATCGGAGAATGTGACGGATTTTCAGCACAGTTTGTTGACAGACATGCGAAAGAGGGAAACTCAGTCGGAATCATTTCCAAACATGATTTCTCGAAGATCACAAAGCCAAAGCTTCAATACAACCGGTATGATGATTCCGCAGACAGCGTCATCATTGACCGGATTTTTGTCAACATCAAACCTCAGCAAGTCGTCTTTGCGGGAAGCCTTTTCGGTGATGAAGAATGGGCTTATGGGCCTGAATCCAATCGTTATCTCAGTGAACTGCTGAATGTTTTGAACCTTTCTGTCAATCATGGGGTCGATAAGTTTATTTATCTGTCTTCGACAGAAGTGTACCGGCAATATAAAACCGGACTTGTCAGCGAAAAAGGCGAGTTTGGACCCTCAAGTTATAAAGGAATTTTATCTGCTCAGGCAGAAGCTTTGGTTCAGGAATTCGGTTCACAACACGCCCTTAACACCTTGATCCTACGCTTTAGTGATATCTATGGTTATAAACCCGATGAACAAAGAAAAGACTTCTTAAGTATCAGTATCCATCAGCTTCAGCGTCTCAATGAAATCCATCTCAACAAGAACCGTCTGTTGTCTCCGGTCCATCTTAATGATGCGGTAGAAGCCCTTTACCGCTGTGACGGCAATACCCCTTCTAAGATCTATAATGTTGCGGGAAGTACCCTCTACAATCCAATGGAACTGGCCATAGCGGTCAAGAAGAAACTGAATGCTTCAGCTTCACTGATTGCCCAGGAAGGCAAAGCCAATGCCAATAAGATCGACTCAAAACTGATCAAAACAGAAATGGAATGGGGAGAATTCAACAGCTTTGAAGAAACCCTCTCCAACATGAAGATCACCACTGTGGTTCGTAGTGAGGACCTTCTGGTTGAATTGCCCAAACGTGAGAAAGTAAATCCTGTCCTGATTCATCTGATTGAAAATGTCGTCTTCTTCATTCTCGCTGCAGCCTTAACCTTGATGTTTAAGAATCACAGTGTTTTGAAGAATGTCGATCTGATGACCATCTATATTGTCTCCATAGCTTTGTTTTTTGGGATCAGACAATCCATCTTATCGATCGTCTTAACCTTTGGATTCTATTTGTATGGCTTACAGTTTGATTTTGGAAACTTCATCAACATCGTCCTCAATGCGGATACCTTCTTGAAACTGGCCCAGTATATCTTCTTTGGGGTCGTTGTCGGGTATACCGTGGATCAGTTTAAGACAAGCCTGGATCAGCTGACCATCGAAAAAGAATACCTTGAGAATGAATACCATGAACTGAAAGAGATCAATGATGACAACGTCATGATCAAACATCAGTATGAAAAACGCCTGATCAGTTATAAGACCAGTCTGCCTCGTCTGTATTCGATCACCAATCAGCTGGACAGTCTGGATCCTGAGATCTTATTCTCCTCGATCATCAAAGTCTTGGTGGATGTCTTGGAAACCGATTCAGTCTCTGTTTATTCCTTTGACCAGCGTAACGGTTATGCGCGCTTGATCGGAGCCAAGAACGAAGAATCGATCTTTATGGGCAAATCGTTCAAACTGTCCGACAACAAGGATTTGGAACAGAAACTGCTCAACAACGATGTCTTCATCGGCAGCCAATGGGCCAACGGTTCTCCGGCCATGGCAGGTCCGATCTTCCATAAAGGTGCCATCATCGCGATCATTCTGATCAAGTCGATGAATTTTGAATCTCTGAATCTGTATCAGGTCAATCTCTTAAGAACCTTGACCTCTTTGATTTCCTCTTCCTTCATCAGAGCCTATCAGTATGAAGAAAAAGTCCATAATGAAAAACATCTCAACGGGACAGAAGTGCTGATCACCGCTGAATTCAAACGCCTGATCGAACTCAAGCGCAATGACAGTGAACAAGCCATGGCAGACTATACACTGCTTAAGCTGATTCATACGGAAGATCCGATCACGTATTACCATAAAGTTGCGAATCTGTTCAGATCAACCGATTATTTCGGTGTGGACAGTCAGAATCGGATGCATGTCTTGCTTAGAAATACGGCTGCCCATGATGTTTCTTTCGTGGAGACCCGTTTGAAAGACAAAGAGATTCATTTTGAACTTGTTGAATTGACTTCGTTAGTATAAAGGAGGAGTGAACAATGGAATTTTGGATCCTGTTGATTGCGAATACCCTAATTTCTGTTCTTTTTATCCTTAAGGTCAAAGATAAACAAGAACGGATCTTTGGTTTGTTTTTTATCTTTTTACCAGTCTTTGGCTTTGTCTTTTACTTCGCTCCTAAACTGCTGTTTCGTTTGACCAAGAAACACAATCTGTATGATGTTACCAATGTAAAGTTGAAGATCAGTGATGAGACCTTTTCGCAAAGACCCAATGTCCCTGAAGAGATGAACATCGTTTCTTTCAGTGAAATCATGCAGGTCGGTCAAAAGGAAGAAAAGCGGGCTTTACTTTTAAATGTGCTGAAAGATGACCTGGTGGATAATGCCTCCTTCATCCGTTCTGCGATGGCGGACTCCGATTCTGAGACCACCCACTATGCAGCGTCAGCCACCATGCAGATCTATACCAAACTCAGATCCGCCATTCAGGCGCTGGAAACTCAGCAACAATTGGATCCTGAAAATTCAAAAGTCATGCTTGAACTCTTGTCTGCCATCAGTGACTATATCGTCAGTGGTGTACTGACCAAACGAGACAGTGACTTCTATTGTAATAAATACATCCGTGCATTCAATGCGCTGAAGCAGCTTGATCCTGAGCTATTGACCTGTGACGCGTATCTTAAACAAGCCGATTACCAATTCTCCAGCTTTGATGCCCATAAGAGTATTCTGACGGCTACAGAAGCCAGAGATCGTTTTGACGATGAAGAGGCCCATCTTAAGCTGTTGGAACTTTACTATAAGACAGGCAATCAGAAACAATTCAATGAAGCATTTGATACTTTTAAGAAATCAAAGCTAACCGTTTCCAATAAAGGACTGGAACTCATCCGGTTTTGGAGCAAAAGGTCCGCTTGATGTTTTCACGTAAACGCTTGGCGTACATCGTCATCATCACCTTGATATTCAGCGCTCTCTTTTTCCTGTTTAATCTTGACCATGATTTTTTCAGATCACAGTCGATCAATGAGGCGGACAATCTTGTCCCTTCTGAAAAAATCAGTGCCACTTTAAACGGAGTCAGCGATGCGGGATTCCTGGTGGTGGGTGATCCTCAGACCAACGCTGAGCAACAGACCCAAACCAATGTGATCAAGGCGTTGAATCAAATCAAGGCTCAGATCACCGTTATCGATTCATTGTCAAACCAAGACCTGTCAGGGTCTGCCATCTTGGTGTTTGTCGTACAGGATGTCAGTCTGGCCGGTGACTTGGAAAGCATTGCCAACTACATTACCAACGGAGGCCAAGCGATTTTTGCGGCAGGGATCCCTGCTCAATCCGATTGGCGATATCTGGATCCTTTATGGGGCATCTTAGAGCGAGGCAGTTTCAAGACCGTCAGCGACATCACTTTCAATCAGGGATACTTCCCTTACGATGAGATCACTGCGAATCAAGCCTTTCCGACCTACTCCATGACACTGCGCCTCAATGAAACCTGTGAAGTCTTGATTCAGGGTGAAAATGATATCCCCTTAGTGTGGACCCATTCTTATAAAGAAGGCAAGATCGCCATGATCAACGGCACCTTTATGGAAAGCAAGTTATCCTTGGGGGTCTTCATCGCTGCACTCAACAGTACTCGGGAATATTCCCTGTATCCCGTCTTCGCCACCAAAACGGTCTTCCTGGATGCGATACCGCCTTTGTTTGACAGTAACGATGATCATTCTTTCGAGTATTACGGAAGAAGCGCAGAGTCCTTTGTGAGGGATAAGCTGTGGTCGGTCCTGATTCAAAAAGCCGCTCTGATGGATCTGAAACTGACATCCAGTTTCATGGCCATCGATAAGCAAGGCTTTAACGCTCAAAACGCCAACCAGCAGACCTTCTCCTACATCAGCCGTGAGATCCTCAGAAACAAAGGGGAGATCACCCTCTCAGGCAATCATGTTGATTTGAACAACTTGACCGAGTCACGGATCGAATTGACCAAGTCTTTCTTTGAGAAGTTCTTCCCCAACTATCATCTGCATGCGTATTATCCGCTCTACGGCATCATCGATCAAAGTCAGATCGATCAGATCCAATCCGTCTATCCAACCATCGATATCCTAAGACTCTTGTATGAAGGCGATGGGATCACCCAATCCAGCGGGGATTACGGAGTCGATGACGAAACGGTCATCTTTCCGACCACCACTTATGGGTATAAAGCCGAAGGCTTACAGTTGTTTACCTTCATCTCCGTCTTGACCTCACATGGATCGATCTCGCACAGTTTTGACATCAACTCCCTGTTTACCGTGCCTTCTACCGAAAGCAACTGGAATACACTCAATAAGTCCTTTGATGTCTTGACGGAGGTGTACTTTCAAAAGACCCCATGGTTAGAAAGCACCACGATCTCACCGGCAGCCCAGAAGGTCGAAGAGCTTTCATTCTTAGCCTTCTCTACACAAACAGAATCCACTCAGATGACGATTGCCTGTACCGACATGACCGTGGGTCAGAAATTCATGTTTTATTCGATGACCCCGATCAAAAGTGCGACCGGCGCAAGCTTCACCCGGATCAATGAACACTATTATTTGATCGAAGCTCAGACCGCCTCATTTATCCTTAAGTATTGATTATCGTTAACCACAAGAAGAAGGAGGTTCATTATGAAAGTCTGTATCATTGCGGAAGGCAGTTACCCTTATGTCGCAGGCGGTGTATCCAGTTGGATCCAAATGCTTTTGGAGCACTTCAGCAGCATTGAATTCGTGGTCTGGTCGATTGCCACCAGCAGGGAAGAAATGAGCGAGATGAAGTATACCTTGCCGCCCAACGTCAAGGAAATCAAAACCATTTATCTCAGCGACATCAAATTCAGAACCGTCCATTCCAACATCAAGCTGACCAAAGACGAACATGCTGCCTTGAAATCCTTGGTTATGGAAGATGATCATCAGGACATCCAATGGAAACCGGTCCTTGAACTCATCAAGAACCGCAAGACTCAATTGGTGGATGTTTTGATGAGCCATGACTTTTATGAGATCGCAGTAGAACTCTATGCGAAGGACTTCTCAAGAACCGTTTTCAATGATTTCCTATGGAATCTGAGATCGATGTTTTTCCCGCTCTTGTCGACCTTGGTCGATGATTTTCCTGAGGCGGATATTTATCATGCGGCTTCCACAGGCTATGCCGGTCTTTTGGGCAGTGTGGCCAGTTATGTGAATCAAAAACCCCTGATCTTGACTGAACACGGGATCTATACCCGTGAACGCGAAGAAGAAATCATCAAATCGGACTGGGTCATCGGAGACTTCAAAAAGAACTGGATCAGTTTCTTCTATCGACTCTCGGCCATCGCCTATCAACAGGCCCACAAAGTCATTGCCTTGTTTGAAACCAACCGTGCTTTACAGATCGAAATGGGTTGTCCTGAAGATAAGACCATGATCATCCCCAACGGGGTCGACGTGACCCATTACTCCTCCCATCTCTATGACATCGACCTCAAGGCCGATATGAAATTTAAACGTGCCAATTCTAAGATGATCCGTATCGGTGCGACCGTCCGTATCGTCCCCATCAAAGACATCAAAACCATGATTTTGGCTTTCGAGGCCGCCTTACAGAAAGTCGATAATCTTGAGTTGGTCATTTTGGGTCCTACTGAAGAAGATCCGGTGTACTATCAGGAAGTCTTATCTTTGATCGACGACTTTAAACTTAAAAACGTATCGATCTTGGGCCGTGTCAACGTCAAGAATTACTTGCCTACCTTTGACATCATGCTGTTGACCAGCATCAGTGAAGGCCAGCCTTTGGCCGTGCTGGAAGGAATGGCCGCAGGGATTCCTCAGATCTGTACCAATGTCGGAGGATGCAAAGAACTGCTGTATGGAATGAGCCATGATGAATTGGGCCATTGCGGGATCATTGTCCCGGTCATGGACATCGAAAAGATCGCCTTGGCGATCGAAGTCTTGGCGAAAGATGAAACTTTAAGAACACAGATGGGTGAAATCGGTCACCAACGCGTCAAAGAAACCTATCAGAAGATCGATTTCTTGGACCGTTATGAAATCTTGTATCAATCGACTTTGGATCAGCGTTAAAAGGAGAACACACTATGGCAGGCATCGGATTTGAACTTAGGAAGATCTTCAGTAAAACAACGATCAGCAGTCGACTCAAAGGCATTGCCTTTGCGACCATGACCACCATCGGTCCCACGATCATCTTTTTAGCCATGCTGCTGAGTATCAATGTGGCTTTAAGGGCACTGGATGTCAGTGAACCCAAACAGATCTTCTTTTCTGCAGCGACACTGTATCTCTTCTTGTTTAGCATCATCATTACCGGAACGACAGGGACCACCATTACCCGTTTTATCTCTGACAGGATCCATGAGAATGAGGAAGAATACATCCCCTCTGCGATGTTTGGAACGTCACTGTTGGTCGCAGGTCTTGCGGCCGTCTTCTCAGGGGTCATCGTCGTCTTACTCTATCTGGATGGGATCACGGATCTGTGGATGCTGTCTACGCTTTATATCTTAGGAATCGTCGTCAGTATTACCTACAACCTGATGTTTTTCATCTCGGCTCTAAAAGAGTATCTTAAGATCACAGCAGCCTTCTTTGTGGGATTCCTGTTGGGGACACTGACGTTCTTTATCCTCTATCAATTCACCTCATTGGATGTCTTGGTTGATATCCTGATCGGCATGATCGTTATTTTTACCGTCATCAATTTAATGCTGATCTATCTGATTCTTACCTTCTTCAACCAATCCAACCGAGACTATTTCTATTTCCTGACTTACTTTAAGAAACATCCGTATCTGTTTTTAAGCGGCTTCTTCTATATTGTGACCTTGTATATCCCCAACATCTTATATTGGATGTTTTCGGATATTGCGGTTCAGGTATCGATCTTCAGGGTTGCCCCGTCTTATGACATGGCCCTCTTCTTGGCCATCCTGGTCAATCTGTCGACCCCGGTCATCTTTGTGGTCAAGGTTGAAACCAAGTTCTTTGAGAAATATCAGAAGTATGTTGGAAGTTTGATCAATGGGACGTACGCAGTCATTGAAAAATACCGTAAGATCATGCTGACGACCATGGAGATTGAGCTCTTCTATATCTATGAAGTTCAATTGATCATCACCATCATCCTGACTTGCGCAGGGATCTTACTCTTGCCGATGCTGGGTTTTGGCGGGATGATCCTAAACTATTTCCTCTTGCTGTCGATTGGGGTATACTGTACCTATCTGATGTATTTCACGGTTGTCTTCCTGTATTATTTCGATGATCAGTTTGGCAGCTTCATCACCACGTTGACCTTCTTTATCACCACACTGTTGGCGACCATCGCCGCATTGAAGCTGGGAGTCTCGTACTACCCGGTGGCCTTGTTTGTGGGCGGTATCGTTTCCTGGATCGTCGGGTTCTTCAGACTAAGAACCTTTATGAGAACCATCAACGCAAGACTGTATTGTAAGAGTGCAGAGTAAAGGACCCTCATGAAGCGTTTCAATTGGAAAAACAAAAACTTATTGGTCGGATTGGCGGTTGTTTTAGCCATCGGTGTCTTTACCAACATCTACATCGGCTCACTCAATAATGTTGATGAGCTTCCCGAAGACAATACCCCGCTGGATGAGTGGACCTTAGAAAACAGCCCGCTCAACGGCTTACCTTTGGTTGAAAACAAGACCATTTATAAAGTCGATCAGGCCGATGATTTAGATACCATCTATATCACTGTCTTTCCTACGGAATCTGAAGAAGGTCTCATCGATTTTTCCATCTTTGATTTACATCAATCCTTGGACCAGGCTTTTAATCCAACCCTGCACGCCAATGTGACGATCGGGGACTCCAGCGGGAAACTGAACGCTTTGGCGGATACCGCTTCGATCAATGCGACCATCCGTGTCAGAGGCAATTCGAATCGAGGCGCCGCGTTCAAATCCTACAAGATCCGCTTTACTTCCGAAAACGGCAACTACAATGGCTTTACCATTCTTAATCTGAATAAGCATGTCTATGATCCCAGTAAGATCGCCAATAAATTCTCCTTTGATATGATGAGCCAGCTTGATAACATGGTTTCTTTAAGAACCAACTTCGTCAAGGTCTACATCCGGGATGCTTCTAAACCGGCAGGTCAACAGAAATATGTTTACTATGGTTTGTACACCAACATTGAACAACCCAATCGGGACTTTTTGACCTCGCATGGTTTGGATGTGAATGCCTCACTGTATAAGGCCACCAGTTTTGAGTTTCATGAATATGCGGATCTGAAGAATGTCGATGATCCGACCTATGATCAGGCCGCTTTTGAGAAGATCCTTGAGATCCGAGAAGGCAATGATCATACAAAGCTGTTGAAGATGCTCAAAGACGTCAATGATATGGACCTTGATTTTGAGGCCACTTTCAAAAAATATTTCAATGAAGAAAATTATCTGACTTGGGTTGCGATGAATATCCTGTTGGGCAATGAAGACGTATTGGCTCAGAACTTCTTTCTGTATAACCCGACCAATTCAATGACGTGGTATCTGTTGCCTTGGGATTATGATGGTACTTTCAAGTTCGGTATTGCGGAATCGGCGCATAAGGCTCCGATATCCCTTCGCGGTATACAGCGATTGACGGCCGTTGTGCTTCATCGCCGATACTTCTCCAAACCGGAAAACATCATCAAACTGACCGTTAAAATGGATGCCTTAATGGCGACGACTTTCTCCAAAGCCAATGTCAACAGAACCGTTGAACAGTATCTTCCGGTCATGCAGGCAACACTGGGTAAGTTGCCGGATGTGGGCTTGTTAGGCATGGAACCCAATCAACTGAAGACCTATATCCATGGTTTCTATGATGAAATCAAATCAAATTATGATGATTATTTGACTACGCTGAAGTATCCTAGCCCGGTCTTTACTGTGACCCCTGTCAAGAACACCGATGGGACAACAACCTTTGCCTGGGAAACATCGACTGACTTTGAGGGAGATCTGGTCAAATACTCAATTCGTCTGGCCAAAGATCCAGCCATGAAACAGGTAATTTTCAGTCAGAATAACCTAGTTTCAGCCAACTACACCCATACCGGGACCTTAAAGGGAACCTATTATTTGGAAGTCAGAATCACAGACAGTAACGGGAATGTTCAATACAGTCTGGATGTATTTGATGATGTTATCTCCGGAATCCATTACTTTGGGATCAGACAAGTCAAGTTTGAGTAGAGCCAATGAAAGTAAAGAACCAAACCTTAAGACACGAATTCAAATACTACATCACTGAGAAGACTTATCAGATCTTAAGACAGCGCATTATGGTGCTGGCCAAGCGGGATGAAAACTCACGTCGCGAAGAAGGGTATCTGATCTCCAGTCTTTACTTTGATGATTACCGAAACAGCGCGCTCAATGATAAATTGGATGGAGACCGTTTCCGTAAGAAGTTTAGGATCCGAGTCTATGAACACGAAACAAGCCTCATCAGGTTGGAATCCAAAGCCAAACTAGACAGCTGGACAGCCAAAGAAACCACGATCCTGACCTTGGAAGAATACCGAAAGATCCTGGATGAAGACTATGAATTCCTGATCCTGAAAGAGGATCTGTTGTGTAAAGAACTGTATAGCCTGATCAGAACCAAGCTTCTGAAGCCTAAAGTCATTGTAGAATATGAGCGTGAAGCCTATGTGATCAATGAAGGCAATGTCCGATTGACCTTCGATAAGGCGCTTCGCTCCAGCATCAACGGCCTCGATATCTTTGATCCTGACGTGATCTACAGTGCCGCCTTACCGCAAGAACTCCTGGTGTTTGAAGTCAAATTCGATGACTACATCCCCAAACACATCAAGGCCCTGATCAATGGGCAAAGCATGCAGCGTTATGCCGTATCCAAATATGTCATCTGTAAAAAGAGAAGAGAAAGGGTAATCCAATATGACTAACTTTGTCGATATTCTGAAGAAGAGTTTCCTGGAAAATGGCCAAATGGCCGATCTGAGCATTGCCACCATCGTGTTGTCTCTGACATCCGCCTTCCTGTGTGCCATGATCATTTATTATGTGTACCGCAAGTTCTATCGCGGAATCATTTACAGCAGTTCCTTCAACATTCTGCTGGTGTTGGTCAGTATCGTCACGGCCTTCATCGTCATGACCATCAGTTCAAACATTCTCTTGTCTTTGGGGATGGTTGGCGCCTTGTCGATCGTTCGTTTCAGAACGGCCGTCAAAGATCCCTTAGATGTCGGTTTCTTATTCTTTGCGGTTGCGGTTGGGATCACTTCTGGCGCAGGCCTTTATATCCTGTCCTTCATCGCAACTTTGTTTATCTCTTTGATTTATGTCTTGTTGGTCCAGGTCAAGACCTTTACGAAGGTTTATCTTTTGATCGTTAAATTCGAAAACAGTGCCAATGAAGATGTTCAAAAGATCCTCAAAACATTGAAAGCACAGCTGAAAAACAAGACCAGCATCAAAGATACCACAGAGCTGACCCTAGAACTAAGATTAAAGAGCGAGAATACCGCCTATATGACCCAGTTGACGTCGATCGAAGGGGTCAAGAGTGCCGTGTTGGTTGAATATACCGGGGACTTTGGTGAATAAACCAATAGCCTTCCTGATCCTTGCTTTCATACTGGCGACAGCCTTGGTGATCACCGTGACTGTCGCTTTTTATCATGTGCCATATACCACGCAGAATTATGAAGAAAGCGAGGACATCCTCGTTAATCCTTCACGCGGTTTCTATGTTCAGTTTGATACCGCTCATCTCCAACAGATCGGTGAACTCGATAATTCGGGGATCACCCTGGTCCTTTTGGCGTATGACCTGAAGGATTATGTCGATCAGGAACTTTCTGCAGCCAAACTGAATGAACTATCAAGGGCTTTGGGTATTCTGCAAGCCCATGGGCTCAAGGCCATCTTCAGGGCAGCCTATGGCTTTGACAGTGCCTATGAATATCAGGATCCCAGTTCCATCGACATCATCAAACAACACTTGTCTCAGATCAAACCGATCCTCAGTGAATACAAGAGTGTACTCTTGACGGTTCAGGCTGGATTCTTAGGTCCTTGGGGAGAATGGCATCACAGTAATCTGGGTGAAGATGGAGGCGTACCTACCGCAGCCATCATCAATGAACTGTTGGTGGCCTTGTGTGATGCGGTCCCTCAGTCCATCTCCATCGCAGTACGCCGTCCCAGTTTTATCCGTCTCATCGATCCTGAGAAGATCGATTTGGGTCGTATCGCATATCATGATGATGCCTTATTGTCGAGTGCGTCCGATATGGGCACCTACGATCAGGCTGACTACTCCCGTGAGGATGAACTGAACTATATCTATGATCGGCCTTATCCCCTCGCCAATGGCGGGGAAATGCCTGTCTTAAGCGAGTATACCGAACCTTCCGTTGCGCTCAATGAGCTAACGCTTTTGAAACTGACCTATCTCAATCATGAATACAACAAAGACGTGATCAGTGACTGGCAAACACGCACTTATCAAGAGGCTCCTTTTTTAGACCTGATCAAGAAGAAGCTGGGCTACCGTTGGTTCATTCATACCTCGACCTTGCCTGAGCATTTCAAAGACTCTCAAAGCGTTAAAATCAGTCTCACGCTGATGAATACCGGATTTTCAGCCGTGGCCTTGCCGTATCGGGCTGAATTGATCCTCAGTGATGGATCCGGGATCCGTCAGGTCATCCCCTTTGAAGGGATCAACCTACAGGATCTGAAACCGGATGGAAGTTTATCGATGTCCGTTTCAATCAAGGTAAAAGACTTAAAAGAAGGATTTAGACTGGGACTCAGGATCCTGGAAAGCGATACGGTCCAAGTCACCGATGAACGACTACTGGTCCGTTTAGCCAACACAAACATGGCTGTCAAAGACGGGATCACTTATTTCGCACAATATGAATGGGATGGAGAAAACACCCATACCTTGATCATAACCAAGCCATAGTTAAGCAATCGTGTTTGAGTCTGTCTAAAAGGCTTGAATGTATCATCAAACAGGAGGATATAAATGAATCTGAAACTCATTAAACCAAGTCTAGAATACGCACAGGAAATCATGGCATACAGACAAGAATTCCTTTTGTCCAACGAGAGTATGGATGGCTGCGGTAATTTGAGAGAATGTTCAACCGCTGCTCAATGGATCGAAACCAACGAACGCTATGCCCATGATCAGACTTGTCCACAAGACAAAGTCCCCAGTGATAAATATCTTGCGGTAAGACCTGGTGATCATAAGGTCCTTGGTATCATCGACTTCAGACACCACATCGATCATCCGATCCTCAGCGTATGGGGAGGACATATCGGATATTCCGTGTCTCCCAGTGAACGCCGACAGGGGATTGCGACAGAAATGCTGAGACTTTGCTTGAAGGAGTGTAAATCCTATGGATTGGAGAAGGTTCTGATCACTTGTGATCATGACAATATCGGCAGTAAAAAAACGATCCTAGCTAACGGCGGAACCTTTGAGAAGAAGGTTGACGTTGAGGATAAGGTCATCGAAAGGTATTGGATCAAACTCTAGCGAAATGAAGTTGGGTTGACCAAAAGAAGCGCCCCAATCGATAAAAAGTGAAGATCAAGAGTGTAGAGTTTATATCCTTGTAGAGTTTGGTCAACAAGGCTATACTAAAAGAGTCATTGTATGGTTCGTTCTATAAAGGAGCTCCCATGAAACTGTTTTTTCCCGAAGTCTTTGATAATAAAGTTAGATTTAATAAAATCGCGCTTTATCTGTTTTATATCATCACTCTGGTTACCGTAGGTCGAAGCCTGATCCATGTCTTTGCGCCTGATGGAGGAGCCAATTCGATCGCCACGATCATTGTCTTTATGGGCAATCCGGATCCCAATCAGGTCATCTATTTCGTATTTTCATTATGGGGCTTGTCTCAATTGATCATCGGATTGCTGTATGTGTTGAGTATTTTCAAATATAAAAGTATGATTCCCTTATTCTATGTGCTGATTTGGTTTGAGTATTTGTTTCGGATCCTGATCGGAAGAGTCCTGAAACCGATGAGCCCTGATGTTTTGAGCGGCACAGCCCCGGGAGAAATTGGAAACTACTTCTTTGCGGTCATGATTCCGGTCCTATTGATTTGGATGATCATGGATTTCAGAAAAAGCAAAATCAGTCTTAAATCGTAGATCAAGCAGTGATACTTTGCGGATGCCTTGAGCATTCCGCTTTTTTATAGGCATGATTTGAGGTATATTTATCTCGAATTCAAGATAGGTGGAGCGTAAGATGAATGAACTTAAAAGTTTAGTGACGTTATTGAAAGCAGCCCGCAGTGTCGAGAAACAAGCCGAGAAAAACATCGTGTCTTCTTCATCGATGAGTCTGAGCGAATTTATGGTGATGGAAGTCCTTTACAGTAAGGGTGATGATCTTCCTATCCAAGAGATCGCTAAGAAAGTTCTTTTAAGTAGCGGAACCATGACATACGTCATCGATCAATTGGTTAAAAAAGGATCAATCGAACGCATCAACTGTACATCGGATAAGCGTATCGTGTATGCGCATCTTACACCTCAGGGAAGAGTTCAGATCGCGACCGCGTTCAAGACCCACAAACAATTCATCGAGAAACTCTTCAGTGTTTTGACCAGCGAAGAAGCGGATGAATACATCCGTCTCAATAAAAAAATAGGCAAACACGCCGCGCTTAATCTTGAATAGAAAGAAGGATAAAATTATGATTCGTAAAATTGATCACACCACAATGGGCCGCAGTAATCTGGGTTGGCTGCGCAGCCACTTTCATTTCTCATTCGCAGAATACTACAACCCCAAAAACATGAATTTCGGACCCTTAAGGGTCATCAATGATGACTTGATCGAGGCCCATGAAGGATTCGATACGCATCCTCACAGAGACATGGAGATCATCTCTTATGTGGTGGATGGAGAATTGTCCCATGCGGACAGTATGGGCAATGAGAACACCATCGGAAGAGGCCATGTCCAATACATGAGCGCCGGGACCGGAGTCATGCACAGTGAACACAACCGTGGAGATGTCTTGGCGAGACTGCTTCAGATCTGGATCATGCCGGACC
>CAZLWH010000007.1:0-11517 GCA_964563265.1 uncultured Erysipelotrichaceae bacterium
ACGGCGGAGTTTCTTGGACACAAGAACTTGAAAACTTCAAAGCCGAACACGGAAACTATCCTGACGTTTATGCTGTCAACGATCTCGTTGGCGATGTTGCCAGAGGCTTCGTTGCTGATTTGTCTCAGTTCAAGAATGACCCGCTTTACAAATCCTTCAACAAAGCGATCATGAAGACGATGAACTACTATGGCTTCCAAGCTGGTCTCCCGCAATTCATGCAACCTTGGGGAGTCTATGTCAATAAGGCCTTGGCTGAAGAAAACAACATCGACGTCCCTGATCCAACCTGGACCATTGACGAATATACCGATTTCATCACGTCCGCAGATGGCGAAACGTTCTGGGGCACGATGGATCCTGAATTGAATTTCATCCGTACCGGCGTTACCACCCTTGAACAACAATGGTTGAACTACGACGGTTCCAAACCGTTCGTTAACCTGAACTCTGATGAAGTCAAAGCCTTGTTGGACTATGTTCCGCAATGGACCAATTCCTCAGTGTACGGTTTGAATGACTTGGGCTTAATGCCGGCTGGCGTCATGGATGCCAACTGGTGGTGGTCACACAAATTCTTCTTGGAAAACAAGCTGTTGACCAACGGCGGCGATCCTTGGATGATGGGCGACTGCGCTAACCCGGCAGAAGGCCACTGGGCTGCCTGCAAATCGACCGACTGGGATATCTATCCGCGTCCGTCTACTGACTATCAGAAGAACACCGTCGGTTTAGTTTTGGACCCGATGGCTGTCTACAATCATTGTATGGATGACGGCGACAAAGCTTGTTCCGACGAAGAAAACGCTCAGATCAAATTGGCGTATACCTTCGGCGCATTCTTCGCTGGCGATACTGAAGCTTGGCAGGCTAGAGCTGACCAGATGTGGTTAGACGGCGAAAATGAAAAATCCGCAATGAACGATTCCTTACCGCTCGTTACCGGTGCTGAATTCGACAAACAGATGGAAATCTGGTATACCCCGGTTATCCACCAGAGATTTGCTGATGAAGCGAAGATGCCTGGATGGCAAGAAGTCTTGAAGATTTGGAAAGCTGGCCAGATGTGGAGCATTTCCGATAAAGCCGTCGTTTGGAATTTCGATGACAATGGCGCTTCCAAGAACATCATCTGGGAATGGAACAACATTTATAACAAAGACGTCGCTGGCGCTCTGCGTTCCGATGCCAACTGGCCGGATCAAGTCAAAGCGAAATTGGCTGATTGGCAGGCAACCTGGGTTACCCGTTATGATGCTGCTTCTCAAACCTTGAAAAATGGTTTGAAGACCTACTACGACTTCAAAGATTCCGACTTCGAATAAGTGAATAACTAGGCACCTTCGGGTGCCTTTTTTATTGGATTTCCTTGATTAACGAAAACGCTTTCTTGATTTCTTGTTTGGGATTTGATAAAATAAGTGGAGTATGAAAAACAAACCATCCGCGACTAAAATTGTCGTCATCGGCGCAGGCAGTGCATCTTTCGGTTTGGTCAATTTAGGAGCCATCATTCGTCATCCCGATCTTAAAGGAATCCACCTTGCTTTGGTTGATATCAACGAGAAGGGACTCAGCAGTATTACTGCCTTGGCCCAACGCATGAATAAAGAGTGGCACTCAGAAATGACCATCAGCTCGACCACCGACCGCACCCTTGCCTTAGAAGGCGCTGACTACATCATTCTCTCCGTCGCCATTGATCGTGAGGATTGCTGGAAAAGCGATGTCGATATCGCGTTGAAATACGGGATCCGGCATTATGGGGAAAACGGGGGACCGGGAGCCTTGATGCATACGGCCCGCAATGTGGCCTTGATCATGCCGATCCTAAAAGACATCGAACGGATCTGTCCTCAAGCCTATGTCATGAATTTCACCAATCCGGTACCGCGCATCTGTATCGCCGCGGCCCGTTATACGAAAGTCAAGATGGTCGGTATCTGTCACGCCATCGATTTCGCTTATCTGATGTGTGTCAAACTCTTTGAGAAAGACTATGGGTTTGTAGTCCCTGAAGGCTATCACTTTACCTGGGAAGGCAACTGGGAGGACTATGGACACATGGCTCATCAAGGCCAGGAAAAATTCGAAATCCTGGCAGCCGGAGTCAATCACTTTACGTTCATCTTGTCGATCAAAGACAAGCTCACCGGAAAAGAGCTTCTGCCGGAATTCAAAAGAAGATTTGTCGGTGGCTATCCTGAATTTGAACCCTATACCCGCGACATCATCGATTGTTTCGATGTCGTCCCGGTGAGTGGGGATTGTCATATGCTGGAATACCTGCCGTTTACCCATAACGTCACTAAGAAGAGCTGGGAACACTACGACATCCAGATGTATCCCCTTGGAAAAGCGCAAGATGACCGCTTCTCGATGTGGGATGAGATCGAATTGCTCGCCAAAGGCGAAGCCTCGATCGAGCATCTCTTGCATACGCATACCGAGCGTGCTGAACAGATCATCGTTGCGATGATGAAGGATGAAGCCCTCTACGATCAGGCAGTCAATATCCCCAATCAAGGCTACATCACCAATCTGCCGCAAGGGACCATCGTTGAAGTCCCGGCTTGGATCACCCGACAAGGCATACAGGGCAAGGTCGTTGGAGACTTACCTGAAGCTGCGGCGATCTGGGTAAGCCGTGAGATCCAACAGGCAGAACTCGCCGTGAAAGCCGCAGTGAGTGGAGATAAAGCACTGATGCTTCAGGCCTTGCTGATCTGTCCGATGATCGATGATATACCGACTGCGAAGGCCTTGCTTGATGACTATATGACCGCAAACCGCAAATACTTACCTGCATTTTTCAAAAAAGGAGAATGATGATGAAACGGACTCCCCCGATTCTGTTGAGTTTGGTCTTGCTGATCAGTATGCTTTCTGCCTGTTCAGCCGGCACCCGATTCGACACGTTCAGCGATGAACAAAAAAATGACGCTTATGCTTATCTGCTGGAAGGTTTGAATCAGGCCGTTCCTTATTATGCCGACTACCAGACTTCCTTAGAGGGAACGTCTTTGACAGAGCCGATCCAAATCAAAGACGAGTCTTTTGTGTTGGAGGCTTATGCGGCAATCACCTTGCCTTTTACTTTAGATCAGGCCGTCTTGGCTCAGCTGAGAATGATCTATCAGATTGGATCGGATACGTTATTGTCCCCGATCTTATCTGTTGAACTCAACGGAGAAATCCCCTTTGTGGAAGCCTTATCGATCGATGTCGCTTTGAATTGGATGAGCGATACCAGTAAATTCCCCTTGGATTCATATCAGGATGAATCATTACCGGCACAGGTCGTTGACAGCCGTGCGAGAATCCTGGATTTCTATGATAATCTGCACAGCAGCGCGACGCCGCTGAAGTTTTCCTTTACTGCCGGAGAGAATACGATCACCTTGACCAATGTCTCTTCGACGCCGATGACCATCAAGGAATTGTGGCTGCTTCCTTTGGATACAACCCCATCCTACAGTAACTATTCAGCCGGTCTCTCCAAAGCCGACAAAGAAAACATCCTGACCGATGCGATCCGATATTCTTCCAAGAACTCGTCCTTTGTCCGTTTGAGTTCTTACGGTTCTCCTTCAGTTTCTCCGTATTCCGTTAAAACCAAACTCTTAAACATCATCGACGGCGTCGCTTGGAACAAGCCTGGCCAGTCGGTCACCTATACGATCAATGTCGCTGAAGCCGGGGCGTACAACCTCTCGGTCCATTATCTCAACGACAAGACCGATTTCCAGGTCTTCCGTTCCGTTTTGATCGACGGAGAGATCCCCTTCAAAGAAGTGGCGGCGTATGCCTTTGATTACTCCGGCGCCGGCAACTGGAACGTTGAAGTCCTTCAGGATGCCAACAAGAATCCCTATCTCTTCAACTTAAGCGCAGGGACCCACACGGTCACTTTCATGGCTGAATCCGAACCGATCAATGCCTCATTGACGATCATGCGCAATCTCATCGCCCACATCAATGCGTTCGCCTTGGATATCCGTAAGATCACAGGTCGTGATGTCGACCGCAGCCGGACCTGGAAACTGACCACATTCTTGCCTGAAACCCAGAAAAATCTGGATTCGTATCGAGTCCTGATTACGCGTCTCATCACTGATCTTTCGATGTATGCGCCCAACGGTACCGGATCTTCGGCCTTGTCTTATCTGGCAAAAGCCTTGGTTAAAGTAGACAAGATGCTGGAAAAACCGGATGAACTGCCGTTGTATCTGGATGATCTGTATTCAGCGACCGGATCGGTCACTGAAATGCTGGGGAACACCTTGAGTTCGCTCAACAGTCAGCCTTTTTCGCTGGACAGTTTTGCCTTATATACCGACAAGCAGCCCATCGTCAAGAAAGCCTCCTTCGTGGATGAGGCCAGTTCTGCGGTCTTGAGTTTCGTCAATTCCTTCACCTCAAAGAAATACATTGCCAAGAAAGATCCTAAAGTCCTCAATGTCTGGGTCAACCGTTCGATCTTGTATGTCGATACGATGCAGAAACTGGTCGATCAGACCTTTACGCCGGAAACCGGCATCAAAGTCAAGATCTCCGTTATGCCGGATGTCAATAAACTGATCCTGGCCAATGCGACCAATCAGGCTCCGGATGTTGCCTTGGGATTGCCTTCCTATATGCCTTATGATTTCGCCATAAGAGGTGCTGCGTATCAGCTGAGTTCTTTCCCGGATTTCTGGAAAGTCGTCGGACAGATGCCGGCCGGATCGATGGTGCCGTATGTCCTTAATGAACAAGTCTATGCGATCCCTGAAACCTTGGATTTCCATGCGTTGATCTATCGCAAAGATATATTCGACAAAGTTGATCTTCAAGTCCCGGATACCTGGCAGGTCGACATGCTGCCGGAACTGCAGCGTTACGGGATGAACTTCTATCATCTGACCGCTGGCGGTACCGCCTTGAAATGGTACTATCAGACCAGTCCGTTCATCTATCAGTTTGGCGGAGAATTGTATGCCGAAGACGGATACAGTTCAGACATCGATTCCCCAGAATCGGTTGCCGGCTTGAAATTCATGACCGACCTCTTCATCAAATACGCCATCCCTGAACAAGTGGCTTCCTTCTATAACGGATTCAGATTCGGTTCTTTACCGGTTGGGATCACCGATTTCTCGACCTATCTTCAAATCAAGAATGCGGCTTCCGAATTGACCGGCTTATGGGCCTTGGCACCGTATCCCGGCACTGAAAACGAAAACGGAGACATTGTCCGCTGGGACATCGTCAACGGAACCTCCGGGATCATCTTCAAATCCACCCAATATGCTGATCAAAGCTGGGCCTTCATGAAGTGGTGGACCTCAACCGAGACCCAAACTTCCTTTGCCTATTCGCTGCAGTCGACCTATGGCCCTGAATATGTCTGGCTGTCTTCCAATCTGGAAGCGGTCAAGAATGCGCCAATCGATGCGGCAGACAAGAGGGTCATCCTTGAACAGTTCAACTGGATCAATGACGTCCCGCGCTTACCTGGCGGGTATATGCTGGAACGCTCGCTTTCTGACATCTGGAATGCGACCGTGTTGACCGGAACACCGATCCGTGTCGCCATCGACATGCAGAAGATCACGGTTGACCGTGAAATCAAACGCAAAATGATTGAATTCGGATATCTGAATCCGGATGGAAGTGTTGCTAAACCCTATGTGATCCGCGGTGTCGACTGGATTCAAGCCCAGATCGATGCGGCCAAGGAGGACTGACATGAAACTCTTCAAACGCGTCAAGCACGTCTTCCTCAATAAAGGCGGAGAAAGTACGTTCGATGATTATTTGACGATCTTTCTGATGCTGTTGCCCTATGCTTTGCTGTTCTCCTTGTTTGTGGCCATTCCGGTTGCTTTGGCGATTGGGTTGTCCTTGACTTACTTCAATACGATCCAGGCGCCTGAATTCAAAGGCTTCCTGAACTACATTATGCTGTTGACCCAAGATGAAGTCTTCTTAAAATTCGTCTTGCCCAATACCTTCAAGTATGCCTTGATCATCGGACCAGGCGGTTATTTCCTGTCCTTTATCCTGGCGTGGATGCTGGCTCAGATCACGCCTAAGATGAGAACGATCATCGCTTTGGCTTTGTATACGCCATCCATGGTTGGAGGCGTCTTCATCTCTGTAGTTTGGAGAACCCTGTTTTCCGGGGATGAAGCCGGCTACATCAATGCCTTGCTGATGCAATGGGGCTGGGTCGTGCGTCCCATCCAATTCTTACAATCTCCGCAATACCTCATGAACATCATGATCGTGGTTGGGTTGTGGTCTGCGATGGGGATCGGTTTTTTGGCCATGCTGGCAGGGATCTTGAATACCAATGAAGAACTTTATGAAGCCGCCTACATCGACGGCATCAAAAACAAGCTTCAGGAAGTCATCTATATCACCATTCCTTCGATGAGGAGCCAGATGCTTTTCGGAGCTGTTATGGCCATCGTCGGTGCCTTCAACAGCGGTTGGATCGGAGTGGCCCTTTCGGGAACCAATCCGACCCCTCAGTATTCCGGACAGCTCATCATCAATCATATTGAGGATTACGGCTTCATCCGTTATGAGATGGGGTATGCGGCTGCCGTTTCCGTGGCTTTGCTTCTGATCATCTGGGGATTCTCTAAAGTAGCTTACCGACTGTTCGGAGAAAGGGACTGATATGGCATTCCAAGGAACGAAAATCAACCCGAAACGGTTTGATAAATCTCAGCTCAAATTCTATGCGGTCTTGGTGCCGATGGCCTTATTTATGGTCTTGCCGGTCATCTACATCATCAACCAGGCCTTCAAACCGTTGGATGAACTCTTTATGTTTCCGCCACGGTTCTTCGTCATCAAACCGACCCTGAAGAACTTTACCGATCTGCTGCGGGCTTCTTCGACCACCGGGGTTCCGATGAGCCGCTATCTGTTCAACTCGATCATCGTGACCTCCGTGACGGTCTTGGCCAACATCCTAATCACGGCTTCCAGTGCTTACGTCTTATCCAAAAAGAAATTCAAAATCAAAAACAAACTCTTTGCGCTCAATCAGATCGCACTGATGTTTGTACCGATCGCTGTGGCGATCCCAAGATATCTCATCATCAAGAATGTCGGTCTGACCGATAATTTCCTGGCGCACATCATCCCGCTTTTGGCCATGCCGATCGGGCTTTTCCTGGTTAAGCAATTCATGGATGATATTCCGGATGCGCTGATCGAAGCGGCGAGACTCGATGGGGCCAATGACTTCCAGATCCTCACCAAGATCGTCATGCCTTTGGTCAAGCCTGCTTTGGCAACCGTGGGGATCCTGACCTTCCAAGTGGTTTGGAATGCGACTGAAAGTTCCTCGCTTTACATTTCCGATGAAACCTTGAAGACCTTTGCCTTCTATCTCAATACCTTAACGACCTCATCCAATGTGATCGCCGGCGCCGGGATGGCGGCAGCGGCAGGCTTGATCATGTTCTTGCCGAATCTGATCATCTTCATGCTGCTGCAATCCAAAGTCATGAACACCATGACCCATTCAGGGATCAAGTAGGACCACCCATGAAAAAGATCACTTCGATTTTCTTCTTCCTTGTCCTGTTGTTCTCTGTGACCCTCAATGTGGCTGCTTCTTCAGCGACCTCACCGACCCGTACCCTGGACTTCAAATACAATCTGGTTTGGACCCAGGATGCCTATCTGCCTCAATTGACCGTATCCAATCTTGGATTGAAGAATCCTCAGGATATGGCCATCGATGCTCAAGATAACCTGTATATTGCCGATCGCGATAACCGCCGTATCGTTAAATACAACATCAATACCGATACCGTCGTCGCGATCATCACCCATGAATCACTGAAAGGACCGACCGGGGTCTTCCTGGCGTCCAACGGCGATGTCTATGTGGCAGATCCAGGCGCATCAGCCGTCATCCGTTTCGATGCGCAAGGCAACTTCGTTGAACAATTCAACCGTCCGACCACGGCGTCTTTCGGCGATACCGCCTATAAGCCCTCTAAAGTCGCGGTCGATAATCGCGGTAACCTCTATATCCAATCGGAAGGGGTCTACAACGGGATCATCCAGCTTTCCAGCAGCGGGGAATTCTTGGGGTATTTTACCTCCAATAAAGTCTCCTTGAATCTGGTTCAGATGCTGCAGGACATGTTCTTTACCGATGAACAGAAAGCCACGCTGACCAACCGTGTTCCGACAACCTTCTCCAATGTGTATATGGACTCTGACGGGATCGTCTATTCCACCACGATGGGACTTCAATTGCATGGTCTCAAGAAACACAATACGGCCGGACAGGACATGCTGTCATCGACCTTTGTTTGGGGCGCTGATGATTTCACCGATGTCACCGTTGATAAAGACGGGATCATCTATGCGACCTCCAAAACAGGACGCATCTTCGTCTACACCAATGACGGCCAATTCATCTTCTTCTTTGGCTCTGGTTACGGAGACTCTGACATTGCCGGTCTGTTTACCAATCTGGCCTCGATCACAGTCGATTCGCAAGGACGGATCTGGGCTTTGGATGCGGATAAATCCTTCATTCAGTCCTTTAAACCCACCGAATATGCCGAAAGCATCTATTCGGCAACCAAGCTCTTCAGCGAAGGCCGTTATGATGAAGCCACCGTCATCTGGAACAATGTCTTAAGACTCAATCAGATGTCCGTTGTCGCTCATAACGGGATCGGGATGAACCTGCTTTATCAGGAAGAATATCAGCAAGCCATGCTGCACTTTAAGGTTGCCGGTAACCGTAACGGTTTCTCAGAAGCGTTCTGGGAAGTCAGAAACACCTGGCTGCAAAGCAACCTGAGCGCGATCTTAGGCATCTTGCTGGGCTTGACCGTTCTGGTCACACTGACCAAAAAGATCAGAAAGAGAAGCAAATTCATCGCCTTGATCAAGGCTTCTCTGCATCATTTCCTGACGATGCGCTTTGTCTCGGATTGTCTGCTTTTCCTGAAAGTCATGCGCCATCCGATCGATAGTTTCTACGACATCAAAGCCAAGAAAGCAGGATCTTTGATCAGTGCCTTGGTGGTGTATTTCACCGTCTTTGCGATCTTCATCTGGTATACCTTAGGCAAAGGATTCATCTATCAGTTCGTCCTGATCGAAGACATCGATATGAACGCGCTGATTGTCGGATTCTTCTCCCTGACATTGCTGTTTGTCCTGTGTAACTATCTGGTCTCCTCCATCAATGACGGAGAAGGCGGCTTCTTCGATCTCTTTAAGATGATGGCCTACAGTTTCGGTCCGATGATGATCGGATACATCATCATCATCGGCTTATCGTATATCCTGACCTACAATGAAATGTTCTTCCTGCAGGTCATTGAACAGGTTGCCATTTTATGGACCGGGATCAATCTCTTCATGGGGATCCAGGAAATCCACAATTATGAAACCAAGGCTGCCTTTAAGAGCCTGGTCATGACCGTCTTGTTTATGCTGTTGATCGCGGTGATCCTGGTCATCGTCATCCTGATGACAGAACAGGTCTATATGTTCTTTGAAGCAGTCTTTAAGGAGGCTTGGCGAAATGTTACATCCTAAAACTAAAACAGTCTTTGCCGGTTTGGCAGCTTTGGCCCTTTCGACGCAGGCCCTCTTTGCGGCTTACATCCCGTCGGCGCATGATACGAAACTGCCGCCGGACACGATCACGTATACGACAGCCGATCCGACTGATTTTGCCTTGCTGTATGAAACTGAAAATCTGAAGTATTACTTTAAAGATGAACGGGATGTCATCGCCATCGTTGACAAGCGTAACGGGTACACCTGTAAGACAGGGATCGATATCCCCTACAATAAGGATCTGGAAGCGGCGTGTAAACTGGTCCCGGATGAAGAAAAGATCAACTGTGAACCAACCGAAGACCGTTTGAATACCACCTATACCGGAATCGCCAATTCACTGATCACCGTCGAATACTATGATGATTACAATTCGATCAAGCGTTTATCCAGTGCTTCCTTGACCGGGGTGAAAAGCGCCTTAGGCATGGTGAACGGGGATGCCAATCATTATCGCCTAGACGTCAACTTTACCACGATCCAGCTGAAAGTTTCTGTCCATATTACCTTTGATTCCAAAGGCATGGAACTGGAAATCCGTGATGATGAGATCACCGGAGACGGCCAAACCGTCTTGGCAGCGATCCAATTGATGCCTTTCTTTGGGGCCTCAGGCGGACAGAAGCTTTATTGGGATCCGGCCAAGCGCGGATTCAAACGCGAAGTCCCCAATGAGATGATTGAAGGTTATGTTTTGGTTCCCGATGGACCAGGGGCGCTGATTCGCTTTGTTGATCGCAACATCGGCCTATCTCCTTACATCGGCGATGTGTATGGGGCCAATCCTGCGGAAAGCACCTATTACTATTCCAGCGAAGCCAGTTATTTCCCCTTCAAGAGTCCATCCATGCCAGTATATGGGATCGCCCACGGAAACCGTCAGGCTGCTTATGTCGGCTTTGCGACCAAAGGGGCAGCATATATGACCCTGTATGTATCACCTGAAGAAGACATTACTTATTACACCTACGCTTATCCGCGTTTTGAATACAACAATATCTTCCACCAAGTCTACAATAAGCGGGGAGACGGTTACTTCACCACCATGGATGAACGCCGTCACTTCGACATCAACATGCGTTATGAATTCTTAGCCAATGACGGAGATCGTCCTGCCGATTATGTCGGGATGGCCTTGACCTACCGTGACTATCTGTTGGCGCATGATGCCTTGACCTTAAAGACCCAAACCAATGACAAGATCGGAATCCGTTTGGATTTCGTGATGGCCGACATCAAAAAGAGCGTCTTTGGGACTCAGGACGTCATCGTCACGACCGCCAAGGATGTCAGTAACATCCTAAGCGATCTCCATGACCAAAACATCGAAAACATCTCCAGCGGTTTATTGGGCTGGGCTTCCGGCGGGATCACCTCCGGTCATCCCGGAACGGCTGAATGGTCTGGCGCGATCGGATCCAAGAGTGCCTTTACGAATCTGATTGAACTCGCTTCGGGCTTTGGTTATGATGTTTCCTTCAGTCAGGACTATGTGAATATCCATAAAAAACAAGTCAACTACAGCACCTCTGCAGCCCGTCACATCAACAGCTGGTACATCGAGTACCGTCTGCGCGGCGAATATCCGGTCAATCTGTTTGGCATCGCCAAACCGACCAAATCGGCCGCCTGGATCAAGGCTCAGACCACGGCTTTGGCCAAACTGGATGTCGGATCGTTTACGATCGAAGGCATCTCCAGTGTCTTGACCAGTGACTTCGACAACGGAACTACGACCCTTGAAGAAGCCATTACCTTGTATCAGAATGCCTTGGCTGCGCTGGATCCCACACAGACCGTCGCGATGACCAATCCGAATGATTACCTGTGGAATTATGTCGACCGCTATCTGAATACCCCGGTCTATTCGACCCAGTTCTTGGTAGAAACGGATACAGTGCCTTTCCTGCAGCTGGTCTT
>CAZLWH010000007.1:11527-27098 GCA_964563265.1 uncultured Erysipelotrichaceae bacterium
TGGTCTTGAATCAGTCCATGGAAATGTATGCGCCGTATTCCAATTTCTCCTTCTATACGCCTAAAGATGTCTTGCGTATGATCGACTACAACACGTATCCTTCCTTCGTCTTGTCTCAGGATCCGGCCTATAACCTGGCCTTGACCAATGCGAACCGTTATTACTCGACCGAATACACCGAATACAAATCCTTGATCGTTTCGATCTATAAGGATGTTGACCGATCCCTCAGCGAAGTCATCGGTGCCAAATGGATCGACCGTCAGGTCTTAGAAAACGGGGTCATCCTCAATGTCTACGACAACGGAAAGAAGATCCTGATCAACTATACCGAATCTGCCGCGACGATCAACGGTAAGATCTTCCAAGCCATGTCGGCGACGGTCATCCGGGAGTAAGTATGAAAAAAACAAAAAGAATAAAGAAAAACAAAGGCTTTAAAGAAATAAGCAGCCGTTCCGGCTACCGTTTCTTCATGCCTTGGCTGATTGGGTTCCTCATCTTTACCGCGTTCCCCTTCATCTATACGATCTATCTCAGTTTCCATCAAGTCAATCTGACCGTCTTGGGTTGGTCGACCACCTTTAACGGGATCACCAACTATGTCACGGCTTTATTGAGAAATGCGAACTTTACCCCGGCTTTGATTCAGTTCGTCTTGGCGGAAGTCATCTATGTGCCGGTCATCGTGACTGTGGCCTTGATTTTGGCCATCTTAATGAACGGGGACTTCAAATTCAGAACGGTTTTCCGTATCATTTACTTCCTGCCGGTCATCGTCATTTCTGGTACTGTCATGAATCAGCTGATGAACAGCGGCACTGTCCAACTGGGCAATGTGCGCAACGTCTTCATCTATCAGATCTTAAGCAGCTACAGTCCGTTTCTGGCGTCGATGCTGACCTTTTTGTTCAACAACTTCACCATCGTCTTATGGTTCTCAGGGATCCCTGTCGTGCTTTTCCTTAATGGACTCCAGAAGATCAATGGGCAGTTGTTTGAAGCCGCTCAGATCGATGGCGCCACCGGCTGGCAGATCTTATGGAAGATCACCTTACCGATCATCAAACCCATCATCCTGGTTGCGACCATCTTTACGATCGTTCAGCTGGGGATGTTTCCGATCAATCCCGTTTATGGGATGATCCAAGCGGCCATCTTCGATACCGTCGGAGGATTGGGCGTGGCTTCCGCCTATGCCTGGATCTATTCTCTGGCCATCATCATCCTGTTGGCGATTGCCTTCCTCCTGTTGAAAGATCACTCGAAAGATTATCAGTATGTGGATGTGGTCAAATTACAGAATGCCAAGCTGGAAAAGATGAGAAAACGGGTCAGACGCCAGCAAGAATGGAATTCCTTCTTAAGAAAGAGAGGGGCTAAACATGGAAAAGCTTAACCGATTCAAGACCTTGCTTAAAAAGAAAATGTTGGGATATAACCTCTCTGACGGTTGGCTTTATAAGATCGCCGTCTATATCCTGTTGATTTCGATCGCGTATGTCTTCTTGTATCCGCTGATCAGAATGATCTCTTATTCCTTCATGTCTCAGGCGGACATCATCAATCCCAAGATCGACTGGATCCCCATCAATGCGACCCTGGTCAACCTGAAGGTCGCCTGGACCGTCATGAGTATGCCTGGGACCCTGTTTAATTCGCTGTGGTTTGCGGGCGCGATCGCCTTGGCTCAGACCTTGATCTCTGCCTTGACCGGCTATGCCTTTGCGCGTTATGAGTTCAGATTCAAAGGGTTCTGGTTTGGGATGGTGCTGCTCAGTTTCATCATTCCGATCCCGGTTGTTTTGATTCCGCGTTGGATGATGTTTACCGCAGCTCAAAATATCCTGGAATTCAAACTGATCGGGACGATCATTCCGCAGCTTCTGTTGGCGATCGCCGGACAAGGCGTTTATTCAGCCATCCTGATCCTGATCTTCTATAACTTCTTTAAGATGATTCCTGTTGTGTTGGATGAAGCCGCCAAGATCGACGGGGCTTCCAACCTTCAGGTCTTCTACCACATCATCCTTAAGATGTCGGTGCCCACCATCATCACCGTCTTCCTGTTTTCCTTCGTTTGGAACTACAATGAGACCTATGTGACGGGGACCTTCGTCAGATCGGCATTGAAACTCATGCCGATGCAATTGGGTCTGTTTGACTCCATCTTTGAAAAGATGTCGGCACCGATCCCCGGAGCACCGGGCGGTCAGTTCCGTTTGAATGAATCGTATAAGATGGCAGCCACCTTGATCACGATGGCTCCGATGATGATCATGTATCTGTTTGTTCAGAAACAATTCGTCGAAGGCATTGAAAAGACCGGGATCACAGGGGAATAGGCGTGGACCATGTTCGTGCGGTCAACCTGGGCAGTTGGCTGGTTTTAGAGCGCTGGATGAGACCTTCGTTGTTTGAAGGGATCGACGGCTATGATGAGACCCAGTTTTGTTTACAGGCAAAAAACGTGAAGCAAAAGCTCGATGAACACCGTGAGACTTTCATCACCGAAGCGGATTTCAAATGGATCAAAGACCACGGCCTCAACGTCGTGAGATTGCCTTATCCTTATTGGCTCTTTGGCGATATCCAACCGTATTACGGCTGTGTCGATAAGCTCGATCAAATCATGGATTGGGCAAAGAAGTATGACCTCAAGGTCCTGTTGGATCTTCATACGGCTCCGGGCTGTCAAAACGGTTTTGATAACGGGGGACAGTTGGGGGTCTTGACTTGGCATACCAAACCGGAAAACTTAGCTTTGACGATCGACATCCTGGAGAAGGTGGCCAACCGCTATCGCAATCATCCCGCCTTATGGGGAATGCAGGTCCTCAATGAACCGCATATGACCTATGAGATCTCGTTTATGGAGGCCTTCTATAACGATGCTTATCAGAGATTAAGATCAGTGTTAAAACCCGAAACCGAGATCGTCTTTCATGATGCCTTCAGAGCGAAAGCGTGGAAGGAGTTCTTATCGGATAAGAAAAATGCGATCTTGGATCTCCATCTCTACCAAAGCTTCGATGATAAGTTTCATAACGGAGGTCTTGAATACAATGTGAAGTATCCGATGGAAGCGTATACAGAGATGTTGAAAGAGATCTCAGCCTATACCCGCTGTATCATCGGGGAATGGTCTTTGGGCCTTCATGATAAGAATTTCGATAGACTGGATGATTTCAATAAGATCTTGGGCTTACGGGCTTTTGGAGCCACGCAGTTGATGGCGTTTGAAAAGACCTACGGCTGGGTCTTTTGGAACTATAAGATCGAAGATGTAACCAGTGGGTGGAATTTCCGCAGCCTGGTCGAAAGGGGAATACTGCCTCATGAATATCGCTAAAAAAATCATGGTCATCCTGTTGATGGCCATTACTTTAACGGCTTGTAAGAAAGATCCGGTCATCGTTTTGACGCCGATGGAAGAACGATTGGCTTCCATGACCTTGGATGAAAAACTGGGTCAGATGATTCAAGCTGAACGCAATGGTTTGGGTCTTAATAAGATCACCAATCTGAATCTGGGTTCTGTGCTTTCCGGCGGAGGATCTCATCCTGCGCCCAATACGCCTGAGCGCTGGAAAACGATGATCGCAGAAATGCAGACAGCAGCGTTACGTTCGACCTCAGGCATTCCTGTGGTCTATGGCATCGATGCGGTCCATGGCAACAACAATCTTCTCGGCGCTGTTTTGTTTCCTCAAAACATCGGATTGGGCGCCACCAATGATCCTGATCTGATCAACCGTATCGGACAAGCGGTGGCAGTTCAATTGAAAGCCACCAGTATTGCCTGGGACTTTGCGCCGTGTCTGGCCGTCGTTCAGGATGTGCGCTGGGGCAGGACTTATGAAAGTTTCTCTGAAGATCCATTGATCGTCAGTACCTTGGGTGCAGCCTTCATCAATGGCCTGCAATCCAAAGGCATCATGGCGACTGCCAAACACTATCTGGCGGATGGCGGTACTTTGTTTGATAACAGTAAATCCAGCTATATGCTGGATCAAGGCGATGCCGAATTGACGGAAGCCTTGATCCGTGAGATCCATCTTAAACCGTATATTTCAGCCATCGATGACAGTAAGGTCATGAGTGTCATGGTTTCTTTCAGTTCCATCAATGGCGATAAGATGCATGCCTCCAAGTATTGGATCACGGAAGTCTTAAAAACAGAACTTGGTTTTGAAGGTTTCGTGGTTTCCGATTGGGAAGCGATCCATCAATTGCCGGGAAGCTTATACAATCAAGTCACGGCCGCCATCAACGCAGGCGTGGATATGTTGATGGAACCTTATCAATATGTCGAGGTCTTGTCTGCGATGAAACGGGCCGTCAACAACAACGACATCCCTTTAGAACGCATCGATGATGCAGTCATGCGGATCTTGTTGGCCAAGGAAGCCCTAGGCTTGTTTGAAGACGACACAGACACTACGGTGTTGGATCAGGCAGGAGATCAAGCCTTGGCCAGAGAAGCCGTCCAAAAGTCTCAGGTCTTATTAAAAAACAACGGGGTCTTGCCTTTAAAGAAAAATGCGAACATCTTATTGATTGGTCCTGGCGCTGATAATGCGGCCCTTCAAAACGGAGGATGGTCTTTCTCCTGGCAGGGTGAAAGCGACAATACGAACTTCCCCAATGCGACGACCTTACTTGACGCCTTTACTGAAGTAGCGACAGCCAATGGCGGTCATATTTATACAGATCCTAAAGATGCTTCCAAAGCCGATGTGATCGTGGTTGTTTTGGCAGAAAAAGCCTATGCGGAAGGGGTCGGAGATACGGCAGATCTGAGTCTGACTGGAGCCTTGGCGCATGCAGGCAATGCAGAAGCGTTGGCAATAGCCCGTGCCACCAAGAAACCGATGGTGACTTTACTGTTGAGCGGAAGGCCTTTATTGGTAGGTGATGAGATTGGGTATTGGGATGCGTTTGTGGCCAGCTGGCTCTTTGGGACCGAAGCCCAAGGCGTCACCGATGTTTTATACGGTGATGTCGATTTCACCGGTAAGTTGCCTTTCACTTGGCCCAATACGATCGAAGCCAATCTGACCTCGTCGATGCTTCCTGATCGCGACATGAGTCTGGTTCAATTTGACATCGGTTATGGATTGACCATCAGTAAATAACAAACACAAAATCATAAAATGAGAAAACTAAAAACGGGGAAATCCCCGTTTTTGTCTATCATAGCCTGATTTATGATACCTATCAGAAGAATCAGTTCAGGTTCTTTTTCTTCCGCGAAATCAAACCGAGACCCAAGCTAAGACTCAAGAACCACAACCCAGCCCCATCATTCTGTCCTGTTTCCGGCAACGCCTCTTTATAGATGGCCTTGAGGACGACTGACTCAGAAATGGTACTTGAGAAGTCGAAGACCTGTTGAGATTCATCGACCCAATGGACAAACACAAATCCATCAAGAACGGGGTCTTTTATCGGAATAATGACGGTATTGGGATCGAGAATCTGTATGGCCAATAACGTTCCGTCCACATCAACATAGTCGACACGGACCAAGCCGGGATTGAACGTCGCATATCCGTCATTGAACGCCTCATAAATGAACCAGTGATCCAATCCTGTGAAGACAAAGCCGCCGTAACCCGTCTTAACCATCATTTCTGCGGTGGTCTTACCAGTACCTACCCCGGTTGGATTGGAGCCTGTATACAGGTCTGAATCATAATAGACATGATTGAATGTGTGGTTGAAATTGGGAGCTGCATCCAAGCCAAGGATTGGACCCAGGGTGGTAGAATTTCCATAACTCGAATGTTCATCATCAGGAACAAATATCATTTCACCTGCGAAGTATACGTCAGTCAAATGAATGGGGTTGCTGGTTTTGTTGGTGGTAAAAGTCCCGCAACCGATGAGTCCTCCCACACCGTTCGAATTATAAGTGTAATAGAGGGTAGAGCGGGCATAGGACTCAGTCATGGTCAAGACATCCACACTCTCGTTATAGTTCGAGACGGATTTACCGACGAGTCCTCCGGCATACCATCCGTTTGAATGGATTTCGCCTTGCGCGATCGCATGATCGATGGTGGTCCGTGCATCAAGATAACCAACGATCCCGCCGACTGAATAGATCCCGGTAATGATGCCATCAAAAGAGACATTGCTGAAACTGATGTCGTGAGAGCCGCCAGCGATCCCTCCAACCATATTATCACCAGTGATCAAGGAGTTTTGTACAGTGGCTTGTCGTAAGGTGACGAAATTGGCACTCCCGAAGACGCCGCCCACATTGTTCCCGGCGATGATATCACTATTCTTTACAGAGATGAAAGCGGTACTCGTACCGTTCTCTAACAAGCCGGCAACAGATCCGACCGTTCCGGCATAATGCGTGGATATTGATTTTCTGAAGAGGTAATCGTCGATAGAGATGATTCCTGTAAAGGATAAGACTGAACCATAAGCAACGATACCTCCGAAATACATTCCACCATCCAAGTTGCTGATCATGGACAATGAGTTGATGTGAACATTTTCTAATGAAAGGTGCTCGCCGTTGCCCATGATTCCGCCTACCCGATTATCTCCGGATAGTACGACATCGCTCAGCGCAGCCTCACGCATCAGATTATCAACTGAGCTGGTATAAGCCCCAATCAGACCCCCAACATGGGTGACCCCTTTGATGGTGCTGGATCGGACAGTATTATCCAAAAATACGGCTTTATCCGACTGCGCAAAATCAGTTTCCGTCGAATAGAGCCCTACGATGCCCCCAAGATACATGGCACTAAAATCCTGCGCATAGACATCGGTAGTAAACGTCAGTTCGGATTTGTCCAATACATTTGACTGAAACAGAACATCGACGGCATGACCGATGTAACCTCCAACAGCCAAATCAGCTTGGTATAAATAAGAGTCTGAAAAATTCTGATCAAGATCGACATCCATGTCGATCATCAGAAAGTTATTGGATATTATAGAGGCCTTGAGCGGATCATTATCACCAATAACTTGTCCGATCATGCCTCCAACATAGCGATGGCGTTCTTCTTGAGTATCATAATGATATGTCACAGACATTGATCCATTGATGACAACATGATCGATCTGAAGTTTTTCTCCATCTCCGACTTGGGCAAATCCGGCCAAAGCCCCAACATAAAGATCCGGATCAGTGACGGTGATTTCAACATCGATGGCTGTTAAACTAAGATCCAAGATCGTAGCCCCTCCCAAAGCATAAAACAAGCCACTCGAAATCAGATCCGATGTTGAATCCGTGAGGCTGATGGTCAACCCGGAAATCTGATGATTGTTACCGTTGAATGTGCCTGTAAACAAATGTGCTCCAGATGACCCAAGAGCAACCCAGTTTTCTGAACTTAAATCCAGATCGTTCATCAGGATGTAGGCGTCATCCCAATCCCCGACTGTGCCGATCGCTTTAAGATCATCAACTGTGGAAATTTGCCACGGGTTTGATATTGTCCCGTTTGCAATAGCGTAAACGCGCGACTTCAGATTCCCTGTTATCATCAATAACGACAGAATCAGCATTATGGTTTTTCTTGTTTTCATGAATAGCTCCTTAACCAATAATAGTATATTTATGGATTAAAACAATATGTAATGTGCAAAAGATATAGATTTTCTATCAAATAATGAAATCTGGTGATAATCAATATATCCTTCACAAGTGCAAATAGAAAAAGTCAGAATAAAGCATTTTGAGGAGGATTGCTCAAGGACCAAAGAAAGCCCTTTATGGTTAATGTTTTTTAAAGTATAATACTATTAATATGGCTGGGGGCTTACGATTGGGGAAAACTGTGCTTGTTTTTCACGAATGGAACCACGGTTATTGTTCGAAAGGAAAGGGTTTATGAATAAGAAAATGAAAAGGAATCTCGTTTTTATGGTCATGATTGGTGTGGCTGTTTTGTATGGATTGGTGCTTTCACTCACTCAAAAGGTATTTTATTGGGATTATGCTATTGATGGATTATTGTTGGTTCTTCAGAGTTTACTGTATGGATTGGCTGCATTTGCGATCGCATCGCTGGTCTATCACAATTTAGGTAAGCTGGTCAAATCGAACATTTTGGCAAAAGTGATCTCATATGTTGTCTCTGTCATCGCGATTTATCTCCTTCTGGTTGTTTTTCTTTTGGTTCAAGGAGTCCAGAGTATTGATTTTTTCTCTTATCTTCAGTTTCAACTACTGCCCGATATTGAAAACGCCCAGTATATCCTGTCTCTGGATGTGATTCCCTTACCGGCTAAACTCACGTGGGTTGCTTTCTACATCACCGTGTGGCTGAAGTACTACATCGCCGCGCTCTTTTTCTTCCTTTTAGCGAAAGCAGATAAGAAAGAAACAGATGTCAATGCCTTGGATGGGACCTATGTTTCACCTCAATCAACGGATTCCTTGGGAACGTCTGATCAAACAACCGACACTTCAACCAATCCTTTGCCGTCGTTTTGTCCGCATTGCGGAGCGCCTGTGACCGGGACCGGAAAATTCTGTTCTGTCTGCGGTAAGCCTTTGGTTGCTGAGACGGTCAAACCAAACTACACTCAGTCCACTACGTATTATCCTGGGCTTCAGCCGGATGTCCCGTCAACGGGATTTAATATCTTGGCTTTCTTTGTCCCTATGGTTGGATTGATCCTGTATGCCGTTTGGAACAGTCAATTCCCTAAGAAGGCAAAAGCCATCGGTAAATGGGCTTTGATTGGATTCATCAGCAGTATCGTTTCAGTCTTCCTCTTCTATGCGTTGTTCTTCTCCTTCTATATGTCGCTGTTCTCAAATTATCAATAAGCATGATTAAAGAGTTCGATGAACTCTTTTTTTTGCTTCGCTCTACTCCAGATTTTTCTGTGGGTCTTCATCGGTTTGGCAACTTTTTAAGGGATGACTCATTAAGTGAAAATAAGTAAGATTTTGTTTTACATCCTTCATCCATGACCCACTTTTTATCCGTCATTTGTTTCTTGTGATTCAAAAAAATAGTGTATAATTTTACCATTGGGGAATCAACTGATCAAAACATGAGGGTTGACCCAAATCCATTGTGAGGAAAACCTATGTCAACAAACAACAATCAACAAAATCAAACCTTACCGAAGTTTTGCCCCCATTGCGGTGCTACCGTCAATGGAGCTTCAACGATCTGTGCCGTCTGCGGGAAATCCTTATTGACCTACGGTCCTGCCGACAACACCCAAAACACGTACTCTTATCCGCCTTTAGAAGAGGATGTTGCGACAACCCCTTATAAATTATTGGCTTTCTTTGTACCGGTCGCTGGTGTGGTCCTCTACGCCATGTGGAGCGGTCAATATCCCAATAAATCAAAAGCAGTCGGAAAATGGGCCTTGATCGGATTCTTGGCACCGTTGGTGATTTGGCTGGTCTTTGTGATCCTGATGTTCTTGATTATGTTTCTCAGTGTTGCCTTTACCAACTAAACAAAAGAGCGATTATTCGCTCTTTTTCTTACTTCTTGGTGGCCAATATGGCATCCATCTGAGGGGTTTGATAGACTCTGATATAATCCACCTGCATGACTTGAGGCCAGCCGGTTTCTGAAACGCCTTTGGCTCCGCCCCAATCTCCGCCGACTGCCGTGTTGAGGATCAGGAAGAAACTCTTGTCGAAAGGCCATTGGGAATAGGTCGGACAGGTGATATAAAGCCCAGGATTAAACTTATACATGAAGACATCATCGACATAGAAACGGATCTGATCCGGCAGCCATTCGACGGTATAGAGATGGAATTCTGCCGAGATCCCGGCAAGCGGTTTATTGTAGCCCTGTTGGGTTCCTTTTTTATGGTTGTAGGAATTGGTATGAACAGTTCCGTATACGGTATCCTGCATATAACCGACCGATTCCATGATATCGATCTCACCGGATTTCGGCCAGGCACCATAAGTGCTTGAATAGGTCGGCATCATCCAGATCGCTGACCAGGTTCCGGTCAGCTGAGGCATCTTCGCATAGATCTCAAATTTCCCGTAGGTAAAGTCGGCTTTTTGACGGGTGACCATTCGGGTAGACGTATAGGACTTGCCTTCATATTCTTCCTTGCGGATATCGATGGATAAGATCCCATCTTTCACCGAGGCATTTTGACCGGCCGTGTAGTATTGAAGTTCATTGTTGCCCCAACCGCTGCCTCCGGTCTCATAAGACCAATTGGTCATATTGACTTCAGTGCCATCGAACTCATCGGACCAGACCAAATCATAGGTCAATGATTCCAAATCATAGGTATAGCCCATGGCTTTACAGTGGGTCGTCGAAGGCTCTGGCTCTTCTTTTTTGACGCATCCGGTCAAAGCGGAGATCACCATGAGGGTGATCATGAGAGATTTTAGTGTTTTAATTATTTAAATTATAGCATTTAATCTCACTTACGAAAGCGTTTTTGGTAAAATGAAAGGGACAACGAAGGAGCACACCATGAGTAAAAAAATAGGCAAAGATTTCCTGTGGGGAGGCGCAGTTGCGGCGACCCAAGTCGAAGGCGCTTGGAATACGGATGGGAAAGGCGTTTCGACTGCCGACGTGATGACGGCAGGCGCTCACGGCGTTTCCCGTAAGATCACCGACGGTGTCTTACCGGGAGAAAACTATCCCAATCATACCGCCATTGATTTCTACGGAAGATACAAGGACGATGTTAAATTGTTTGCGGAAATGGGATTCAAGGCCTTTCGGACCTCGATCGCCTGGACACGCATCTATCCCAACGGGATCGAAGAAACGCCCAATGAGGCCGGACTGAAGTTTTATGATGAACTCTTTGATGAGATGCTGAAGTACGGGATCGAACCTGTCGTGACTTTGGCTCATTTTGATATGCCGTATCATCTGGCCAAACACTATGGGGGTTTCAGAAACCGCCAAGTCGTTGATTTCTTCGTCAAATACGCAGAGACGGTGATGAGACGCTATTCTAAGAAAGTCAAATACTGGATGACCTTCAATGAGATCAACAATCAATCCAATTACTGGGAAAATCTGTTTACCTGGACTTGCTCAGGATTGACTTTAGCGGAAGGTGAAAACAGGGAAGCGGTCGTGATCCAAGCCGTCCATCATGAACTGGTGGCTTCCGCCTTGGCCGTCAAGATCGCTCATCAGATCAATCCTGCCATGAAAGTCGGATGCATGCTGGCAATGGTCCCGGTCTATCCGTATTCCTGCCGTCCTGAAGACATGGTTTTGGCTGATGACCAAATGAACAGCCGCTGGTATTACGGCGATGTCCATGCCCGAGGAGAATACGGAGCCTATGTACAATCCTATTGGGAACGCAGAGGCATCACACCGATCATGAAACCGGAAGATGCGCAGATCTTAAAAGAAGGCAAAGTCGATTATATCGGCTTCAGTTACTATATGTCGGGGGTCGCTAAAACCGCCTCCAAAGAAGACCCTTCCGAAGGCTGGGTCAGAAATCCGTACATCAGCGCCTCGGAATGGGGCTGGCCCAATGATCCGATCGGATTACGCTGGACCTTGAATGCCTTGTATGAACGCTATCAGATCCCATTGTTTATCGTTGAAAACGGATTTGGGGCCGTAGATACCGTTAAAGCAGACGGCAGTATCGATGATGATTACCGCATTGAGTATTTAAGAAACCACATCCGGGAAATGAAGAAGGCCGTGGAGATCGATGGGGTCGATCTGATGGGATACCTGCCTTGGGGACCCATCGATATCGTTTCCTTTGGGACCGGTGAAATGAAGAAACGTTATGGCTTCATCTATGTCGATAAAGACAATGAAGGCAAAGGAACCTTAAATAGATCTAAGAAAAAGAGCTTCAACTGGTATAAGAAAGTCATCGCGACTTCCGCAGAGGATTTGGATTGACCCGTAAGATCATCTTCAGTGCCGCCATGAGTTTGGACGGCTTCATCGCCGATGAACAGGATGGTTATGCCTGGATCAAAGGCGATGGCCATCATACCTTGGATACTGAAGAAAAGTGGGATTATCCGGCTTTCTTAAGCACCGTGGATACCGTCATCATGGGACGTCGGTGTTATGAGCTGGGCCAACACAAGGACTACGCGGATCAAGAAGTCATCGTAGCCACCCATCAACAACGTCTCGATCCTGCGGTGACGTTTACCTCTGATCCGATCCGGACCCTGAATGAACTTAAAACACAAAACGGCAAAGATGTCTTCGTCTTTGGCGGAGCCAAACTGACCCAAACCTTACTGAAAGCCAATCTGATCGATGCCTTCATTGTGGCGATCGTTCCGGTGATCTTAGGCAAAGGGATTCGTCTGTTTGATGAAAGTGAGACCATCCAACTGCATCTGATCAAACAAACCCTCGAAGAGGGCATCGTCATCATGCATTATCAAAAAATAGACTGAAACCAAGCATTTTCTTAGCACAGCGATGTTTTCACTGCGATTGACATAATAAGGTATAATGAACGCATGAACAAAACAGTAACACTTAAAAAAGGCGAAGGACGAACCTTAGCCGCCAAGGGCGCTTGGGTTTTTGATAACGAAATCGATCATCAGGATGAAGGCATCCTGGCTGGTGAGATCGTTACGATCCTGGCTCACAACGGTTTTCCGTTGGGCCAAGGATTCATCAATCCCAACTCCAAGATCAGAATCCGACTATTGACCCGCGATGCGTCCAAAGAGGCTGATGAGGCTTTCATCCGTTCTCAAGTCGATCGCGCTTACGCTTACCGCAAAGATTTGATGGATCTCTCCAGTTGCCGGCTCATCTTCGGAGAAGCCGATTTCCTGCCGGGCTTCATCGTTGATAAATTCAACACCGTCCTGGTGGTCCAATCCTTGGCTTTGGGCATGGAACAGTTTAAACTGGCCATTGTCGATGAGCTCAAGACCTTACTCAAGGCAGACGGAATCGTCGTCAGTGGTGTCTTTGAACGCTCGGATGCGAAAGTCAGAGAACACGAAGGCTTAGAAAAATTCAAAGGCTTCATCGGCGAAGCATTCGATACCCAAGTCGAAATCATCGAAAACGGGGTCAGATTCATGGTGGACGTCAAAGACGGCCAAAAGACCGGCTTCTTCCTCGATCAGAAATTCAACCGTTTGGCCATCCATAAACTGGTCAAAGAGAAGACCGTCTTGGATTGTTTCACGCATACCGGCTCGTTTGGGCTCAATGCGGCTGTCCATGGGGCAGCGCATGTCACCGCAATCGACATCTCTCAATCGGCCATCGATCAGGCCATGATCAACGCAAAACTCAACAAGGTCGAAGATAAAATGGAATTCAAAGTCGAAGATGTGTTTGATGCCTTACCGAAACTGGTTCAGCAGCAAGCCCATTACGATGTGGTCGTCTTGGATCCTCCTTCGTTTGCGAAAAGCAGGGAAGCCTTGAAGAATGCGTTAAAAGGTTACCGCGACATCAATACCCAGGCCATCCGTCTGGTGTCTGACCAAGGCTATCTGGTCACCGCCTCCTGTACGAGCTTTGTGACCCCGGAACTCTTTAAAGAAGCCATCGAAAAAGCAGCCAAAGATGCGCACCGACGCATCAGACAGATCGAATACCGGTCCCAAAGTTTTGATCATCCGGTCTTGTGGGGCGATGAAAGCGTACCGTATCTTAAGTTCTATATTTTTCAGGTCATTGACGAACAATAAAACCAAGCACGTTATCAACGTGCTTTTTTAAGGTATAATATAGATAACCGAGGAACCCATGAACTTAAAATCCAAAGACATCAGAAATGGATTGATCTATATCGGAGCTGCTTTCGTCGGCATCTGGGTCCTGATGAATCAAGCCACCATCATCAACCTGCTGAAACTGATCGTTTCGGTCCTTTCCCCGTTCATCTGGGGTTTGGCGCTTGCGTTTATCTTCAATGCGCCGATGAGAAACATTGAAAACACCCTCTTTAAATCGAAGTTCTTCTTAAGCAAACTGCCCAAGAAGACCCATCGTCTGTTGTCTTACCTGATCACCTTGACCTTGATCAGCTTGATCGTCTCCGGCTTCATCTTAACGGTTGTCCCGGCCTTGACCAAGACCTTCATCGATTTCATCAACCGGGTCCCTCAGGCCATCACCGATCTTGAAACCTGGATTACCCGGGAAGTAAAACTCGAAACAGACATCGGATTATGGCTCAACTCCATCAAGTTCGATTGGGAAGTCGTCAAGCAAAACGTCATTACCTTTGCGCAAAGCAGCGTCCAAAGTTGGCTGAACTCTTCGCTCATCTTGGTGAGCGGTGTCTTCAATGCGTTTATCACCCTGTTTATCGCCTTCATCTTTTCAATCTATGTCCTGATGAGCAAAGAGCGTCTTTTGGATCAGATCGACAAGATTCTGACGGCTTTTTTTAAACCGTCTAAGATCACCTCGATCTATAAGGTCGGCCGTCAGGCCAATGAGATCTTCTCTTCCTTTGTCTACGGACAGGTCGTGGAAGCCGTCATCATCGGGGTCATCTTCTTCATCGTCTTGACCTTGTTTGGTTTCCCGTATGTCATCCTGATTTCGACCCTGGTGGCCTTTACGGCCCTGATTCCGATGGTGGGGGCTTTGATTGCCTTAGGCATCGGGATGATTTTGGTCGCAACGGTCAATCCGGTTCAAGCCTTATGGTTCTTCGTGATCTTCCAGGTGACGCAGCAATTTGAAAACAATTTGATCTATCCTTATATCGTCGGTAAACACATGGGTTTACCCGCCATGTGGGTCTTGGTGGCCATCACCATCGGAGGCAGTCTGTTTGGTTTATTGGGCATCATCTTATCGATCCCGTTCTTTACCTTAGGCTATGTCCTGTTTAGAGAACAGGTCTATGGACGCATTGAAAAGAAAAAAACAGAACAAAAATAAGCAGGCTAAGCCTGCTTTTGTATGAGCGTTTCGATTTCGCGTTTCATCACCGGATTGATCGGGGTGATGTTTTCCAGATTTTCTAGCAAGGCTTCAGCACTTTCCAAAACATGATCATAGCCTTGGATCAAATGTGAGAGCTTTCCTTTGAACGCAGGATGTCGTTCTTCGATCCTTCGATCCAAAGCGAAAGGATCAACCAAACTGGCTTCGGGTTCTTCCAGTAAAGGCAAGATCGACAAGTAACGATCGACCGCATGGACACAGATCAGCTTAAAAGCCGACAGGATCTCACCGCGCCGGTATCGGCACAAACCCACAAACAGATTGGTCAGGATCTCATTGACCGCATAGTCCAGATCTTTTTC
The DNA here is from genome assembly GCA_964563265.1 of uncultured Erysipelotrichaceae bacterium. GTDB lineage: Bacteria > Bacillota_I > Bacilli_A > Erysipelotrichales > Erysipelotrichaceae > UBA2212. The sequence continues at coordinate 26,766 of CAZLWH010000007.1, forward strand.
AATCAAGGGCTTGATCTCTACGATCGGTTCAGCAGAAAGCTTCACGCCTTTTTTCTTGAAGATAAAGCGTCCCGGACTAAAGGAGATCGACTTCAGTTCATCCGCTTCAAAGACCGCGAATTCCGCATAGATCCCGTCTTCCCACATGATTTTATACCCGTCAACGGTATTGCGGAAGACATAGCTCAAGGGAGCGATATCGCTCAGCCAGCTCAGATCGATCAAGGCATCGGTCTTTGTCCCGTCTTTGACGATCAGGAAGAAATCCAAATCCGAATACGCATCCATCCGGCTTACTTCAGCACAGGATCCCAAGGCCAATAAGGCCAGTGT
>CAZLWH010000008.1:0-7906 GCA_964563265.1 uncultured Erysipelotrichaceae bacterium
CAAAAACCGGACCGACCTTGGCTTCAAAGCCCCTGCCGACAAAGTTGAGGATGCCTAGGCCTTGGGTCTTCTCGCACTGTTCGATACAGCGACCACACAGGATACATTTGGAGGTATCACGGACGATGCCGGGTGAGACTTCATCCAAGGTCCTCTTGGCCAAAGCACCTTTGATGTAGGTGTGTCTGACATTCAACTCCTGGGCTAAGCTTTGGAGTTCGCAGTTTTGGTTACGGATACAGCTTAAACAATCTTTACTGTGATTGGACAGGATCAGTTCAACGGTATTTCTTCTGGAATTGATGACCCGTTTTGAATGGGTCTGGATGTCCATACCTTCAGTGACCTGGATATTACATGAAGTGACCAGCGAACGCAAGCCTTTGATTTCAACGACACAGACGCGGCAAGCACCGGACTGGTTGATGTCTTTCAAAAAGCACAGACTGGGAACCTGGATCCCGATTTTACGGACGGCCTGTAAAACCGTCTGATTCGATTCGACTTCGTATTCTTTTCCGTTGATTTTAAGTTTGACAGTGTTCATGGTTTCACCTACGCTCTTTCGACGGCCCCAAACGGGCAGTTTTGGACACAAGCACCGCAGCGGATACATTTAGCCGCATTAACGACGTAGACTTCTTTGCCTAAGACACCGCTGATGGCAGTCGTCGGACAGCCTTTGGCGCATAAGCCGCATTTCTTACAGGCTTCGGCGTTGATGGAATAATCCAACAGAGACTTACAGACTTTCGCCGGACATTTCTTGTCGATGACGTGTGCCAGATATTCATGTTTGAAGTGTTTAAGGGTTGATAAGACCGGATTGGGTGCTGTTTGGCCCAGACCGCATAAGGAACTGTCTTTGACATGGATGGCCAAGGCTTCCAGATCCGTTAAGGTCTGCATGGTGCCTTTGCCTTCCGTGATGTCGATCAGCATTTCCAGCATGCGTTTGGTTCCGATACGGCACGGTGAGCATTTACCGCAGGATTCATCCACGATGAAATCCATATAGAAACGGGCCACGTCGACCATACAGTTGTCTTCATCCAAGACGATCATCCCGCCGGATCCCATCATGGATCCCAAGGCGATCAGATTATCAAAATCGATCGGGGTATCCAAGTGTTCTTCGGTCAGACAGCCGCCGGAAGGACCGCCGGTCTGGACCGCTTTGAAATTCTTATGGTTCGGACAGCCTCCGCCGATCTCATAGATGACTTCTCGTAAGGTAGTGCCCATCGGAACTTCAACGAGCCCTGTATTGACGATCTTGCCGCCCAATGCGAAGACCTTGGTGCCTTTGGACTTTTCAGTCCCGATTGAGGCATACCAGTCGGCCCCTTGATTGATGATGGCCGGGATATTGGCGAAAGTTTCAACGTTGTTGATGATGGTGGGTTTGCCCCAGACCCCTTTGACGGCAGGAAACGGAGGCTTGGTCGAAGGCATGCCGCGGCGGCCTTCGATGGAGGCGATCAATGCGGTTTCTTCACCGCAAACAAACGCCCCTGCGCCCAACCGGATCTCGATCGTGAACTTGAATCCGGTATTGAAGATGTTTTCTCCCAGCATGCCGTATTCTTCAGCCTGTTGGATGGCGATCTTTAAGCGTTCGACCGCGATGGGATATTCAGCACGAATGTAGATGTAACCGTGACCGGCCCCGATCGCGTAACCGGCGATGGCCATGGCTTCCAAGACGGAATGAGGATCCCCTTCCAAAACAGAACGGTCCATAAAAGCGCCTGGATCGCCTTCATCGGCGTTACAGATGACATACTTCTCATCATTGACCTGATTGGCCGCAAACTGCCACTTGTTGCCGGTGGGGAAACCGCCGCCGCCACGCCCTCTTAAACCACTTTTTTTCATCTCATCGATGACATTTTGAGGTTTCATGGTCATCAGGACTTTAGCTAAAGCCTGATAGCCGTCTAAGGCAATGTATTCGGTGATGTCTTCCGGGTTGATCAGACCGCAGTTACGTAAAGCGATGCGTTTTTGTTTCGCATAGAATTTGATTTTTTCGAACTCAAAGATGGCTTCTTTGGTTTCATCATCGATGTCACTGATTTCCAAACGTTTGACCGGACGGCCTTTATAGAGATGTTCATTGACGATTTCATCGACATCGGCCAAAGTCACATGACTGTAGAATATCTTATCGGGATGGATCGCAACGATCGGCCCTTTTTGACACAAGCCGAAACAGCCAGTCTTAACGACTTTGATTTCGTTTTGGAGGTCTTTCATCCGGATCGATTCTTCGAAACGTTTAACGAGTTCCAGAGACTTAGAGGAGGTACAACCTGTGCCGGCACAGACTAAAACATGTGTTCTTTCCATGGGATCACCTATTTCGCAACGTGCGTGTAAGCCTGAAGGATCTCACCTTTTCTAAGATGGCTTTCAATGATTTCCTTGGCTTTGTCGGGAGTCACTTCCAGATAGGTCGTTTTGATGCCGGCCTGATCGATGATCTCAACGATCGGTTCATGGATGCACATCCCGATACAGCCGGTCTGTTGAAGCGTGATCGGCAGATGTTCGGTTTCAATGGCTTCCATAAAGGCCTTCATGACCGGTCTGGCACCTGCCGCGATACCGCAGGTGGCCATACCCACCAAAACGCGGTATTGGGCATTGTTTTGCCTCAAATTGACCTTCTTCAATGCCTCTTCTCTGATCTTATTCAATTCCTCAAGACTCTTCATGATCGATTCCTCCCTTACAGTGTTGGATATTCATATTGATCTCGTTTTCTATCCAATGAAGTATGGCCAGCTCCGATAATGGGACAGGAGCGATGGCGGATTCCAGCACTTTGGAGTCAAAGTGATAAGTGTTGGAGTTGAAGTCGAAATTGAAATTCAACTGCAGATTCGGTTGGCTTTGTAAGACAAACATAACCGCTTCCCCAAGATTACCGATCGGTGGGGCATCCCAGTGATCGCTCTTCCAGCGTGCGGATAGGGTGGTTCCTTCACCGGGTTGTGAGGTGATGGACCATGTTCCTTGCGCCTGAGTGATGGCTTGAGTGAAGAAGGCAACACCCAATCCGACTTTACGGGTGGTCCTTGAGGTGGTAAACGGACTGCTGACTTTTTTAAGCAGCGCTTCATCCATGCCTTTTCCGTTGTCTTTGACGATCATCTGTGATGATCCGTCAGGCTGATCCAACTTAACGGTGAAGTCGATTCTGGAGGCTTCCGCTGCCAATGAATTCTGGAGCAGCTCCAGTGCGATCATGGCGAGATCCTGCATCAGGACCCCCACAGGCTCTTTTGGGCCTCAGCATTCAACGCATACTCTGCTTCATGGATATTGATCAAACTGTGCGCATCGGAATTGATCAGATGCGGCAAGTGTGAATACGATGGATATTCTGTCCGTAAACGATCCCGATCAGCGTCACTGCTGACTTCGATCCCATCGATCTGTAGATCTTCAGGGATGAAACCCAGCTGCGTCACGATCCCGTTTTTTCGTCCATAGACATGGGCCAAGACGGCTTTACCGTGATGAACATGGATCATATGCAGACATTCCGATAACGACGCATTCAAAGAGAAGATCAAGGCTATTTTTTCTTCATCGATGATATGATCGTGCTGATCATAAAGATACTGGTGGCCGAAGAAACTAGGCCGGTTTTGAACCTTCATCTGGACATGGTTGAGCCATGCCTGCATGGGTTCTAAGTCATCGGGATCCTTGAAGTAAGCCAAGACATGGACTTCTTCCTTCGTCTGAAGTTCGATCCCGTAGAGATACTTCAGATGATGCGCCTTGGCGACTTCTGCCAAGACCCGCTGTTGTTTCAATGAGTTATGATCGCAAATCGAAATCAGCTGCAAACCTTTCAGTTTGGCCATCCTGACGATATTCTGAGGACTCATGTCATCATCGGCACAGGGCGACAATCCGGAATGGATATGCAAATCATAGTACATATCAAAAGCCCAGCTGAACCAGTTTCTTCATGGTTTCAAAGGCAGGAAGCGGACTGACCAAAACATTCACATCATTGTCTTTGGCGCTTTGAAGCGCTTCATCATCCAGGACGTTTCCATCGACCAGGACCAAGACCGCAAATTCCTTCAATGAACAGATCGCAATGACATTCTGATGGGTCTGCATGGTGATCCAGGCTTGGCCTGACTCTCCGTTACCCATGACATAAGACAACAGGTCTCCGGCATAGACCCCATTGATCAAGGTCTCCAAGTTGCCTGAATTGATCATCTTCCAATGCGTCAGCTGTGTCAGTTCTACAACAGTCATACAGGTTCTCCTTGTCGTTTGAATCCGATTCTCAGCATGGTTCCCTTGGGGGAACTCAGAAGTTCAAAAGTATCGACGTTTCGTTTGATGTTGGGCAAGCCCATTCCGGCCCCAAAGCCCATCGATTGGGCATCTGTTGAGGCAGTGGTCCAGCCTGGTGTCATCGCCAGTTCAAGATCTTCTATGCCAGGACCGAGATCACGGAAGACGATGGTGATCCACGCGTCATCGACCGTCAACTGGATATGACCGCCTAAGGAGTGGATGATCATGTTGATCTCGGCTTCATAACAGGCAATGGCGATCCTGCGGATCAAATCGGTTGGCAGATCATAGCTTTTGGCGATTTTTTTGATGTCGGAAGAAATGGCTCCAGCTGTGGTAAAGTCATTGGGCTTCAGATCATAGATCTTGGTTGTCATCTCTGGTTGCCGTTTTTAGCCCTTCCTTGTATAAGATCCCGACGGCTTCAAACATCGGTAAGGCCGTCGTATACACATTCATCTCCATGGATTGGGCCAAATCGACGTTTTCTTCGCCCAAGGTCTTGTTTCTACACAGGATGATGACGTTGATGTCCATCATTTCGGCCGTACGCAAGGCTTGACCATTGGCCAATCCGGTCAACAAGACCGTTTGAGCAGGATTGGTACAGATCATCGCCAAGGCATCACTCATCAGGTCGGTACAACTCACGTAAAAATACTCTCTGAAAACGATGTAGGGATCATCGATGGTGATCGCTGTCGCCTGAATGTGACCAAGCATCGTCTGTAACTTCATGATTGGGCTTGTTTTTCTTCCTTGATGATACGGCGGATCGCGTTTTCGAGATCTTTGTTGTTATTGGCATTGCCGTAGACTTGTTCATCCAGCACAGCCACCGGCGCTAAACCGCAGGCCCCTAAACAACGCGTCGCATCCAGAGAAAACATCTTGTCTTGGGATGTGCCGTTGACTGGCGCATTGGTCAAGATCTTGACACGGTCAAGCAAAAGCTGGGAGCCTCTGACATAACAGGCGGTCCCTAAACATACGTTGATGACGTGTTTTCCTTTGGGTTCTGTGGTGAATTGGGTGTAGAAGCTGACCACGCCAAAGACTTCAGCGATCGGCACACCGGCCGTAACACTGATCTTTTCCATGGCCTCAAACGGGATATACCCGATCTGGCGCTGCACATCATGCAGCATCAGTTTGACTGGTCCTTTTTTATCTTTATGCTCTGCAACGATCTCATCAATTTTCTTCAAACTCTCCGTGTTTAAATTCATGATCGAGTACCTCGGTTATTTGTGAATATTATAACATAAGTAATTATTGGCTCAAGATAAATATTGTGAAAACCATCAAAAACTTATCTTTTTTCCACTTTGTGACATAATTTTCCACGCTAATCATCTGAATGGTCCCTGTCTATGATGCGTGCTATAATTATTTCATCAGAATACTCATGATATGGAGGAACTTATGAAAAAATTATGGATCCCTTTGGTCTTGGTGGTTGTCCTTGTTGTCGGCCTTTTCTCCGGTTATAACGGCTTGGTCCGGGAAGAGGAATCCGTCAACGGCACTTGGAGTCAAGTCGAGACTCAGCTTCAGAGAAGATCGGATCTCATTCCCAATCTGGTCGCAACGGTCAAGGCGTATGCCGCTCAGGAAACGGCCATCTTTACCGCTTTGGCGGAAGCCAGAGCGAAATTGGCCGGTGCTTCAACGGTCAGCGAAACAGAAGCCGCGACCGGAGAGCTCAATGACGCGATCAGCAGACTCTTGGTCATTGTTGAAAACTATCCCGATTTAAAATCAAATACGAATTTCTTGACTTTACAGGATGAATTGGCCGGCACCGAGAATCGCATCGCCACAGCCAGAACGGACTACAATGAGGCCGTTCAATCGTATAACACCAAAATCAAGTCATTACCGACCGTGCTTTATGCCGGATTGTTGGGATTTAGCCCCAAAGCCTATTTCCAGGCTGATGATGACGGTAATCCGCAAGTCGAATTTTAGGCTTCCTTTATGAGGAAAACCCTCTTTAGAGGTCTGATCCTGATCTTTGGGATCACGCTTCTCTTGACTTCGATCACAAAAGCCAACGCGATCCAGATTCCCGGACCGACGTCGGATTTTTATGTTTATGATGAAGTTGGGGTCCTTTCTTCCTCTACCATTCAAACGATCTTGACGATCTCCAACGATCTTCAAGACAAAACCAAAGCACAGCTGGTGGTTGTCATTGTAAGTTCACTGAATGATGAAACCATTGAAAGCACCGCCTTGACGATCTTAAGAGGCTGGGGAATCGGGGATGAGGATCTGGATAATGGGGTTTTGATCCTGGTTGCGATCGAGGATCGTCAATCTCGGATCGAAGTCGGATACGGTTTGGAAGGCGCGCTCAATGACGCCAAGACAGGACGGATCCAAGATACCCAGATGATTCCCTATTTCACACAGGATGATTTTGATACCGGCATCCTGAAAGGCTATATGGCCTTGGCCAATGAGATCGCAAAAGAATATGATGTCACGATCGATCCCAATGCGAATCCGGATCCTGTTGAACCCAATTTATTCAGTGATCTGCCTTCCTGGATCACCATCGGAATGATCTTTCTGGTTTTTCTTTTCTTGGCCGGACTTGATCTGCGTTTCACCAACGGTATCTTTTTAAGGCTTCTGTTTCAGCTCCTCTTCAGTCTGGGCAGATCCTCTGGATCTGGCGGTTCTTTTGGAGGCGGAGGCTCAGGAGGCGGGGGCGGAAGCAGTCGAAAGTGGTAAATATTTCCTTTTTCACAAACTCATTCAAAGACCCAGTTCGGGTGCTATAATGGGATTGAAGAATCCGATGCGGGTTTGGTGAAATGGGGAAATACAATCATCTCCTTCTGTAAAAACCGGTCCCATCGACCGGTTTTTTTGACATCATTCCCATGAGGACTTAAACCATGCTGCGAGATTATATCTTCCACGAGTTTACAAACAGTCTGTGCAAACATTGTCTGCGTGTCGTCCCGGCTAAGATCATTCTGAAACAGGACCAGGTTTTCATCATGAAGACCTGCCCTGAACACGGAGTTCAGCTTGAGCTTTTGGAAGAGGATGCCGCGTATCATCTCTCAAAGCGGCTCTATGATAAACCTGGCAATACGATGAAGATCCAGACCAAGATCGATAAGGGTTGCCCTTATGATTGCGGGATCTGTCCTCAGCATGATCAGCACGCTTGTATCGGTTTGATCGAAGTGACCACGGCCTGTAACCTTCAGTGCCCCTTGTGTTACGCCAAGGCCGGAGAAGGCGAATTCTTATCGATGGATAAGATCGAAACCATGATCGATTTCTTCATTGATGCGGAAAACGGCAATGCGGAGATCCTTCAGATCTCCGGCGGTGAACCAACCATCCATCCCCATATCTTAGAGATCATCGCCTTGGCCAAAGCCAAAGGCGTTCATTATGTCATGTTGAATACGAATGGTCTCCGATTGGCCAACGATGAAGACTTCGTCAAAGCCTTCGCTCCGTTTTGTCAGGAAGGCGGCTTTGAAGTCTATCTTCACTTTGACGGATTCAAGCATTCAACGTATCAAACCTTAAGAGATCAATC
>CAZLWH010000008.1:7916-15052 GCA_964563265.1 uncultured Erysipelotrichaceae bacterium
ATTACCGATCAAGCAGAAAGCCATTGAAAATCTGACCAAGCACAAGATCCCCACGACCTTGGTCATGACCGTGACCGAAGGGGTCAATGATGATGAAGTCGGTGCCGTATTCATGTATGGGCTCAATGCCCCAACCATAAGAGGCATCAACTATCAGCCGGCCGCCTTCTTTGGCCGGATAGATGAAAAGATCACTGCCTCCTCTTCAGTACTGCCCCACAGGGTCACCTTAAGCGGAGTGCTCAATCGTCTGGAAGAACAGACCGCCCATACCCTGAAACAATCCGATTTCATCCCCTTGCCTTGTGATGTCGAACGGGTCGCCATCACCTATCTGTACCGTAATAAAAAAGGCGAGTTCACGCCGATCACCCGCGATGTCAAATTCAAAGATCATCTTCAGATGATCAACAATACCTTTGTCTTTACGATCGAAGATGCCTTGAAGTCGGCCGGATCCTCCATGAAAGACATCCGGACGACCTGTGAATGCTTTGATTTCCTGACGGATTTCAAAGCCATGGTTCCCTTGGATTTCTTTCTGCGAAGCAAAGAAAAGAAGAAAGAATACATCGATGGGAATACCTTTAGGATCTCTGTCTCCTCGTTCATCGATGCCCAGAATTTTGATACGAAATCCATCCAGAAAGAATGCGTCCACATCATTACGCCTGATCTTAAAAAGATCCCTTTCTCCAGCTTCAACATGCTGTACAGGAGGTAATCCGTGAATTCTTTCAAACTGAATTTTCAGGGCCTTGAATACATCGGAATGATTTCCCTGCCGGTCGTTGTTTTGTTTGCGGCCATCCTCATCGATTTTGTCTTGTATGATTCCAAAAAAGAAGTCCAGGCCAAAAAGAAATCGATCGTGGCGACCGGAACGATGATCTTGTTTTATGTCGGATACATGCAGATGGTCCGCTTCCATTTTCTTGAACTCAAACCCTTATTACCGAAATGGGCCAGTATGATCGGGATCATCATGATCTATCTGGGTTCTGCCATGAACATCTTAGGAAGACTGACCTTAAAGGCCAACTGGTCTGATCACATCAAGATCTATACGGATCATACCCTGATCACCAAAGGCATCTTCCGCTATGTCAGACACCCATTGTATGCGTCTTTGTTTGTGATGCTGTTTGGAGGCGCCCTTGTCTTCTCCAATGTTGCCTGTGCTTTATTGACGGCCTTTGTCTTTATTCCGTTTATGACCTATCGGGCCAAACAAGAAGAAACCATGTTGATGAAGGCTTTTCCTGAGTATCTTGCGTATAAAGAGAAAACCGGGATGTTTTTCCCGAAGTTCTGGAGGTGAACCATGTCTAGACTGAAACCTGTTGAAGTATCGACCAATGCTTTTCGCTTCTGTCGATTGACGGTTGCCCTGATTTTCTGGATTGCGTTATTGACCCAAAGCAAAGAACTGATCATCCTGAATTTCGTGATCATGGCGATCTCTGCTTTATTGAAAGTCAGACATGCCCCACTGGTCTTATTGTGGGCCTTGACCATCGATAAGATCCATCCTTCCAAGACCGAAGTGGTCGATGAGAACGGTATGGTCTTTGCCCATGGTTTGGGAGCCACCCTCGCTTTGATCGCACTGGCCATTCTTTATGCCGGATTCACGATCCCGGGCTGGACCTTCGTATTCTTCCTGTGTCTGCTGAAAACCAGTTCCGCATTTGGGTATTGCGGCGGATTGAAACTGTATATGTGTATGAATTCAGGATCCTGCTGCAGAGTCGGAAAGGCTGTCAAAAAGATCTCTCATGTTTGATTTACACTTCAAGCCTGCTGATTTCGGAATCATGCCTGTCCTGTTTGGACTGCCGACCTATTCGATCATGGTCCTTTTGGGCATTGTTTTCGGGATCCTGTATATCGTATTGGCCAATCGTAAACTGAAACACAACTCCAAAGACTCGATCCGGATCGTAACGGCGGGTCTGCTTTGCGGTATCTTTGGATCCAAGATCCCTTTACTCTTTGAGAATCCGTCACTGGAAACCTTCTTCTATGCGAAGTCCATTGTCGGAGGTCTGATCTTTGGGATGTTTGGGATCATGATCACCAAGAAGATCCTGCACATCAAACTAAAACTGGGCAACGTCATTGCCCCAGCCGTCGCCATCGGCTTGGTTTTTGGTCGCTTGGGCTGTTTCTTTTCCGGCTGCTGTTATGGGATCGAGACCCATACAGGATGGGGCTTTGATTTCGGCGATGGTCACTTGCGTTATCCGACCCAGCTGTTTGAAGTCGCCTTCCATCTGATCGCATTCCTTCTTCTTCATTACTTCCGCGATCGGGTCAAGACGCCCGGTATCCTGTTTAAACTCTACATGATCGCTTACTTCAGTTTCCGTTTTCTGATTGAGTTCATCCGAGTCAATCCGGCAGTGGCTTTTGGATTAAGCATTTATCAGATCCTCAGTGCGTTGGCTTTGGTTTATCTGATCTTGGTTCTACTACTTAAAAACCCGAAACACAGGTCACCTGAGGTTTCACAAGCGTAAATAAAGGAGGAGTTCCTATGAATAAAACAGTCATGAAGAAAGTCATCGATTATGGTTTGGGCTTTTTGATGATGGTAGTGAGTTTACAGCTCTTGATTACGGTAATCACCGATGTTACTGCCCTTGCGGCAGGATCTCCTCTCAGTGAGATCATCACCATGACCCTGGTCAATTTCATTCCTGTACTGGGATTTTCGGCATTCATTTGGTTGCCTTTATCCCTCATCTGCGGTCACATGTATATGAAACACGGGGTCAAGAAAGCCTTAAGGTTTACCCTTTATGCCAATCTTGGACTCATCGCTGCAGTCATCATCTTAAGAGGGACCTGTTGGGCAATGACGATGTAAAGTTTACCCGTCGACAACAACACAAAGGAGAACACGGATGTTTACGAAGGAGCAGTTCAAAAAAAATCAGCCTTTTATCATTGGATTTTTATTGGGTGTTGTATTCAGCGGTTTGTTTATGGGTTTTCTGTTTAGATCGAATCCTTGGTTATTTGGTTTGGTCTCACTGGCCTTCTCTACATTTACCGGCTGGTTATGGTCTAAAAAAGGGGCTTCAGCAAGCTTCAGGATTTTTGGGATCCTCGTCTTGATCGTCATGGGAATCATAGTTCTGTTTTTAGGGACCTGTGCATTCAGCTTCCAAGGTTTTTATTGATGCTTAAGAAGTACTAAGTACAGATACGGATGGATATTGTGCGATAAGGAGAACCTGTATGAAAGCCAACACAAAAAAAGATCTTTTGAAGTTTCTGACCGGTTGTGGTGTTATTGCCGGAATCGTTGTCTTGTTAAGCGTGACCCTTCTTCTGATTACCTATCTTATTAATCCCAGTCAATTCACGGGCTTTGAATGGATGTCCATCTTTTCGAGTTTAATGATGATTTTGGTGAGCTGGTCACCGATCATTCTGATTGGTGGTTTACTGTGGATGATCAAAGGTCCGAAAAAAACATTCAAGATCCTGGGCATCACACTGCTGGTCATCCTTGGGATCGGTCTCTTGATTTTTGGTACCTGTATGTTTAGTTTTCAAGGTTTCAACTATTGACAGAAAAACCTTCTTTCAAGTTTCGGATGTCTTTCCATTTGAGAGGCTAAGGTATGAAAAAAACAGCGGTTAAAAAACTTTTAGATTTCCTGTCTGGTTTCTTGATTACCGCAGGGGCTTTCAGTGTTTTGACGACGATCATCCTGGTGATCCTTCACCTGATCCGACCGGATTATGGCTACCTGAGTTCTTGGGAGGATTTCTTAGGCTATTTCTTCTCCATGTTTTCTTTACTGGGGTGGATCAGTCTGTTTGGTGGTTATCTGAATATGAGCCAAGGCATCAAAAGCGTCATTAAATTAGTGATCATCACTTCAGTTACCTTCTTGATTATCTTCATCAGTATCGGATCCTGTATGAGTACTGCGTATTAAAAAAACAGCGTGTGCTGTTTAGATGATCTCATTTCTTTTTAAAGCGGCTTTGAGTTGATCGACATCGCCCGTAAAAACATAACCGTCGATTCCGCATCGTGCGGCTGATTCTATGTTTTCAAGCTTGTCATCAATCAAGAAACAGGTCGACGGATCAAGATCGAAGCGAGATAATATCGTCTCAAAGAAAGCAGGATCCGGTTTGGCTTGATGGATATCCGCAGAAATCAAAACCCCGTCAAACGCTTTTAGGGCGTCGATCCCAGATCGAAACTCATGAAACATCAACGACGTATTGGAGGCCAGAAACAGTTGTGGGCCTTTTTGTTTGATGGCTTTGATGACAGGGATCATGGCTTCAATCTGATCAAGGGTGATCGGCCAGGTCAAGATGATGGTTCTGACCAGCGCATGAAGTGATGAGGGAACCTCTTCACAGATCAGCGCGATGGCTTCTTCATTGGTGATGATTCCCAAATCAAGATCCAACCAAACCTGACTGTCAAAAACTGCTTTCTTGAGGATGATGCCGGATTGGACGTCATCGGTATAATGGGCAATGATTTTCTCAGGATCAAAACGGATCAAGACTTGGCCCATATCGCAAAGAACAGTGGAATACTTCATTCAGGCTGTTCCTTTTTGGTCAGCAGTTTGAACCCGGCTTTATAATGACCGTTGGCCAATTCCAGGATCCCATAGGCTAGTTCACGACTGAACTTCCCTTCACTCATGACGACAGTGGCACGTAAGGTCAAACCCAAAACCAGCTCCAACAATACTTTGAATTCTGTTGATTTGGTTTCGGAGAATTTTACTTTATTGGTCTTCATCAGAATCCCCTTCATCACCAGACGCATGATCTTTCCGAAGACCAGATGATGCATATCATTGAAGGTGGAGTCGATCGTAAACTCGCCTTTTTTAGTGGGTTTATCTTTCTCAACACGGATTGAGGTCAAGGCTTCGAAGTCCTGATCACTGGGCAAACCGGTCAAAGTTCCAAACCAAAGCTTTTTCCAGGATTCTTCGATGTGTTGAGGATCTTGACTGACAAGACTGATTTTTCGGCTTAAACGCACATCACGGCTGGAGGCTCCGACTTGGATCTCATAGATTCCGTTGGCACAGACAAAGCGCTCTAAGGAGCTGTCATAATACTGAAAAGCCGTCTCATCCAAGGCAAGGTGGATCACTTTGGATTCTCCTGCTTTCAAGGTGATCTTCTCAAAGGCCTTCAATTCATGACTGGGGAAGAAGTTGGCGCCGCTGAGATTGGAAACATAGATCTGTACGATTTCCGACCCTGTGCGTTGACCGGTGTTGGATAAGGTAAAACTGACCACGTTTTCCGCATAACTCAAATCGCGGTACTCAAATTGGGTATACGTCAGGCCATGACCGAAAGGAAATAAGACCTCTTTTTTGGCACTGTCATAATAACGGTATCCGACAAAGATGCTTTCCCGGTAATAGACTTGTTTGGCTTCGATCCCATACATGAAATCACTGGGGTTATCCTGTTGGTGAAGCGGATAGCTTTCTGCGAGTTTTCCGCTGGGGTTGATTTGTCCATAAAGGATATCGACCAACGCCAATCCTCCGGCTTCTCCCGGAAGATAACCGTTGAGAATGGCAGAGACCTTATTGACCCAAGGCATTTCAACCGGGGATCCTCCTGCCAAGATGAGGATGACTTTGGAAGTCATGGTCAAGACACGATTGATCAGGTTTTCCTGAGATTTCGGTAATCTTAAGGTGGCTCTGTCGAGTCCTTCTACTTCTGTTTCTTCGGTCAATCCCGCGACGATCACCACGATCTGATCGGAGGTGATATCGCTGAGGGCTTCCGCAATCATCGAGACATCATCTTCATCATGATTGTTGGTGGCCCTACGGTAACTGAAATTGACGCCTTCTGCCTTTAAGCCATCCAATAAAGAATCCACGTGATACGGGGTGACTTTTGAGCTGCCGGATCCCTGGATCCTGGCATTATCTGCGAGTTCACCCAAGACGATGATGGATGAAGAACCCTCTAACGGTAAAATATCCTGGTCATTTTTAAGCAGGACAATACTTTCCTGGGCAATTTTCCGTGCGAATTCATGGTGATCTTTTGGATCGAAACTGACGTGTCGATGGGATGCGGCTTGTGATTTTTGGATGAGGTCCAAAACCCTGATTACGCTTTCATCCAGTTCGTCCATCTTCAGTTTTCCTGATTGTATGGCCTCTAGGACTTGCGGATCATAATAATGATCATTCCCAGGCATTTCCAAATCAAGACCGGCTTTGAGGTCGATCTCACGTTCATGGGTTGCGCCCCAGTCGCTGATGACCAGACCATGATAGCCCCATTCATCCCGCAGTAACTGTTTAAGCAACCATGGGTTGGATCCGGAGTGGACTCCGTTGATTTTATTATAAGAAGCCATGATGGTCCATGGCTGAGCGTGCTTGACGGCGATCTCAAAAGGCTTGAGATAGATTTCTCTCAGTGCTCTTTGGTCGATGTTGCTGGAAGAAGTCAGCCGATCCAGTTCCTGATTGTTGGCTGCGAAATGTTTCAGGGAAGTCCCAATGCCTTGAGACTGGACCCCTTTGATAAAACTGGCCGCCATCCATCCTGATAGATAAGGATCTTCACTGAAATATTCAAAATTCCTTCCGCAGCGCGGATTGCGTTTGATGTTGACACCGGGTCCCAGGACCACAGCGATATTTTGGGCAAGCGCTTCTTCAGCCAAGACTTGGCCCATTTGATAAATCAGTGCTTTATCCCAGCTGCATGCCGTCAATGAGGCAGTCGGAAAACAAGTCGAAGGAAATCCTTCGGCGATACCGACCGACGCTTGCTGTGTCGGCTTGCGTAAACCATGCGGCCCGTCTGCAACCATGATTTCAGGAATCCCTGAATCAGGGACAGATTCCAAATGCCACATGTCTTTACCCGAACACAATTTTATCTTGTCTTCAGTGGACAGTTGATTTAAGATCGCTTGAATATTCATGAGTGGACGCTGTTAGAGCGACCCTTCCTTTTCCTGTCTGAATCCTTTGGCCGGGATCATGATCCACCACGCCAGCATCCAAACAATCAACAAGACATGCAAGACATCATTCTCATTGAACCAGAAACCGGTATTGGTCATGATCAATGTGCCGACATCCGCAAAC
>CAZLWH010000008.1:15062-21743 GCA_964563265.1 uncultured Erysipelotrichaceae bacterium
AGTCGTATTATAAATGAAGCTTCCTTGTCCACCAAACAAAGCCACAAAATAAGCAAGATTGACGAAGATGAAGGCAATCCATAATTTCAGCAGTTTGTTGTGCAGTTTATCCTTAGCTTGCTTACCGCTGATCAGGATAAAGAGGATCAGATTGGGACTTAAAAAGAGTAAGAGTCCTTCATACGATAACAGGAATTGAACCGGAATCAACATCCCGATTCCCTGAAACAGCGCATAGCCCAAGATACTGCTGATCGCAAAACGTTTCAAAGCCATGGATTTATTGAATGACTTGATTTGGGAGGCGTAAGCCACCAGGATCGCATTGATACTGATGACGGTCAAGGTCATATAAAGTAGTTCAATCCAGTCCGTAAACAGACAGGCCGTTAAGCCCGAACATTTCAGATAATATCCGAAGGCCTGATAACTGATCCCGGCCAGTAAGGCCCCAAGTCCCCAGAAAATGAAGTTGATTCCCAACCAGAAAGCAAACGGATCGCGCTGACGGATCAGGTAATGGATCCCCAAAGCGACGGTCAACAAGGCCAAACCTAAAATAATGATCGATGAGGAAGGCTGTTGGATAATGATGTTTCCGTAAGTGATCGAAGGCCATTGGGCCAGATACTCCGGGGTCGTCATGATGGGAGTCATGATCAGTGTCCCCACTTTTCCAAAGGCAGTAAATAAAAAGAAACCCAACCCTACAATAACAAGCACAATGATTCCTATGGTTTTATCTTTGTTCATACTACTTTGAGTATACCACTAAAAAGAGGATCGATTCGGTCCTCCTGGTGATAAAAACTGAAAACAGAGCCCTTCGTCCAACAACGAAGACGCAGGATCAGGGTTTGGGTTTATAGTTAGTGTTGTATCCGTTGTTTTCTTCAGGACGCAAATTGTTGGGATAATTCCAGTCGGTTTTGATGTCGACCGAGATCTGTTTGATGGCTTTGAAGATCGCATAAGGATCCTCGATGGCTTTAAATTGATTGTAGATCGAACGGGTTCCGTGATCTCCTGATGTGGTAAATTCTCCGGTAAAGAAGCGGATCGAACCAACATTGAGCAGCTTCTCCAAAGGCCCGACATTGACTTCGATGTTTTGGATCTTATCATAATCCACCGCCTTAAAGTCGATCCCGAAGAAGCCGGTCCTAAACATCAGGCGTTTGTTGGTGTAGGCATAACGGGTATTGCGATACACCAACATCAGTCTCAGCATATTCAGGATACTGCCGTAAAACGGAAACATATGAAGCAGGAAGAAGATCGACAGCAAGTTGCCGAATCCGCCCACCGGTCCGACAGACATGAAATTCATGATGAAGAAAAAATCAAACGCGCCCCAGAAAAATCCGAAGATCAGAAACGGGACCCCTTGGACCAAGAATGGCACCAGTTTGGGTTGTCCGACCCACAATATCGATTCATTGTCATCTTTGACTTGTTCAAATTCCGGCGGTAAGCGATCATAGTGATTCATTAGGGTTCTCCTTCACAGGTTTTTCTTAAGGTCATTATAGCGTAGTTGATCTGTCTTGTTGATCAAATTCCGATAAAAAACCGCCTTAGCGGTTTGGTTTATTTCAGTAAGGCAAGCTGACTGATCATGGTTTGGTAATGATAAGCCAAAAGGTTCAGGTTGTCACAGAGCCGGCTCTGCGACTTGGGAAACTGCGACGGATCGACTTTGTCGGCAACTTGGGTAGGGATCCTTTTCAGATCGGTAAAGTCAAGCTGCTGAAGACCGGTGATGACCTCATCCAGTTGATTCAAGGACGAAGGATCGATGTCTTGGTTCGTGGTCCCTTTGAGATAAAGCATATCGTAAGCCAAATGGATCATCGTTTTGACTTCAATGATCATCTGATAATACACTTTCAGATTCTGTTTCTCTTTCGCATTAAACGGGATCTGGCTTTCTTTCATCATGGTTTCCAGGTTGGCTTTGACCATCTCGATGTCATTGAAGACCCCCGCCAAGACAGGCTGATAACTCATCGCAGCCGGCTCATTCGATAAGAGGACTTCTTTGGTTTTCTTTAAACCGATCACCCCTTGGATCTTGACAAATTCCAAGCGCCGTTTGCCCAGTTTACGGTAATACAGGATCGAAAACAGGAAGTTACAGATCAAGGCAATGGCGATTCCCAAGCCTAAAGCCAGGATCCTGACTTCAAAGGTAAGGATGACACTGGGATGACCCAAGGCATCTTTCTGTAAGAGCTGTGTCATATAGATGCTGGTAAAGATCGCCACCGGAGAAACCATACGGTAATTGATCTTCAGCGAGATGTATAAAGTAAAACCGATTCCTAAAGCGATGATGACGAAATTGATGTTGTAGCCGGTCAGATAGACAAGGACCCCTGTGGTCAAAGCACCCAGGGCCGAAGCCAACAACTGTTGGATCCCACCTTTTAGACCGGACGCATTGATCGCATCCAGGTTATACATGACACCCAAAAGCACAGACACCATATCCAAGCGGGTAAATGGGAAAAACTGGCCCAAAACAAAGCCCAAAGAGATGGCCACCATGGCTTTGAGGATGAATAATCTGGAGTCCAATAAGATGGCTTCCCGATTCAATCCGAAGATTTTTTGTATTGCTTTCATGTGTGCTCCCCTTCGATCCGTGATGTTTCAGATCACGCTGTGTGCGCTTTTTTTGATCACAAACAACACCGCTTATTTCGAGATTCATTATACCATATCCGACTAAACCAGACCTTGACCCAAACGTCCTCTCATCCATGATGAAGCTGATAAATTCTTGTGTCAGTACGCTGAAACAGGATTATAATTGAAATCAGGATGGATTAAGAATAAATAATCCCATCAGACGGAGACCCTATGAACATCGGAATCATTGTCTACTCATACACAGGAAATACACTGCTTGCTTCAGAACGTTTAAAAGAAAAATTACAGAATTCAGGTCATCACGTAACGTTAGAGGCCGTTAAGGCCAGCGATGAAAATCCCAACCAGACCAAGATCGATCTGACCGTTGTTCCAGATCCGACACACTATGACCGGATCATCTTGGCCTCCCCGGTCAGAGGATTTCAGGTCTCCCCGATCATGAAAGCCTATCTTGAACAATGGCCGACCCTAAACAACAAACCCGTGTCCTGTTTTGTGACCCATGCCTTTCCTTATGAATGGCTTGGAGGCAAAACAGCCATCAAAATGATGACCGACTTGGTCAATAAAAAACAAGCCAAACTGGTTGCGACTTCCATCATCAATAAAGGCAAATCAGAAACAGATATCGTCAAAATGCTGAATCATTTGTCTGATGAGGCGCTTTGGTCATGAAGAAGCACCGGTGGCTCAAGATCACGGCCATCGTGATCGCTGTCATCATCATTCTCGGATCAGTCACCTTGGCCTTTCTACAGGCTCAGTTGGATAAATTGACCGAAGCTCAGTTCAGTGAACTGAATCTATCAGCCCTCTCTGATGGCAGCTATGAAGGATCCTATTCTGCTTTTCCGGTGTCTGTTACCGTAGAGGTCACGATCAACGATCATCAGATCACCCAGATCAAGATCCTTAAGCACGACAACGGTCAAGGCAAACCCGCTGAAGTCATAATAGACGACGTCATTGAAAAGCAATCCTTAGAAGTCGATGCGATTTCAGGGGCCACCTACAGTTCAAAGGTCATCCTGAAAGCCATTGAGAATGCTTTAAAGTAAAAGCCGCAATAATGCGGCTTTTGTGTTAATCGAGATCCTGACCGTTAGAGGCAATGACCTTTTTATACCAATGAAAGGATTTCTTCGGAGAACGGCTCATGTCTCCTGATCCGTCATCTTCTTTATGGACATAAATGAATCCGTAACGCTTCTTCATCTCGCCGGTAGAAGCAGCGACCAGATCGATGCATCCCCAAGGCAAGTACCCCATCAGATCGACCCCGTCTTCTTCAACGGCTTCGATCATATGACGGACATGTTCTCTAAGGTAGTCAATACGGTAATCATCATTGATGGATCCGTCTGCTTCCACTTGATCGACAGCCCCCAACCCATTTTCAACGATAAACAAGGGTTTCTGATAACGATCATACAGTTCATTCAAGACATAACGCAGACCCAATGGATCGATCTGCCAGCCCCATTGAGAGGTCGTGACATAAGGATTCTTGACGGATTTCATCATGTTTCCAAAAGCTTCGCCCTCTTTGGGTGGCTCATGGGCAACCGCTCCGGTCCCATAATAGCTGAAACCGATGTAGTCAACGGTATGGTGCTTTAGGATCTCAAGATCTCCCAGTTCAGTCTTCAACGAGAAGCCTTCTTTTTCAAATCGTTTCAGGATATAGGGCGGATATTCTCCGCGGCTTTGGACATCGATGAAGAAATAATTCCCTCGATTGGCGGCTTGCGCCATCAGGATATCTTTGGGATGACAGCTGTACGGATAGGTCAATCCGGCCGCAAGCATGCATCCGATCTGATTGTTGGGATCGATCTCATGGGCAATCTTGGTGACTTTCGCAGAGGCCACCAACAGATGATGGGCGGCTTGATATTGGACATGAAGCGGCTTGTCTTGCGGATGGAAGAATACACCGGCACCCATAAACGGCAGATGCATCAGGATGTTGATCTCATTGAAGGTCATCCAAATCTTGACTTTGCCTTGATAGCGTTGTAATACCGTGGTGGCGTATTTGACGAAACAATCCACGGTCTCGCGGCTTCTCCACGATCCGTATTTTTCAACCAAGGCCAAGGGAACATCAAAATGGTCCAAGGTAACAACCGGTTCGATCTTGTATTTCAAGAGTTCATCAAAGACCCGATCATAGAAGGCCAAACCGGCTTCGTTGGGTACTTCTTCCATGCCTGTGGGATAGATGCGAGCCCAGGCAATCGACATTCTGAAGGCTTTAAAGCCCATCTCTGCCAACATCGCGATGTCTTCTTTATAATGATGATAAAAATCTATGGCCAGATGACTGGGATAACCGGCCGGATCCTTGGTTTCAAAGCTCGTACTTTTACCGGCCATCACCGCATGACGATTGGCCCCAAAAGGAATCACATCGACATTGGATAAACCTTTCCCGTCTTCAAGATAAGCGCCTTCCAACTGATTGGCGGCAGTGGCTCCGCCCCATAAGAAATCTTTACGTAATGGCATACAGTGTCCTCGCTAAGTTCATTATACCCAATTCACAAGAACTCCTCTTGTCGAAACTCAAGTTTCGTAATCTTCCTCTTCAACCCCATTAAAAAACAAGTCGTTCCCGACTTGTTTGTTGATTCATCTTGATTGATTCATGATTACTTTAATCTGAAAATAAAACCTTGATCACGCACAATATTCAACAGTTCCTGACGGGTCGGGTTACTGGCATTGATCTTTTTGGCAACCTGTAAGGTAAAGCTGTCCAGTCTGCGGTTGGTGTTACGCAGATCATAATAGGTCTGCATTTCCTGATCATACGCATTCAACAATTCAACGGTGTTGTCGTAGCAGACATACTGATTATCAAAAACACGCATCGACATCGGCATCCTGGGTTTTAAAGCCGGTTGCTGATTGGGAACACCGATTCCCAAACCCACCACCGGAAAGACCAGTTTCGGAAGATTCAATAAACGGCACATTTCAGTCGGATCGTTATGGATACTGCCGATGTAGAAAGTGCCGTAATCCATGGCCTCTGCCGCATTGACCACGTTTTGAGCCATGATGCTGGCATCGGTAAAGGATTGGAAGAAACTGTCCATTCCGGAAGCGCCATCAGAGAAGATGTCTTGTTCATTGGCGATCTCATTGTTGCGATATTGATCGACCAAAAAGATCAACAAAAGCGGGATCCTTCCGATGTATTCCTGATGACACAACTCAGCGATTTTCTGTTTCAATTCCGGATCGGTGATACGGATGATCGAAGAGGCCTGTAATCCGCTGGATGTCGCTGTTCTTCTGGCGACCTCGATCAGAGTTTCATAGTCTTTCGTTGAAAAGGGTTCATCTTTGAATTCTCTAAATGAGCGGTGCTCCAGTTGTTTTTCGATCATGGGGTTCATGGGTTTCTCCTTTGAATTTGGGTTACTATGAGGTCAGGAACGCTTGGTGAATTCATGACGGCAATGGGGACAGGTGATGGCCACTCTTTTGTGTCCGCTTGGAATACGGACTTTGGCATTGCATTGGGGACAGATGTAATAACGGTGTCCCTTATCGGTCAGATTAAGATAAATGATTCTGAAACGGGATCGCAGTGGTCTGGTCAGTTTCATGTAGATCCTGTTTTCACTGCTTCGCTTGGATCGTTTCTTAGACAAAGATCGGTAAAGCATGATCACGATCAGGATCACATAGATCCACTGAAAGATCAGGCTATTGTAAAAGAACTGCACAACAAACATCACTAAAAGGACACCGAAGATGAAATTGTTCAGGGCATCATTGCCGTATCTTCCGATCATGAATCGTTGTAAATCGTTTCTGAATTGTCTCAGCATGTTTGATCCTCTTCATTATTAGAATACCTTATGAACGTCTTCTTTTAACAAAAATCCCTCAATAACGTCATAATCATGTCACATTTCACCGATAAACTAAAGCCATTGAACCAAGAAGTTCACAAGAAGACCTTATGGAATTGAATCTTAAAATATGGCTTTGTCTGGATGGCCATGA
>CAZLWH010000008.1:21753-24165 GCA_964563265.1 uncultured Erysipelotrichaceae bacterium
ACTGACCGTTATCCTCAGCGTGATCTGCATGATCCGCAAGAGGATCGAAAATACCTCTAATATGAAATCGTGGGTCAAACTCAACCTTAAACTAAGCAAAGTTCATAAAGAGATCGTTATCTTGTAGATCCTTGTCGGACTGGTTCACGGGATAAATTCATTATTTGATGTCTTATCGTGTAACTTGGGGACCTTGGCTTCCGATCTTTCATTGCCGACCAAGCGCGCTCACTACGCAAAAAAACCATTCTTGGAATGGTTCTTTCTTATCTCCTCTTGGGAAGGACTATTGAGTCACAGGGAGGGCTGAAGGGGTCATGATCATCACCGGCGCTGTCGTTACTTTGTGGTCTTCATACAGATACGTGATCGTGAAATAATAAGCCGTATTAGGTTTTAGATAGCTGTTGATGTCTCCACCGTTGTAGCATTCTGAATTATCGATCAGAAGGCTGGTCTCATTACGGTCAGTGATCCATCTTAGATACCCGTCGTCGGGATAAGAAGGCGTTGGATTGCTTTCTGAGATGACGACTTTATAACCCATTAAGGCTTCACTGGGTTCAGCGGTCCAATTGAGTTTGATCGATGCGTCCAACACGTCAACACTTAAAATCAAGCTTTCCGGATCAAGGGGTTCTTCCTGATGAGGAACGTTAAGATCAGAGGGGGTCTTGTGGGTCACGGTTGCAGTGGTCTTTTTCCCTGATTCATAAAGATAGGTGATCGTAAAGTAATAGGTCGTGTCTGCTTTGAGATAACCGTTGATGTCGCCCCCGTTATAGCATTCTGAATTATCGATCAGGATCGACGTTTCATCACGGTCAGTGATCCATCTCAAATATCCGTCATCCGGATAAGACGGTTTCGGATTCGTTTCAGCAATGACGACCTTATAACCGCGTAAATCATCACTGGTCTCTTTTGTCCAGCTGAGCTTGAGTCCGGCTTCTACGGTCGTGACACTCAGTTTCAAGGTGATGACCGGATCCGGTTTGGGATCGGCCGGTTCTTCTTCTTCGACAGGCGGTTCTGGTTCAATGATCGGGTCTTGCGGTTCTTCGATCGTGATGACTTCCGGAGGATTCTTGGTTTCCTCCAACAGATCTTTGAGATCCTTGATCTGATTCTCTAAGTCGGCGATCTTTTCATCCTGTGAATTGACGCGGGTAAATAGACTGGTGATGGTGGCGACCAGATCGAATTCGCTGCCGGTCATCGCCATGACAGGCTGGATCAATACCATCAGCATCACCAACGTTCCGATACTGCCGAGAATGATCCTCTTCAGGTGTTTTTGTCTCATGGGTGCTCCTTTCAGGGTGTGCTCCCTTGTGTGAATCATGAGATATGTCTAAGCTTCATTATGGTCAAAAAACAAAAAGAACTCTAACTTGGAAACTGGCTGCCACTTTTAAGAGGCCCTTTAGCTTTGCGTCCTGTCCTTTCGGACAGTTTGCCTTTTCATTCATCGTTCATCTGTAACTGCATCATAGCATAAATTATAAGAAATTCAATATAGAGTCGAGAAAATTACTTAAATTTTAATGGCCGCAATGCTTCTTAAGACCAAAGGATCATACATATAGTGTTTCAGTTGATCGACAGAATCAATGGTTGTTTCGATTCTTTCAAAGTAAGTGATGATTTTCTTCAGGACCTTACGGTATTGTTTGTCTTCGATCTTGAGGGACTGATGACGCGACAAGGCTTCGAAATACTGAGCGATCAGGGCCGGCATGAATTCAAAACAAGAGCTTTCGATCCAGAAGTCGACTTTGTCGTGATGAGGCAAGTAATGTCCCAAGAGTTTTTCAATCAAAAGGTAACCATCATCGTTGGATTGCCAGATATCAACAAACACATAATCATAATCATTGAGGTAATCTTCATCGAAGAAGTTGAAGGCATCCCCTTGGATGATACTGATGGGGATATGTTTGGGAAACTGAGGCAGAAAGACAGATTCAAAAAGATCGATGACACTTCTTGATCGTTCGATGATCGTGATCGATTGGACTTCAGGGTTCAGTGCGGCCATATAAACGAAGTATCCGATGCCTAAACCGAAGGTCAAGACATGGCCTTGTGCTTTCTTCGCATAGGGGTCCATTGTGTTGGCCTCAGAAGGCGCATCCAACATCCAGACCTCTTTACCTTGTCTAAGAAAAGTCGCCTTATAGGGCTCGTCTAGGGCTCTTAGGATCATGGACTCATTGAGTTCCCTGATCGGATCGCTTTGGATCGAAGAGACACTGAAAAGTTCATTGGAAGGAATGGTTTCGGTCGTATAACTGAAGTCCTTGTTTTGGATCTTGCCCAACTTGATGGCTTGATGATACGGAGACTGAAGATGCGCTTGGGTTGAGATAAACAAGGAAGGCCAGGTGCTTTCTTCGCCTTGGAATTCAT
>CAZLWH010000008.1:24175-25748 GCA_964563265.1 uncultured Erysipelotrichaceae bacterium
AGCCGGCTTCTTTCATCCTCAGCTGGATCTCACGTTCATTGGCTTTGGTTACCCGTAAACCTAAAAACTCATTTTTGGTTTCATGGGTCAGATTATGGATACAGCGTTTGAAAAAACGCTCGATGTCGGGATTGTTTTGGATCTTCATGAATTCACCAGGTCTTTCCAGTCGATTTCAGTATAACGCAATTCATCATGGATCCGTTCGGATTTCATTAAGGAGATCCTGTTCACCATCATCGAGACCGCTTCGATTTTGGGCAAGACGATCGTTTGGTTTACCGTTTTTGGACGATAGTTTCTCACCAAAGTCAGATGCGGGACATAACGCTGATCTTCAAACGGGATCCCGCTTTCTTTGAGCTCAGAAACCAGATGAGCCTGAAGTTTCAATAGCGGCGATGTCGCTTTGATCCCGACCCACCAGATTTCTCCGTCCTTGCGGTTAAAACAACCCAATTCAGTGAGTGACAGCTCAAAAGGTTGTATGTCAAGATCGTCAAGGATGCGTGAGATCTGATCGATCTCTTGCTGATCCAGTTCACCGTTGAAGACCAGGGTAAGATGAAAATTATCGTACGCGGTGAAATTACCGCGCTGACGGTTCAATCGAAAAGGCGTCTGCGCGTGTTCAAGCACGGACTTGATTGTGGTATCCAATGGGATGGCGATGAAACAGCGCATGGATTCTCCTTGTTGTCTTTGTATTTCATTATAAAGAGCCCACTGGGGATGTCAAATCAGGCATAAAAAAAGATGACCGAGGTCATCTTTGACTTTAGTTGGCGTTGGCGATGATCTTAAGGATCAAAGGCATGGCGGCCTCGATGGGGATGGCGAATCCGATGCCTTCAACGGAAGTGGTCGAGATCTTGGCATTGGTGATCCCAATGACCTCGCCTTGGGCATCCACCAAAGCACCGCCTGAATTACCGGGATTGATGGAGGCATCTGTCTGGATAAGTCCTTCTGATTCAACATCCGAGCTGATGTTTCTGTCGACACCGCTGATGACGCCGACCGTGACTGAACTGGCCAGATCCATCCCTAAAGGATAGCCGACTGCCATCGTGAAGTCCCCGGTTTTATAGGTCGAACTAAGATCGAACGTGGCCGGTGTCAGATTGATCGCCGTGATCTTCAATACGGCCAAGTCACTGGCTTCATTGCCTCCGACATAAGTGGCTTCATATTCCGTTGAATCACTGGTGATGACCTTTAAGGATCCTCCTGTGCTGTTGACCGCAAACGCCTCAACGACGTGATAATTGGTGATGATATAACCTTCAGCGGTATAAATGATCCCTGAACCAGATCCGGTCTGAGTGACCGTTCTTGTTCCAAACGGTCCGTAATTGACCGTCACTTGAGCGGTAACTTCGATCCCCACCACGGATGGGATGACTTTATCCGCAATGTCTGAAACGGTAATGGCCGTATCGGTTACCGAAACATGGGTCAAAGCCACCTGTTCAGAGACTTCTTTCTGTAAATTGGCGACCGTATTCTGTAAAGTGCTGATCTGAGATTCATACTGAGCATTCCCGATCAGAGTAAATCCAAGGTTGATGCC
>CAZLWH010000009.1:0-19189 GCA_964563265.1 uncultured Erysipelotrichaceae bacterium
GGATCGGTCCGTAGAGTTTAGTTTTAGGTTTGTAAATCGCGATTCATCGTCTTAATTACGGATTGGCGTCATATAATATGGATAAACCGTTCAAACCAAAACCCTGAGCTTATCGGGTAAAATGACGGTTATGGTACAAAGATAAAATCCTAAACTGTGATACTTTGAAACGAGGAACAAATATGATCTATACCACCACCCTTAATCCATCCATTGATTATATTGCCTACGTCAGTGATTTTGAAATCGGGATCATGAATCGCTGTCAGGACAGTCAATACTATCCCGGCGGAAAAGGCATCAATGTATCGATGGTACTCAACACGTTGGGCTTGGACAATGTCGCTTTGGGATTTGTGGCGGGTTATACCGGCTGCGAGATTGAGAAGATGCTGAAAGACAGTGGCTGCCATACAGATTTTATTCATCTTAAACAAGGCTGTTCAAGAATCAATGTCAAGATCAAATCGACTGAGGAATCGGAACTCAACGGAAACGGTCCTGTCATCACGAAGGAAGCGCTTGAGTTTTTGTTTCAAAAGTTCGAAGCGCTGAAAGAAGGCGACTTGCTTATTTTGTCGGGCAGTATTCCTGAAAGCCTCAGCCCTGATATTTATGCGAAAATCATGGAACGATGTCAGAATAAGAATATCGAGATCATCGTTGATGCGAGCGGACCTTTATTGATGAATACCTTGAAATATCATCCTTATCTTATCAAACCCAACAACTTCGAATTGGCGGAATGCATTGGTAAAACGTTGAAGTCAAAAGAGGACTTCATTGTAGGAGCGAAAGAATTGCATCGCCTTGGTGCCAAAAACATCATGGTTTCTCTGGGAGCCCAAGGAGCATTGCTGTTGGATGAAACAGGGAAGATCCATGAATGTCCTGCCCCCAAAGGCAAGGCGATCAATTCCACCGGAGCCGGTGATTCAATGATTGCCGGGTTTTTAAAGGGACGCTCAGAGTCTGAAGATATGACTCATGCTTTGGAAATAGCGGTTGCTGCAGGCAGTGCCACAGCCTTCTCAATGTCGTTGGCTTCTTTGGCTGAAGTCACTGACCAACTTTCAAACATTCAGAAACAAAAGAGTCACCAATAAATGATGATACCGAGAAGATCAGTCGATTGTATCAGTTAGGAGAACGTGTCATGATCGATGTTCATAGTCATATTTTGTTTGGGGTCGATGACGGCGCCAAAACAGTCGAAGATACCATAGAAATGCTAAGGATCGCCCAACAGGACGGCCTTAAGAAAATCATTACGACCAGCCATTGTTTGCCTGGTCTTCGTTATGATAACGACAGGTTTACTTTAAAACCCGTTTTTGACCGCTGTGTTGAACTCATCAAAGAAAATCAGTTTGATCTTGAACTGATTTTTGGATCAGAATTGATGGCGACACCTTTATCGCTACAGTGGCTGAAAGAAGACAGGATCGCCACCATCAACAATACACAATGGCTCTTGTTGGAACTGCCTTGGCATTCCACAAACATGTTTGAACTTGATCCTGATCATTATCTGAAGACCGTTCTTGATCTGGGGTATAAAATCATGATTGCTCATCCTGAGCGTTATCCAATAGTTCAACAAAACTATGGATTGATGGAAAAATGGCGTAAGATGGGCTGTACCTTTCAAGTCAACCGGACCAGTTTTTATGATGATACTGATATGATTGTCCGAGAATTTGCCTGGAAAATCATGAATGACGGCTACTGTGACATCATCGCCAGCGATGCCCATCGTCATCATGGTATAAGAGTCAATAAACTCAGCGATATCTATGCGACAATCAGTACGCTTTACGGTGAGAAAACCGCGAAACGGCTGATGTGTGATAATCCTCAACGGATGATCGACGGTTTGGATCTAGAAATCATCTAGTTTAAACACCAGAAATACCACAACGAAAGAGAACCTTCTTATGACACCGATCACACTGAACTTAAGCCTGTTAAAAGAGACCTACGCGGTCTGTCGTTTGAATCCCACTACCGTGGTTGGTGATTGGGCGGATCACGGAGAATTCTGCAGTATCACCAAGACTTCTGAAGAATGTTCCGTCGTATGTCCTCAAGACTAAGTCCCTGATGACATCAAAGCCGAGAAACACTGGCGCATCTTCAAGATCGAAGGACCATTTGCGTTTACACAAGTCGGCATCCTTAATGCGGTCACCAAGGGTCTTTTGGAAAACGGAATCAGCCTGTTTGCATTGTCGACCTTTGACACGGATTATATCCTGGTCAAATCAAAGGATCTTGATCATGCGATCGAATGTCTTTCTCAGGCAGGACATACCCTAACGATCAGGTGATCTGTTGATTCATAAATCCGGATCTTAACGATGTTGAAATCGTCAGAACTTCGGCTTGATTAAGAAGTGAGGATGGTATAATTCTTATATGAAATTCTTTAAAGATAACCCCAGTTATAAACCAACGCTTTCTGCGTTTAAAATACTGAAATACATTGGTCCGGGCCTTTTGGTGACGGTCGGTTTTATTGATCCCGGAAACTGGGCTTCCAATGTGGAAGCCGGTAGTGCTTTTAGCTTATCGCTCTTATGGGTCGTGACCTTAGGAACGATCATGCTGATCGTTTTACAGCACAATGCAGCCCACTTGGGAATCGTCACCGGAGAATGTTTATCCGAAAACATTGCGCGTCATTTTGATCCCTTGACCAAACGGATGGCGTTGGGTTCTGCGGTCTTTGCTGCGGTCTGTACGGCCTTGGCTGAGATCTTGGGCGGTGCCATAGCCTTGGAGATGCTGTTTAAGATTCCGCTTAAGATCGGAGCCATCATGATCCTGATCTTGATCAGTGTCATGCTTCTCAGTAATTCCTATCATAAACTGGAGCGCTGGATCATTGCTTTCGTCTCTTTGATCGGGCTCAGTTTTATCATCGAAATCGGCTTGGTCGATCTCAACTGGATGGAAGTCATTCCGGCTTGGTTTATTCCCAGTCTTCCTCGCGGAAGCATCCTGATCGTCATGAGCGTCTTAGGCGCTGTCGTCATGCCGCATAATCTGTATTTGCATTCTGAAGTCATTCAGAGCCGTCAGTGGAATCTTGAAGATGAATCTGTCATCAAACAACAGCTGAAATATGAATTCATGGATACCTTGTTTTCGATGATGGTGGGCTGGGCCATCAATTCGGCCATGATCCTGATTGCCGCAGCCACATTCTTCGGTGTCGCAAAAGTCAGTTCGTTGACTCAGGCTCAAGCCATGCTGGTTCCATTATTGGGAAGCGGAGCGGCTTTGATCTTTGCCCTGGCTTTATTTTTTGCGGGAGTCTCCTCCAGCATCACGGCAGGCATGGCCGGAGGATCGATCTATGCCGGTTACTTTAGGGAACCCTTTGACATCAAAGACAATCATTCTAGAATGGGCGTCTTTATTACCTTGGTTGGGGCAACCCTGATCATCTTTCTCATTACAGATCCGTATCAGGCCTTGGTCATCTCTCAGATGATGTTAAGTATCCAGCTTCCTTTTACGATCTTTCCATTGATCGTGCTGACCTCCAGTGAAAAGGTCATGGGGAAATTCAAGAATACGATCTCTGAGAAGGCCAGTCTTTGGCTGGTGGGGATCATTGTGACCCTGTTGAATTTGATTCTGTTTGCGGATCTCTTGGGAGTTATACGATTCTAGGTTTAAACCATCGCAAGATGGTTTTTTAGTCTTTATGAATAACTTGAGATGAACTGTTTATAATAGAGGTAAAGAACGTCATGAAGACAAAATTCGAAATCAAACGCTATCAAAAACCCGATCAGATCCTCTCTTACTGGATCCATCAACCCTTCACGGTCATCATGATCGTGGTTTTTGGTTTGGCATTCAACATCCTGATGCCTTGGGGCGCTGTCAATCTGGGAAAAGTCATCGATACGATCTTGATCTCATCTTCCGTGGATCCCATCATCAAATCGGTCATCACGTATGTTGAGGTCATCGTTTTCATTCAAGTCTTACGCTATATCAAGCGTTTCTATATCCGGCGTTTCGCCAATAGGACCTTGGCTTCCATGAGGACCCATGCGTTCAATTCAATCTTGTCTCAGCCGTATGCTTCCTTCATCGGTGTGGATACCGGCAATCTGATGAGCCGCATCGTGGGGGATGTGGATGCCTGTGTTGAAGGCATGCGCAAATTTACGACCGAGCTCTTTGATACGGGGGTATTGATGAGCGCCTATATCGTCACCATGCTTCAGATGGATGTGACGGTCACCTTAAGTTCGATCCTGTTTATCCCCTTGGCCATGTTTATCGCCGAGAAACTGAAAACCACCATCGTCAAAGCGTCAGGAGCCTATCGTAAACAAAGCGCAGCCGTGACCTCATTGACCTTTGAGGCCAGCGAAAATGCCTTACTCTATCGGATCAGCAGTGTCGATCCGATCATCCAGAAAAACTATGAATCTGCTTTGGAAGATCTGCGTAAGAAAGCCGTTAAAGCCAATGTCTTGGAGAATTCGATGCAGCCGCTTTATAATGCGATCGCCATGACCGGGGTTGCCTTTGTCTTTATGTTGGGTGCCGATAAAGTCATCCATGGGGACTGGACGATTGGGACTTTTACCGCTTTCCTGACGATCTTTACGGCCATGGCTTTGAAGTCATCCAAAGCCGCCAAATTGTTCAACAGTGTCCAGAAATCCTCAGTATCCTGGAAACGGATCAAAGCGTTCATGACGCCTTATCACGACATGACCTTATCAAAGGCTTCAACCGTATCGGATCTGACAGTGACCCTGAAGGATCTGAGTTTCTCCCATCAGGAAACCCCCATCATCAAACATTTGGATCTGACGGTCAAAAGTGGACAATGGATCGGAATCACCGGTCCGGTCGCCAGCGGAAAGAGTACCTTGTTGAGTGTTTTGACCGGGCTGTTTGATTATCAGGGAAGCATCCTTATCAACGGCCAAGAACTCAAAACGATGACTGAAGAAGAACGCAGCGCCCTGATTGCCTATTTACCTCAACGGCCTCAGCTTTTCTCAGAAAGCCTGAAAGACAATATTACCTGGGAAAGTGAAGGCGATATTGAACAAGTCTTGGATGAAGTCCAACTCAAAACAGAAGTCTTGGCGATGGATCATCAAAATGAAACCGGTGCCGGTAATCTTGGCAACCGTCTCAGCGGCGGGCAGAAAGCACGCCTTGCATTAGCCAGAGCACTTTATTCAAAACGCAAGATCCTGCTTCTGGATGATCCGTTCGCCTCCGTCGACATGGCCACCCAACACAAGATCCTGGATGCCTTAAAGGCGTCTTATCAGGATAGTATCTTCTTATTGGTCTCGCATCGGGTCACGGTGTTTTCCTCCTTTGACGGTGTCTTGTTTATGGAAGACAAAGGCAAAGCAATCTTTGGGACCCATGAGGAACTCATTGAGAAATCCTTGACCTACCATGATTTGGTGGCGCTTCAGGAAGGTGAGACCGATGATGAAAAATAAACGCGTGCGTTCGATCGCCTTAGCGACCTTATCTCAAAACAAAGCGCTCCTGATCAGTTTGATCCTGTGCGCAGTGGCTGTGGTCATTACCGGACTCATTCCGCCGATGCTGCTACGACAGTTCATCGACAACAATCTTTCAAAATCCAGCACCCAAGGCTTGGGCGTGTTGACCGTGATGTATGTCTTGGTGTTGTTTTCAATAGGTCTGGCTGATTTTTTGAAAGGGGTCGTATTGACGACTTTAGGTCAAAAGATCACCTATCGTATGAGAAGTGAAACCATGGCTAAGATGCATCGCATGGATCCGCTCTACTTCACCAAAACCATGGATGGTGATACCGTATCACGGATCATCAATGATACTGAAGCCGTCGATGTGCTGTTTACCGGCGGGATCGTCAGTATGATCATCGACCTCTTCAAGATCATCGGGATCGTGCTTTCGATCTTTGTCTTAAGTTCTAAGCTCGGTCTGGTGACTTTAGGTCTGGTGCCGATCATCATGATCATTACCCGTCTGTTTCAAAGCGGCATGCTGAAAGTACAGCGCAGAAGCCGTGCTTTGATCGGAATGATCAGTCAGCGTATTGCTGAAACCTTAAGAAACATGCTGGTGATCAAAGCCAACGGACATGAACGATCAATGATGGATCGATTTGAGACCACATTGAAGCAGCATTACTTCAGCAATGAATCGATCAATGCGTATGATTCCCTTTTTCCGGTGGTCATTCAAGTCACCAAAGCGATTTCTATTGCGATCTTGATCTTATCGATCATCTCAAAAACCACTTGGATCACAATAACGATTGGATCTTTGGCAGCTGCGATCGAACTTATTTCTAATCTGTTTGATCCAATCGAGAATGTTGGCAGTGAACTGCAATCCATTCAGCAAGCCATCGCTGCCATCGACCGGATCGATGAGTATCTGGCTCAGCCTGAAGAAGCCCCCAGAAACCAACACCTGGATGTGAAAGAGATCCTGTCGACAAAACCGGCAGTCCTACAATTCAAAGATGTTTCCTTCTCCTATGAAGACCATCAGGTCGTGCTCAAAGACATCGATCTGAAGATCCAAGGAGGCCAACAGGTTACCTTCGTTGGAAGGACCGGCGCGGGTAAGAGTACCTTGCTCAAACTGGTTTTGGGTCTATTACCTGCGGATCACGGATCGATCACCCTCAACGGGATTGATGTATCGACCATTGCCCACAGTGTCCAAAGACAGCTCTACGGCAGTGTCGATCAGAACTTTCCCTTGATCAAAGGAACCCTTAAACAACAAATTACACTCAATGATCCGATGATCACGGACAAGATGGTTTTATCCACCTTATCCAGGGTCGGTTTATCCAAACTCTGTTCACAGGCTCCTCAAGGCATCGATGCGTTGATCCCGATGGAATTGAGCCTGTCAGAAGGACAGAAACAATTGCTTGCGATCGCACGGGCCATCGCCACAGATCCTCCGATCCTGATTTTGGATGAGATCAGTTCCGGATTGGACTCCGTCAGTGACGCACGCATCAAAAACGTCATTGTGAAAGTATCCCAAGATAAGATCGTATTGTCGGTCACACATCGTTTATCGTCGATCAGTGATGAAGAGACCGTGGTCATTCTTCAAGAAGGATGCGTTAAAAACCAAGGTCTTGCGAAAGACCTGAAAGAAAGCGATCCTTGGTTCAAGAAAGCCATCACCTTGGAGAAACTGCTTCATCAGACCTAAATAATCCAGCCCTCAAATCAAAGAGGGCTTTTTAGTGGGGACATTTCTTGAAATGTTTGATGAAGTATGATAAGTTAATGCCAGAACACCATGGCACGACAAGCAAGACAGCTCGACAACAGTACACTGATCTCCATTACCCAACGCTCCGAATCGGGTCTTTTTAGAAACAATGCCGATCGTGATGCGATGATGGAGATCCTGAAATCAACAAAATTAAAATTCGGGTTTGAGTGTTATGCCTATTGTCTTCTGGATGATCAACGCTTTAAACTCATCTTGGATACCAAAGGCAGAAACATCTCAACGATCATGTCTTCCATTTTGGTGGCGTATGCGACCTATCGCCACGTTGAAGGAAAACTGTTTAAAGGACGCTATCTCAGTAAATCATTGCATAATGAAAAAGAACTGCAGGAAGAAATCGATCTGATCCATCAGAAGACCGACAGTATTTACAACAGTTATTGTTTTCACACCCATCAGGCCAACCCGTCTCAACAGTTCAGTGTATCCATGGATATGTCTTCGATCACTTTCGGTGAGATCGATTCGACTTTGTCTTTGGAAGAAGCCCAGTCAAAATTACAGACTTGGATGAAAGCGAAGGGATGCAGCCCTGAGAAACTCAACAAAGATAAAACATTGCGCAATCAATGTATTGCGGAATTCAGAAAGACCACCAACTGTTCTCTTAAAACCATCGGACTGCTTTTTGACATCAGTGAATCCTCTGTATCAAAAATATTGAAATAAATGATGCAAAGCCCTTGAAATTCAAGAAGTGTCCCTGTATGATAATGCATGTGAGGTAAACACAATGGAAAAACTATTAAACAAAGATTTACAAAAACAAGTCAAGAAGATCCTGGATCCGATGAAAGATCCGATCACGATCGTTCTATTTACGAAAACAACGGATTGCGAATCCTGTGAACCGACCCTTCAGATCATCAACGAAGTCAAAGAAATCAGTGATAAGATCAGGATCAAGGTTTACGATCTTGAGAAAGATATCGCTGAAGTCGCCAAATACAACATCGAGATGGCGCCAAGCTTTGTCATCTTGGATAAAGATGACCAATATAAGGGTGTCAAATTCAACGGTGTACCGGCAGGCCATGAATTCAATTCCTTCTTATCAGCCTTGGTTGAAATGTCGGGCAATGAAAGCGATGTCCCTGCGGATTTCGCAGCCAGAGTGGCCAAGATCGACAAACCTGTCAACATCAAAGTCTTCGTGACGATGAGCTGCCCGCATTGTCCGGGTGCCGTTCAAAAGGCCCATAAACTGGCCATGATGAACAAGAACGTCGTCGGAGAAATGATTGAAGCCCAAACCTTCTATGAACTCTCAGAGAAGTACAATGTCTCCGGTGTTCCCAAGATCGTCATCAACGATACGATCGAACTCATCGGCAATCAGCCGATCGAGACCTTCCTGTCCAGCATTGAATCGCTTTAGCTTATGATGAAACAAGCAAAAATGCTGAACTCGGTATCTCAGCTTGAGACACTGAAAGCTTCCTTAGATCCGTTGCTTCTGTATTTCTCAACACCCAGCTGTATGGTCTGTGAGATCATGCTTCCTAAAGTGCTTGAAGCCTTACAGGATTACCCCTATGACCTGATCGACATCGATGCGGCAGAGTATCCTGAGATCGCAGGTCAGCACCGCGTCTTTACGGCACCGACTGTGCTGGTCTTCTATGAAGGCAAGGAAGTCCTTAGAGAAAGCCGATTCATCGATATCGACAAAATAACCCATCTTCTCGACCTGATCAAGGCGAGTTGATCATAAAGAAAGAACCACAGCGAGGACCCCATGTTCAACTTCTTCAAATCCAACAGCATTAGCCAAGATCAAGCCTTTGAATTGTTACAGCAAGACAAGTCGATCAAACTGATCGATGTCAGAACCAAAGAAGAATTCAAAGACGGCCATGTCAAAAACAGCGTCAATATTCCTTTGAATACTTTGCCTCAGCGTTATGTCAGTGCCTTGCCCAATAAGGAAGCCAAAGTCTTCATCATCTGTTACAGCGGTTCCAGAGCCGGAGATGCGACCAGTTTCCTGAAGAAAGCCGGCTATACCGATGTCCACAATATCGGCGGCGTCGCAAGCTGGAAACACGGATTGGTGCGTTAAGTTTCTTCAATGAAGAAAACAGTGCTCATCATTTACAGTATCGGGATCTTGTTTCTGCTGGTTTCAGCAGTCGAGGATTTTCAAACCAAGGCCTATTGGGCGCTTTATATGGACATCGAGTTCATCGGTTTCGCCCTATACATGATCTTTGGGTATCCCAAACGTAAATTGAAACTGAACCAGGATCTGATGACCTTCTTGATGATCCATTTCTCCGTCTATGCTTTGATGAGCTTGTTGGCTGAAAACTGGGTGCTGGCCATCAGCAGCGGTGGATTCAGTATCGGGCTCTTGGTTTATCGCCTTTACCGTAAGAAACACAAATACAGTCTTTATCTGAAGTAAAGTTTAGTCAAGCCATCATTCATTGATGGCTTTTATTTTGAAGCAGGCGTAAAATGGGGTACAGGTGTCTGTCACAAAGTGAGACATCCTCAAAGGATCCATGATTAAAAAACTAGTCCAAAATCAAAAAAAATACGCGTCACTGTCCATCATCATACTGACAGGACTTTTTCTGTTTCTGAACCTCTTTCAGTTTGAATGGTTCATCAAAATGGGTATCGCTATCGTGTATTTCCTGATTTTGGTTTTGTTCATGAGCTATGGGAGAGGCGGGCTGCCGCTTATGGTCATGATCTTGGCCTATTACGGTTTCTTTGCTGGCCTTATTGGTGTCAGTGCGGGTCTGGGATACTTGACATCACAAGATGCCTTTATCGGGTTTTCTTCACTCAATAACATCGTCATTGCGGCCTTTGTTTTTATCCTTATCTACACTCAGTTTCCTTTGAAAATCAAACATAAGACAGAAGTCTGGCTCAATCAAATGGGATATCTTGTGACTCCTGATGTGATCCAACCGATCATTCAACTCGGCCCTCAACAGAAATTCAGTGCTCATTACTCGACCTATAACGCGAAGCGGTCCAATAAGATTCTTAGGACCAAGCCGACTCATATCCGAAATGCCCAAGGTAAACAAGGGCTGATCCGGATGACTGTCTATACGCTGACCCTCTCGATCGGATTTGTCTTGGTCTTTGGGGGAATCATGGATTATACAAGCGGACAAGTTCTATACTCGACCTCGTATTATGTGACACTGATCGGACTTGAATTTATAATCTATGGATTTTTCGTTTTGCGAGATGGCTTTAAAGCAGCTTTCAGAGGTGCTGCGATCGGATCAACGGTATTGTTGATTCTATCGATCGCCTTGGATCAGGTCTTCCGTTTTTATCCGTCTAATATGTTTGAATTCATGACCACGATGATTGCCTTTCTGATGACGGTTGGAATCGCAGCCGCTTTTTGGATCAGACATGTTTTGTTGAAGAACACGATTGCGATGCTGATCTTTAGGCGGGGTGAACTCTGGTTGGGACTGGAAGTCTTACTGAAAGAAACCTTACCGATCATCGGTTATGACCATATGGTGATGATTGAGATCACTGCCGATGAAGATTTCGACTTGGGAAGACTGATGGATCTGGGTCCAACGATCGAAGTCTTTGCCCATTTCAGGAAGATGATCTTTGCCGGTCTGAAATATGATCCCTATCATCAAATCATCGAACTCTATTTCTGTACCAACAATGCTGTTTTTGCCCAAAGAAAATTAAACGTCTTCTTCAAAAGACATTTCCATTATCCTTTTACCATGACCGTTTTGAATGATCCGCTTGCTGTCATCACGGAAAGATTGGAACCGACGGATCAAGAAGTCATCGAAGCGATGAACCGTCATACTGTTTTGCATTATGAAGATGAAGACATCGATCCGACAGAGATCCACCACATCGTCATGTTTCTTCACTTTAAAGAGGCTACCCACATGACCCAAGCCAAAGCTGATCTTGAAGTGGCCGGATTTACTCAATTCTTAATGTCAGACGACAGAAAATACAAAGACAATCCGGCATCCGAATCCAACGGATGGTTTGTGATTTCGCTTGAGACAGAATCCAGACTGGGGATAGACCGCATCAATCTGGTGACCCGTCAGATCGTCTCGGTGATCCGCCCTCATGACGGAATGCTGAATTATTGGATTTTGGGAGAAATTGATAAAACAACGACTGAAAATGAACCAGTCTTATAGCCTTTTTTACGTTTCTAAGGTTGATAATTTTAAATAACTTGGGTGTATAATATGGGAAAGTGGCAACTGGAGTCAGATCGGTTAAGGGGTGGGCTACCACATCATTCATCATAAACAAGACTTCGGTTCCGTTTCTGTCCATGCCGCAACATGAGGAAAGGGTCATGAAAAAGAAGCTCATTAAAGCACTAAAGATTTTCTTGCTTATCTTGGTCGTTCTTCTTTCTGGTGCCTATGTTTTCTTATCGAGTCCGGAAGTATTGAAATCCAAAGACATTGAGTGGGTGAATGAAAGTCTGATTGCCCATCGGGGCCTTCACAGCGAAACGGTGCCCGAAAACACGATGGCTGCCTTTGAAGCTGCCGTGGCCGGAGGATACATCATCGAGTGTGATGCCCAGCTGACCAAAGACAATCAGGTGGTAATCCTGCATGATGATGATCTAAACAGGATGTTTGGCTTGGATAAAAAAATCGAAGAAGTGACGTATGCGGAACTACAAAACTACACCATCCTGGGCACAGATCAAAAGGTGCCTCTGTTGAGCGAAGTGTTGGCCATGGTCGATGACCATGTACCGATCCTGGTCGAAGTCAAAAACGATCTGGCTGTCGGATTACTGGAAGGGGCCATGTATGAAGTACTGAAGGACTATGACGGACGCTTTGCGGTCACAGCGTTTAATCCTTACTCCCTGGAGTGGTTCAAGAATAACGCGCCGGATATGATCAGAGGTCAAGTCTCAGGTCATTTCAAACAATCTCCTGAAGAAATCGCAAGAGGGGATAAACCCTTGGTTTGGTATAAGAAGTTTATGCTGACCAACCTGCTGATGAATTTCACCAGTAAACCCAATTTCATCATCTATGAAGTAAAGGATACCTCGATCTTTAGGATCATGAGCATCAAGATGATGAATGTCCCGTTGGTGGGGTATACCATCAACAATCAAAGCGATTACGACAAATACAAAAAAGATTACGATAACCTGATGATCAACACCCCAGTGGTGCATTAGTTCGATTCATCTCAGATCATCCCATCAACGGATGAATAACCAATCAGCTTGCCTGTTGAAACAAGGCCTTTTCACTTGAACTTGAACAATTTCATTGAAAAGGTTAAAATGAAGTCAACCACAAGTTTCAATCATCCACACACTGATCCACTCTAAGTGGCTGATGTGCACCAGACCCGATTCGCATCGGCTTTTTGTCTACCGAATGAGCACCGTAAGGAGAACGATATGCCTGTCACAGGGGTAATCACTGCCGCCGGAAGATCATCAAGAATGGCCCCCGATCACAAACTCATCATGGATATCCAAGGGAAGACCTTGATCCAGCGCAGCCTAGAAAGTCTGCTGCCCTTTTGCGACAAAATCATCATCGTCACCGGCGCCAATCATCAAGTCATCGCCAAGGCACTTGCTTCTTATCCAAATATCCAGCTTATCAAAAACCCCAATCCCAATGAAGGCATGTTTTCATCTGTCAAGACAGGGTTGAGTCAAAGCTTAAACGGACCTGTGTTGTTTTTACCCGGAGACTGTCCGTTTACCCCTGAGGACGTGATCGGAAGGATGCTGAAAGAAAGCGGGGATATCATCGCGGCTTCATATAAAGGAAAAACGGGACATCCGCTTCTACTCAGCGAAAAAGCGGTCCGTGAAATCCTGACAGATGACAGTGTATTGAACTTGAAACAGTATTTGCAAACCAAAACGGTCATCGCGGTCAATTCATCATCTGACGTCATCTTATGGGATATCGATACGCATAGCGATCTGCATAAGGCAAGGATCTATTTCGAAAAGATCGAAGGGGGAAGTCCTCATGGAGAAGATCAGCCAATCGGTTAAACGTTTGGATTTCGACGACAAGATCAGCGGACAAGCACTGTATTGTTCGGATCTGCATCCGCACGGTTTATGGTATGCGATCACAATCAGATCGACACAAGCCAGAGCCCGCATCCTCAAAATCACTTATCCTAAGCTGCCTAAGGCTGTTTTCATCATCGATCATCATGACATCCCGGCTAAAAACATCGTTCCGATCGTGCTCAATGATCAGCCCTTTTTAGCCCAAGACATCGTCAATTATATCGGAGAACCGATCCTTTTGATTGCGGGTCCTGATCGTCAGATCCTCAACGAAGTTGCTTCACAGATCCAAATCGACTATGAACCCTTGGATCCGATCTTCTCGATCGAAGAAGCCATGGAAAGAAAGACGGATTTTATCTATGGCGATAAAGCAACCTTTGCCCAATATACCTATCGAAAAGGAGATCCTGATCAGATCCTGAAGGATAAGATGACCGTCATCGAAGACACATATAGAACAGGCTATCAGGAACATGTTTATCTGGAACCTCATTCGATGCTGGCGATCTATAAAGACAAGGTGATCACCGTCTATGGATCGATGCAGTGTCCTTACTATATCTATGATGCCTTGAAAGAGGCCTTGGGTTGGGATGATGCGCGTTTGCGTGTCATTCAATTGCCGACAGGAGGCGGATTTGGAGGCAAGGAAGAGTATCCTTCGATTCCAGGCGTCCATGCGGCACTGTGCAGTATCAAGACTGGTCATCCGATCCAGTTGGTCTTGGATCGTCAGGAAGACATCAACGCATCCACCAAACGACATCCTTCCATCATCAGGATCCGCAGTGTTCTCGATGAACATCAAAAGATCATCATCCAAGACATCGACATCAAAGAAGATGCGGGCGCCTATGCAGGCTTATCCAGTGTTGTTTTGCAGCGCGGGATCTTCTCAGTCGGCGGAGTCTACTCGATCCCCAATCTGAAAGTCTCCGGCGCAAGCTATGCCACCAACAATATCGTCTGCGGCGCGTTTCGAGGTTTTGGCGGTCCTCAGGCTTTCTTTGCGATGGAGCGTCATATGGAACATATCGCCAATGTAGTGGGTCAGGAACCGATGGCGTTTAAGCGCCGCTATTTCCTTAAGAAGGGGGATACCTCATCGACCTGCGGTGTTTTCTCAACGGACATCCGTCTTAATGAGATCACGGATGCGATCAACACCATGTCGGCTTACACAAAAAAACGCGCTGAAATCAAACCCGGTCAGTTTCATGGGATCGGTTATTCCGTCTTCTTCCATGGTTGTGGCTATACCGGTGCGGGTGAGATGGAATTGTTGAAATCGCTGGTCAAGCTCAGAAAAAACAAAGATGAAACCGTCGATATCTTTGTCTCAAATACCGAGATCGGACAAGGGGTCCTGACGACCCTCAGAAAGATCGTTGCGATGACCTTGGGGTTACCGCTTGATCAGATTCATCAAGGCTATCCCGATACGCTGACCTGTCCCAATTCAGGTCCGACCGTGGCTTCACGAACCACCATGATCGTCGGGAGACTGCTTCAGGACTGTGCCATTGAAATGAAAACGCGTTGGGATGAAAGTGAAATGGAAATCTCCAAGCGATACACCTATCCCGATCATCTGCATTGGAACAGCGACACGATGAAAGGCAATGCCTATCCTGAATATTCCTGGGGTGCCAACGTCGTTGAAGTGACGATCGATCCCTTGACCTATCAGCCAAACGTCATTGGACTGTGGGCCGTTTACGATATCGGGACCCCCATTGATGAACAGATCGTTCAAGGTCAGATCGAAGGCGGATTTATGCAGGGACTGGGATACGCCAGTATGGAAAAACTGACGACCCGTCAAGGCAAGCTGCTTCAGGATACCTTATCCTCCTACATGATCCCAACCTCTCATGATTTTCCGAATCTGACCATCAAACTGATCGATAATCCCAATCCGGATGGGCCATATGGGGCCAAAGGTTTGGGTGAATTGCCTCTGATTGGGGTTGCTCCGGCGTATGCCAATGCGGTCTCTCATGCGATCGGAAAACCAATCAATACGATCCCGATCACCCCTGAAATCATCCTGGAGGTCTTGACCCGTGAAACTTAACTTCATAGTAAACGGTAAAGCCGTTTCTGTAGACACCGACCCTTCTAGTCGTCTTTTGGATGTCTTACGCAATACACTCAACATGACCTCTCCCAAAGAAGGCTGCGGAGAAGGCGAGTGCGGCGCTTGTGCCGTATTGATCGATGGAAAGCTGATCAATTCCTGTTTGGCCATTGCTGCGATGGCGGAAGGAAAATCCATCGTGACCTTGGAAGGATACAGAACCTCGCCTCGTTTTGAAGCGCTAAAAAAAGGATTCGAAAAGGCAGGAAGCATCCAGTGCGGATTCTGTACACCAGGTTTTATCCTGGCTGCGGAAGCCTTGTTGTCCGTCAACCCTCACCCCACTGAATCAGAAGTCAGAGTGGCGATCGAAGGCAATCTGTGCCGCTGTACCGGATATACAATGATCGTCAACGGGATCTTGGAAGCATCGAAAGGCGGTGACGGTTTATGGTAAACCTGATCAAACCGCTTGATCTTAATGACGCTTTGGATCATCTGTCTCAAAAGAAGATGATTGTCTTTGCGGGAGGAACCGACCTGATGATCCGTCATCGCGCTTTGGCAGGACGCTTGCCCGCTTGGCATTATGACGTGCTCTATATCGCGGATATTCAGGCATTGAAAGAGATTACGATCGATGATGAGCAGATCAGTATCGGAGCCTGTGTCACTATGGCTGAACTCCTGAATCATCCCAAGATCCCGCACTTCATCAAGAGACCTTTGATGGAGATCGGCTCACCGGCGATTCGAAATACCGCTACCTTGGGTGGCAACATCGGAAATGCTTCTCCGGCCGGTGATGCGCTGACAATGCTGGTTGCGCTGGACGCCCTGATCCTTCTTCGATCCAAACGAAACGGAGAACGGAAAGTCCCGATCCGTGAATTCTTGACGGGTCCCAAACAGACGTCACTGAAAGAGGATGAACTGATCATCAAAATCATGATTCCAAATACGGACTTCCATGTTCTTTACTATAAGAAAGTAGGCGCCAGAAACGCCAATGCGATCACCAAGCTGTCGCTGTATGCGCTGACGGATCAACACAACAGAGATATAAGGATCGCCTTTGGATCGATGGGTCCTAAGATCATCCGAGACAGAGAAAGCGAATTGGCACTGTTGAAGGCGGATCCCAAAGAAAGAGTGGCTTTAGCACTAGAGCGCTATGGACAATTACTGATGCCTGTCGATGATGTGAGATCCACCAAGAGGTATCGTAAACAGGTCGCGTTGAACCTGCTTAAAGATTTTATGGAAAGGGAGGGAATCCATGAAAAAACAGAGGGCTGAAATCCTGTTTTGGGGAAGTTGTTGGGGCTTGCTTGAGGTTACGCTGGGCTATGTGATTCATCGATTTGCAATCGCGATTCCCGGATTGCCGGGTTTCGTGATGTTTCCGGCCGCCTTTTGGCTGATCCAAAAGGCTGTTGATTCATCCGGCAGAAAAGACATCATCCTTAAGATGACGGTCATCGCTGCATCCTTGAAGCTGCTTGATTTTCTGATTCCCGGCAGTGATCCAATCCGCATCATCAATCCGGCCCTGTCGATCTTGATGGAAGGACTGGCCGTGATGATGATCATGAATGCTAAAGCCAAACCGAATCTCATCTCGTATTTCAACATGGGTTTCTTATGGAGAGGCTTATTTCTGATCTATATGGTCGGTCTCTCATGGTTTGATCTTCCTGCAGGCTTGGTTACCAGCGGACTGGAAGTGACCTTGAAGTTTCTGGTTGTTGAAAGTGCCGTCAACGCCTTGATCATGAGTCTGCTGTTGCGTTATGATCCCGTCAGGATCAAACTCGACCCCCAATGGAAACTGGCTCTTTCGACCTGTGCTTTGGCGATCTGGATCCAGTGGGTCCTCTGAGATGGCCTTCGTCACTTTCATCTGCGGAAAAGTCAATTCAGGAAAGACAAAGACTTTACTTGAGTGGGTCGACACACTAAAACCGGGATCCGTTGATGGTTATGCGTGTGTCAAACGCATCGATAAAGATCAGCGCTTGATGGGATACGATCTGATGCGTATCACCGATAAACAGACGATCGAAGCCCTGTGTATCAAAACGGTTGACCATCACTATCAAGATTTCTTTCTCTACGGACCCTTTGTCTTTTCAAAGGATGCGTTCTATCAGGCTGAAAAGATCCTGGAAAGCGCGCTTACGAATCCGAAAATAGAGACCCTCGTCATGGATGAGATCGGCCAAGTCGAGATCTTGGGTTTGGGTTATGCGAGGATTCTAAAGGAAGCCCTTAAAACACAGAAACATCTGATCCTGTGCGTCAATGAGAATCATCTTAAAAATGTCATCCGTCACTTCAAAATCAAAGAAGAAGACATCCAAGAAATCAAACATCTGTCATCATAAAAAATCCTGAAGCTATTCAGGATTTTTATTGAAGTGACGGTCTTATCGTCCTTTGTTTTTCTTATCTGCGGCGATGATGTTTTCAACCTCATCCAAAGTCAACTGACCGGTTTTGATCATATAGGAGAAGTCGTGACGGCTCAGATCGATTGTTGGTTCGGCTTTGACACTGTCGATGATTTGAGAAGCCAGTGAGGCAATCTTGGATCGTTCGAGGGGATCTGTGATCACAAAGGGAAAGATGATGGGTCCTGTTCCTGCGAAAGCCATTGGACTTGGGGTCTCATAAAACATAAAGGTCCCGTCTTTGAGATGATCGGATAAGCCGTGCTTGCTTTCCCACTCGATCAGCTTGGCTTTGAATCCATCTGCCAGCGCTCTGTGTTTGGGATCCGGTTTATCCATCAGGTTGAACTGTTCAAACGGATCATTGATCCGATCCACCAGTTCTTCCCGTGCTCCGCCATAATAATAAGTGTATTTATAGTTCACCGTAACCAGCGATAGCCAACGGCGTTCCTGTTTACCGTGTTCCAAAATGGTGGAAGATCGAT
The DNA here is from genome assembly GCA_964563265.1 of uncultured Erysipelotrichaceae bacterium. Lineage (GTDB taxonomy): Bacteria > Bacillota_I > Bacilli_A > Erysipelotrichales > Erysipelotrichaceae > UBA2212. Next base: position 18,397 of record CAZLWH010000009.1, read on the forward strand.
CTGAGAGATCAAACAGGCTCTTTCCAATCAAAGCGTGAGGAGCCGGATAAGGAATATCGACCAGATCCAGGATCGTCGGCAGGACATCACTGAGACTGACCAAGGCTTCGCTTTGAGTCCCTGCTTTGACTTTGGGTGGATAGCGCAGGATCATCGGGATACGGGCACTGGCATCATGAGGCAAGAATTTCTGAAAGGCCCCTAAGTCCCCCAGCATTTCCCCGTGATCTGAACAAAACAAGATCAGGGTATTATCAAGTTCTCCGGTTTCTTCAAGGGCATCAAGGATCCGTTTGATCTGGGTATCCACCAAGGTGATGGCGCTGTAGTAGAGTTCTTTGAAGCGTTTCAATACGGCCTCATCCGGATACTGGACGATGTTTTTGTTTTCTTCTGCCAGCCAACTGCCTTCAGATAAGGCTTTGACACAAGGTTTGATGGGGGCATCCTTATACAGATCCGAGAATTCTTTGGGGACATCCAGCGGAGGATGGGGATGAACGAAACCGGTCCACATCATAAACGGACGCTTACCTCCGATCCGCTTGATGGTTTCGATACTGCGATCAGCAGCCCACACCGATCCATGGTGTTCAAGTTCGACCATCGAGGTCTGAGGCATCATGTATAAGGGATCTCTGACCCCGTGGATACTGGAAATCTCCGGATGGCTTTGTTTAAGATACAGGGCATAATCGTCTTCTTCACGGTAATGCGGGATCTCATCCATCATCAGGTAATGATGGATGCCTCTGGCATCCCGATTGGGTTGAAAGTGGATCTTTCCGATGGC
>CAZLWH010000009.1:19199-25667 GCA_964563265.1 uncultured Erysipelotrichaceae bacterium
TTTCATAGCCCACATCGCTTAAAAGCTGAGGAAAAGTCGGAACATCAAACGGAAGATGTCTCACATGGGCGAAATCATTGTCGTCAAAGCCGTGGTGTTTACTGGATAAGCCGGTCAACAGATTGTATCGGGCCGGAACACAGACCGGATTGGGGGAATAAGCTTGGTTAAAACGCAGTCCTTCTGACGCTAATCGATCCAGAGTCGGTGTCTTAATGACGGGATTGTCGATGCCCAGCGTATCATAACGCTGCTGATCCGTCGTAATGATCAGGATATTGGGTCTTTTTTTCATGATGAACCTCTTGGAATCATTATACATTATGATAGGTTTGCTTGTGCAAAATCGACAGATATGTTATATAATGGTTGATAAACGGAGGGCTATTTTATGTCAGATGCTTACACTATCGTCACCGATAAAACACTCACTTATCAGCAGCAAGTCATCAATCTTGCGAAGCTGGGTGAGAATACCGATCACAGTGTCTTTGTCGATCCTGAATTTACCAAAGCCAAAGAAGCGGGTCTTATTTGTGACCTCTTTGAAGGGGCTTTGCCTTTCCGTCCCCGTTATATCGTTCCTGATTATTCGATTCTGATGAAAAAGGGCAGTGCCTTCCTTGAACTCGATCCTCCAAAAGACATTTGGGAAGCCACCAATGCCTTATTGATTATGTATCGTCATGTGCCTTCCGTCTCGACTTTCCCGGTTTTCCTGGGAAATCTCGATGTCCTTCTGGATCCCTTTGTCGATGATGAAAAAGAAGCCGAAAAAGCCATTGGCCTGTTTTTGCTCAACGTCGACCGTACCTTAAATGACTCTTTCGTCCATGCCAACATCGGACCTGTTGATACCAAAGCCGGACGCATGATTTTGCGCCAGACTGAAAAGATGCAGTGTGCCATACCAAACCTGACTTTAAAATATGATCCAGAACTGACCTCCAATGAGTTTGCCGCACTGGCTGCGAAAACGATGCTGGTGACTGCGAAACCAAGTTTCGCCAATCACCGTATGTTTACTTCTGAGTTCGGTGTGGATAAATATGCTTTAGCGAGTTGCTATAATGGACTTCGCATCGCAGGCGGCGGTTATACTTTACCCAGACTGCGCCTCAACAACATTGCGAAATTAGCCAAATCTCCGGATGATTTTATCAATACTGTGTTACCAAAATATGCAAAGCTGATGGCGGAACACATGGATACCCGCATCAAATTCATGAATGAAGAAGCCGCCTTTTTCAAGAGCAGTTACCTGATCAGGGAAGGTTTCCTCGATCGTAAGAATTTTGTAGGCATGTTTGGTTTGGTTGGTTTGGCTGAAGCCGTCAATACCCTGCTTGGCAAAGATGCCCAACACGGGTATGGTCACGATAAAGCGGCGGATGACTTGGGTGTCAAGATCATAGCTTCTCTGGATGATTTCATTGCGAAACATCCTGCCCCATACAGCGAAAACAGCGGAAACCGTTACTGGCTGCATGCGCAAGTCGGAATCGAAAAAGACGGACCGGATTCATCCCCGGGTGTCCGTATTCCGATCGGTGCCGAACCTGAGATCCTCAAACAGATCCAGCATTCGACCCGTTTCCACAAATACTTCCCGACAGGAGTCGGCGATATTTTCCGTTTTGAAGAAACCTGGAAGAAATCACCCGACGCTGTGGTCGATATCATCCGCGGTGCATTGGATGGCGGAATGCGTTATTTCTCTGGCTACTGTGAAAACAACGATGTTGTTCGCGTCACCGGTTATCTGGTCAAACGCAGCGAGCTTGCCAGACTTGATAAAAAAGAAGCCGTATTGAATGATGCGAGCGTTTTGGGTCAAGGATCCCGTGATCTGGCTCACGCTTTCGACCGCACGGTCGTCAAATAATGGCGCAAGCCCCAATCAATAAAATCATCAATTTCTCAAGCGTAGATGGCCCCGGTAACCGGATGGCCATCTTTTTGCAGTCGTGTCCCTTTCAATGTTGGTATTGCCATAACCCTGAAACCATCAAGCTCTGTATCCATTGCGGGGATTGCGTCAAGACCTGTCCTTCCGATGCCTTGGCCATGATCGACGGTAAAGTCGTTTGGAATGAAGCCAACTGTACTCAGTGCGATACCTGTATCCGTGTCTGTAAATACAGCGCGACCCCGAAAATCAAGACCCTGAATGAACATGAACTGCTGGATAAAGTCAAAGAAGTCAAACCCTTCATCAAAGGGGTGACGGTCAGCGGCGGTGAATGTATGAATAATCCTGAGTTCTTGGAAGCGTTCTTTACCCTGGTCAAACAAGAAGGCCTATCAACCTTATTGGATTCCAACGGATTCAAGCGCTTTGCGGATTATCCTGCTTTGATGAAGGTGACCGATGGGGTCATGTTGGACGTTAAGGCTTTTGATCCAAAGTTTCATCAGGAGCTGACCCAAGCGGATAATACCGTTGTCCTGCAGAATCTGAAAGAACTGCTGGAAGCAGGCAAACTACAGGAAGTCAGGATCGTCATCTTACCCAACAAAGAAGATCAGAATGAAACCACAGTGCGTGAAGTCAGTAAGATCATCACGGATAAAGCCCCCCTGAAATTATTGCGATACCGGCCTTTCGGAGTCCGGGATGAAGGATTACAGCGCTTGGGCTTCAATAATGCCAGTCTGGAAGAAATGAATCGATGTCAGGCTCTTGCCTCATCCTTGGGCGTTACCGACATCGAAATCAAATAAAGGAGAACACCATGTCACCGATTTACTCTGACCGTATGAAAGAATTCATGAAGTTTGATTTAGGAGCGCTGGATTTGAGTGCCTATCCCGTAGAAGCACTGGATGTGCCTTATATGGAAAACGGCAAATTTACTTATGATCTTTACCGACAAGACAAAACCAAGAAAAGCCCGTTGATCATCGTCATTCACGGCGGTGGTTGGGTCGGTGGCTATAAGCGATCCAAATTCATGGGACCAATGATCCAACCGGCCTTTCACGGGGTCGCAGTGGCCTTGCTTTCCTATACCTTAGCTTTGGAAGCACCGTTTCCTCAATCCGTCTATGACGTCAAAGCAGCCATCCGTTACTTCAGAGCCAATGCGGACAAACTCAATATTGATGCGGATCGACTCTTCATCTGGGGCGAATCGGCCGGATCCAATGTGGCCGCTTTGGTGGGTTTGACCCTCAATACCGATCTTCACGACTTGAAACAAGGCTATGCCTCTGTAAGTGAAGATTTGGCCGGTGTCATCACCCATTACGGTGTCTTTGATTTGCTTAAAATGAATGACCATAAAAAAGCATTAGGAATTGTTGATGACTGGAATTCCAGCGATGAGGATCACTACATGACCTTCTGGCTGGGTAAGCCCTTTGATCAGGATCTGACTTGGACAGCCAAGGCCAATCCGATCAGCTACGTCAAAAATAACACGATCCCGTTTTATCTGATCCATGGTCTGGCAGATACCATGGTGCCTTATCTTCAGACGCAGGAATTTGTTGAGGCACTGTGTTCACAAGGCAAAGCCTCGGTATCCGTGGACTATGTCGTCAATGCCGAACATACCGACCCCTTGACCTTCTCACCCGACATCATTACAAAGATCGTCGATTTTACTCATAACGCCCGCTGATCCATCATCACGCTAAAAAAGCGAAACCTGTTTCTGCTTGTTTCTTACTAAAAATCTGGATTGTGAAATGTGATAGAGTTGTGAAATGTTGTCTCGAATTTCATTGAAAGTAGACCCTTCCTGGCTTATAATGAACTTAAGATTTATGCGTCTCGTACGATAAGTATGTGCATGATTCCTATAAAATATGGGTGGAACCAAAAATTGGTCATAAAAATCAGTACGTCTGATTTTTCTTGATATGGAGGAAATATGAAGAAAGTATTAACAGTGTTATTAGTTGCACTCTTGGCCACAGGCTTAACCGCTTGTGCACCAAAAAAGGAAGCTGAAGCGACCGTCAAAGTTGCTTTATTGATTCCTTTCCGTGGAGACCAATCCTATTTCGACGTTGTTGCCAACGGCATGAAGCTCGTTGAAGAACAAATCGAAGGATCAGTTACCACCATCATTGAAATGGGCACTGACCAAAGTAAATGGGAAAATTTCTACAGAGATGCTTGCGAAGGTGACTATGATGTCATCATCGGTGGCAACTGGGAAGCTACCCCGACTTTCGAAAAAGTCATTGCTGAGTTCCCTGATAAGAAGTTCATCAACTTTGACAACTCTGCTGCGCCTACGAACTCAAACACCTATGTTATGTTCTATAAAGCCAACGAACTTGGTTTCATGACTGGTTTGGTTGCCGGTTTAGTCACCAAGACCAACCTCGAATTCTCCGACGATACTCAAAACATCATCGGCGCAATCGGCGGTATGGAATTCAGCGGAATCAATGACTTCCTGTACGGCTACATCCAAGGTGCTCAAGCCGCTAATCCGGATGTCAAAATCATCATCGGTTATGCTGGAAGCTTCAGCGATGCTGCTAAGGGTAAAGAAATTGCCTTGAACATGTATGCTGCTGGCGCCGACATCATCTTCCACGCTGCCGGAGGAACCGGAAACGGTTTGTTCGATGCTGCTGTTGAAGCTCAACACTATGCATTAGGCGTTGATGCCGACCAAGCTTTATTGTTTGCCAGCGATCCTGCCAAACAGAAACTGATCCTGACCTCAGGAACAAAGAATGTTGACTTGGCCATTCTGCAAGCCGTTGAACGCTTCATGGATGAAACCCTTCCTTACAATACCATCGAAGTTTTGGGTATCAAGGAAAACGGTGTTGCCTTGGCTGAAAATGATATCTATAACGCATTACCGGCTTCCATCCGTGACGTTGTTGCTGCCTATAAAGCAAAAGTCGTCTCCGGAGAAATCGTTGTCAAGAATGCTTTGACCTTGACCGCGGATGAATGGAATGCTATTAAAGCTGCAGTAGCTCCTGTTCAATAAACTGGAACACGATTGATTTTAAAGTGCTCTACACCACAGGTGTAGAGCACTTATTTTTCTAGAAAGGGAAAACCCATGAACGATAATATACTTGAGTTGACCGATATTACCAAGATTTATTCCAACGGGGTAGTCGCCAATCGTAATGTCAGCGTATCTTTCCGTAAAGGTGAGATCCACTCTGTCGTTGGCGAAAATGGAGCCGGTAAATCGACTTTAATGAAAATGATATTTGGCATCGAGCATCCTTCTGCAGGCAAGATCGTTTATAAGGGCAAGGAGATTCACTTCTCCAATTCCATGGAAGCCATCAAGAACGGCATCGGTATGGTTCATCAGCATTTCATGATGATCGATGATTTCACCGTTGCTCAGAATATCGTCTTGGGCATGGAGCCTCTAAAAAACAAAATCTTCCTCAATAAGAAAGAGTCTGTCCGCGTTACCAAAGCCTTAGCACAGCGCTACAATTTTGATATGGACGTCACTCAACAGGTTGGCCGGCTGGCAGTCAGCGCCAAACAAAAAGTTGAGATCCTGAAGACTCTTTACAGAAACGCCGAAGTTATCATTCTGGATGAACCGACTGCGGTATTGACACCGCAGGAAACGGAAGTCCTATTCGACAATCTCAAGCATTTTAAAGAAATGGGACATACCATCCTGTTTATCTCGCATAAACTCAATGAAGTCAAAGCCATCAGTGATCGGATCACGATCATGCAAAACGGGGAAAGCCGTGGTACTTTCGACAACAAAGACATCACGATCGATCAGATGACCGAATTGATGGTGGGCAGAAAAATCATCATGTCTTATGATCAGTTCAAAGAACCGACCAACAAGGATGTTTTATCCTTTAAGGTAGAAGATATCAATCTGGTCAAAAAAGGAATCCCTGTGCTAAAACACGTCTCCTTTGGGGTCCGTGCCGGAGAGATCTTGGGCATTGCCGGGGTTCAAGGCAACGGTCAGAATGAACTGATTGAAGGCTTGGTTGGAATGGGCCGATTCAATTCCGGAAAGTGGTACATCGAAGGTGAAGAACTGTCCTCGATGAACATCGAACAACGACGTGCTGCAGGAATGGCTTATATTCCTGAAGACCGCATGAAAGACGGGATCGCGCAAGGCGCCAGTGTCGCTGAGAACATGATCTCGACCTACTATAAACGTCCTGACATCAACGGCAAGATCTTCATGAACAATAAAAACATCTATGCTTTGGCAGATCGTCTGATCACCATGTTTTCAGTCAAGACCAAGAATTCCAAAACAAAGATCGAAAGCCTCTCTGGCGGTAATATCCAAAAAGTGGTCGTTGCCAGAGAAACCAACACTTCGCCTAAGATCCTGATCGCCGAACAACCAACCAGAGGCATCGACATCGGATCGGAAGAATTCATTCATCATGAACTGATCAAGATGCGCAATAAGGATGTGGCAATTCTATTGATCAGTGCTGATCTTAATGAAGTCATGGAAGTCAGCGATCGCTTGATCG
>CAZLWH010000010.1:0-22260 GCA_964563265.1 uncultured Erysipelotrichaceae bacterium
ACAGCTGCTCACAGATGTACTGACCAACGCACCCGGCAGCACCGGTGATCAGGACGACTTTGTTGCCTAAGAATTCATGCAAGGCAGAGTTATCCATGGTGATCGCATTACGACCCAAAAGATCTTCGATGTTGAGGTCATGGAGGTTGTTTTTGATCCCGCTGGAACTCATCATGTCTTGGGTCGAAGACAGGACTTTGACTTTACAGCCAGAGTCATAACACTGTTGGATGATGGATTTTTGGATGGGTAAGGAAACACTGGGCATGGCGACATAGATCTGTTGAATCTCTAATTTTTTGACGAGATCGTTCAGTTTATCCATGGTGCCTAAAACTTGGACGCCTCCGATGGATTTGCCTGTTTTCGATGAATCATCATCGATGAAACCGAGAATGGTGCTTTTGTAGGTGTGATTGGTACTGACTTCCTTAAACAACATGGATCCGGCAGCCCCCGCTCCGATGATCAGGGTATTGAGATCATCTTGTCTGGCGGCTTTATGTTTGCCTCTTAAAAGCTGAGGCATGCGTTTATAGAAACGGGTAAACTCCATAAACATGATCAGGATCAAGGCTTGGAAAGGATAGATCGATAGGTTGAAACGCTGCAGGAAACCCAATTGAAACATCTGGTCAGCCTGAGCCAAAAGAAACAGGATGATGGCGCCCAATAAAGCCCCGATGATGACACGGGTCGCTTCATAGACGGAAGCCAAGCCTTGGATCGTCTTATCGATTTTCAGTGCTTTGAAAATGATCAGGTACACAATGACGATGATCCAGCTTTGTTTGATCAACAGCTGAAAATAGAACTCTGCCGTACGTCCTTGAAAATCAGGGACACTGACGGAGAAATCGAAACGGACCAGGATGGCGAAGAAGTAGGCAACAAAGACAGAAATAAGATCAACCGCTAAAGACCGGCTGTTTTTGATGGTCTGCCAAAGTTGTGCCATTAGTTGTTCTCAGGGATGACCATATTGTCAATCAAGGCTTGTCTGGCGGCAGCGACAGATTCCGGATCCAGTTGGTAGACATACAGAGGTCTGCCAAAACCCATGGTCAAGGTGCCTTGTGAGTCACTGTGACCAGTCAGGTCAAATGAACTGAGGGTCCAGCCGAAGCTGAGATTTTGGATCTGAACTCTGGCCAAAGCCATGATTTCTTCCGGAAGCATATTGGTATCGATGGTGCCTTGTACGGCAGAAACGATGGATTCGATCTTGGTTAAGGTAGAAATATCGGTAACCTTGGCGATGATGCCTTTGATGACTTCCTGCTGATTCTTGACCCGCTGCAGATCGCCCATGATGAAACCGTGACGTTGTCTGGCGAAGTAGATGGCCCGTTGTGAATCCAACTGAATGGTGCCTTGTTCATAGAAGTATTTCAGACCGGAGATGTCTTCGGTAAAGGCTTGCGCATTATAGACTTCAATGGTCCCCAAGGCTTTGATGATGCCCTTGAAGGAACTGAAGTTCATCTGCAGGTAATAGTCGATTTTGATGTTGAAGGTATCTTCCAAGGTACCGACGATACAGTTGACGCCGGTGGACCATACGCCCGCATGGGTCAGTTTATCCATCGTATTGGTGAGATACTGACTCAGACCGCAGGCTGTTTTGTTTAAAGCGACATATGAATCTCTGGGGATCGAAACCATCTTGATCGAATGGGTGATCGGATTGATGGTCATCAGAATGTTGACGTCATTGCGACCTTGGGTCTTTAAGGCCCCATAGGTGTCATTGCCTTCGATATACAGGGTAAACGATTCCGTTAAAACATCTTTTTCAGACACGATCGGAACCCGTTCGACGGTGTTCTGAATGGCCCAGATGACTTTGGTTTTCAGTAAGAAATCCTGATCGACGATCAAGATCGTATCGATGTAGGCTTCATCCAAGACAAGCACATCAATGGTACCGTTATACAGTTCGTCGATGCCTTCGGTGACCCCTTCGAACGTACTCAGGGTCTCTTTATAGCCTTGTTTTTCTAATTGAGTTTGGATGACTTCGATCAGTTTGCCTTCAACCAGTGAAGAGGTCGCGATCTTTTTATTGATGGCACTCTTGATGGTTAAGATCGAAGAATCTTTTAAGGTAAAGAAAGAGACGGAATTGGTGGCCAGTGGGTTATAGGTAATGAGACGGGCGATGATGTTTTCGGAATACAGAAGTCCGAATGAACTGACGATCATGGCGATGACCACAAAGATCTGCAGGACCTTCCTTCTCCAAACCAAAAGCAACAACAGGATCTCGACCGCGCCGATGCCGATCAGATACATGACCGGAAGGATGTGGTTGGTGAACAGTGCTGTACACAGTAAGATCAAGGCTAAGACTTTCATTGCTAAACGTACGTATTTCATAGTGAGTCCTCTTCGTTTCGTTATCTATAACTATCGCATTATACCACAATCGCTTGTTTCAATTATGGGACATTCCACACTTATTCTACACCATCCCCATCAGTTTGGTCAGACGATGTTTGATCCCGCTCTTACTGATCGCGGTCCCTGTTTCTTCCTCATAGAGTTCACAGAGCTCATTCAGGTTGGCTTCGGGATTCTCCATCCGAAGCCGTGCGACAAGGCTGTATCGTTCATCCAGATTGGCGATGACGCCCCGCTTGATCAGCCGTTCAATGGCCATGATCTGTTTGGATGCGGCAGCCTGTGTCTTCATCTCGTTGGCGACTTCACAGTTGTCCAAACGGGTCAGTGAGTTATGGAAATCACGCTGGATCCGGATCTCTTCAAAGTCCAAGACCGCGGAGTTGGCGGAGACGATGCGCAGGAAATCAGAGATCTTATCGGAAGCTTTCAGATAGGTCACAAACTGATTGCGCCGGATGATCGTTTTGGCAGGCAGCTCAAAGCGCTTCATCAGGCTTTCAACGAAGCTCGCGTGTTCATCCTGTTGGGTGACGATCTCCAGATGATAGTTGGATTTGGTTGGGGAGTTGACACTGCCGGCCGCCAAAAAAGCCCCGGCCAGATAACTTCTGGCACAGCACTCTTTACTGACGATCTTTTTCGACGGATGGGATTGGATGCCTTTGTCGGTCATCAATCCCAGATCGCTGAGGATCTCTTTGACTTTGGAGGTGATCTCCAGTTCATAGACATTGTTTTTCCCCAGTTTGGTTTTCTTGGTGACAGAAAGCTCCATCTTAGGCGCATGGCTGTCTTTGAGCAACTTAAAAATACGCTTGGCGGTGGACGCATTCTCGGAATGGATCAAGAGCTGAAGCTGTTGTTCATGGATGATCAGCGAGGCATTGAGTTGGATCAAAGCCGAAAGCTGGGCTTTCTGACAACAGTCTTTGATTGGCTGTTGGGTGATTTCTGTTTTGACTTCGGTGGTAAAAGACATGTTAATCCTGTTCTTTCATCAAAGTGCCGATGACGTGCTCGATCCGTGAGGAATCATGACGGATCAGCTCATCGTCATAGCGTAAGAGTTTTCTGCGGATGACTTTATAAGGATGCGCTTTATCGCGGATCTTGACCGGATACGCGTTTTGTCCCGCATATTTCTGTAGTAAGTGATCCGGGATCTCGTCATTACAGACGATGACCTCATCGATTTTGATTTCCGCGTGATTTTCGATCGTGGAGACATGGTCTTCCATTGTATAGTGATCGGTCTCGCCTTTTTGGGTCATGACGTTACAGAGATAGATTTTCTTCGCTTTGGTGCGTTGTAGCGCCTTACGTATGTCGGGAATGATCAGGTTGGCACAGATACTGGTATAGAGGGATCCGATCCCAAACACGATCAAATCGGCCTGTTCAAGGGCTTTGATGGCTTGTTTGGTCGCAAAAACGGGTTCATTGTAGAAGACGTCTCTGATCTTATTGATGGTTTTGGGGATGTTGGATTCGCCTTTGACGATGGTTCCGTCTTCCATGTGCGCATACAGTGTCACGACTTGTGAGGTCGAAGGGATGATGTCCCCTTTGACTTTAAGGACACTGGAGATCAGAGAGATGGCTTCCATAAAGGATCCGCTCTTGGTGGTCAGTGCCGTTAAGATGATGTTGCCCAGATTATGGCCGCTCAATTCGCTTTCCGAGTGTTCCTCTTCAGGTTCAAAACGGTAACTCATCAGATCGGCCAAAAGGCTTTCGCTTTCAGCCAAAGCCAACATGACATTACGGATATCCCCCATCGCCGGGATCTGATAGGCTCTGCGTAAGCGTCCTGTCGATCCTCCGTCATCCGCAACCGTTACGATCGTGGAGAGCTGGATATCGGGGAGTAATTTTAAACCTCTCAGAATGATGGATTGACCGGTACCCCCTCCGATCACCACCACTTTCTTAATGGACGTCATTGAAGGTCGCGATGCTCCTTGAAACAATGGTATTTCTGGCTGTAGATCTTATAGAACTCATTCACCAAGACAACAGAACGGTGTTTTCCCCCGGTACAGCCGATCCCGACGGTAAAATGGTTCTTCCCTTCGTTGACGTACTCTTTAAAGGCATAATCCAAAAAGGATTTCAGTTTTTTGATGAAGACTTGGGTCTCTTCGTGACCCAAGACGAAGTCTTCGATGATCTTTTCTTCTCCGCTGTATTCTCTTAAGGTTTCATCCCAAAACGGATTGGGTAAGAAACGCACATCAAACAGAAGATCCGCATCCAGCGGTACCCCGTTTTTATACCCGAATGAAACAAAACTGATCGAAAAGGTCGGTTGTGTACCCAGATTAAACATCTTATTGAGACGGCTCTTGAGTTCGGTGCCTTTCAAGAAGGTCGTATCGATCCCTGTAAACGAGGTCTCTTTCAGACGTTTTAAATTCTCTGCTTCATAGGTCAAGGCCTCTTCTAAGGTCGTGACCTTATTGGAGATCAGCAGAGGGTGATTTCTGCGGGTCGACTTATAGCGTTTCAGCAGTTCATCGTGAGAGGCCTCCAAAAAGACGACCCTAAGATCGATGTCTAAACCTCTGAGGGTTGAATGGAAGCTTTCAAAGTCCTGTAAGGCCATGGAGATGACCACGTTCTCAAAACGGGGATCGGTCCCCTTGATGATCAGATTTCTCAAATCTTTAAGCAGGTTGACTGGAAACTGGTCGATACAGTGATAACCCATATCTTCCAGAATGCCCATGGTGGTGGTTTTCCCGGCACCAGAGATCCCAGTCAGTAAAATGACGCGACGTTTCATACGATATCCTCGGATTTTATTGTACCACGCATCCTGGTGTTTCACAATATCCGACGTTTGTGCTTTCATTCCTATCCCCCGTTGATTTAATTATAGGGTCTTTCCTTAGGTATTTCTATCCACGATGAGTGTGAACCGCATAAAAAAGAGAGCCTTTTAGCTCTCTTTGAGGGATTGGATATAGTGGAAGGCCATTTGAGCCGCTGTGGCTCCGTCTGAAACGGCAGTCACGATCTGTCGTAAAGGCTTGACACAGACATCGCCTGCGCCATAGAGTCCGGGGATTTTGGATTCCATCTTTTCATTGACGATCATGTATCCGCCTTCGTCCAGCACATTCAGATGGGCTACGGCCGAGGTATTGGCTGCAGCACCGATGTAGGGGAAGATCCCATCCGTCGCAACATCATATTCTGCTTTGGTTTCCAGATTACGCAGACGGATCGCGGTGACTTTGGTTTCACCGATGACGGCGACAGGCACAGTATGACGGATGACTTCGATCTTAGGATGCGTTAAGGCATGGTCTTGCGCTGATTTATCGGCTCTGAACACATCTCTGCGGATCACGATGGTGACCTTATTCGCAAACTGCGTCAAGTAGACGGCTTCTTCTAAAGCGGAGTTGCCTCCGCCGATGACGACGACGTGTTTGTTTCTATAGAAAGCCCCGTCACAAACGGCACAGAAACTGACACCGTGTCCGGTCAATTGATCTTCCATGGGAACATTCATCTTGTTTTCGATCGTGCCGGTGGCTAAGATGACGGCTTTGGCACTGACTGTACGTCCATCTTCCAGATCAAGGACTTTATGGACCCCGTCATGGATCATTTTGACCCCGACAAAATCCATTTCGATGTCAAGCTCGGAGGTGTGCTGATACATCTTCATGGCGAGATCGACCCCTGAGATGTGGCTTTCACCCGGCCAATTGTCGATTTCAAAGGTCTTGACGAGCTTACCGCCCGGGGCAGAACCTTCAAACATGATGACCGCCAATCCGGCGCGTTTGGCGTAGATGGCAGCGGTCATGCCGGCAGGACCGGCACCGATGATGGCTAAGTCGTAGATCTTGTCCATGAGATGTTCTTTCCTAAGACGGGAATCAGTTCCATCAAATCATTGATCGACGCATTGGGGTTGGTCTTCAGTAAGGCTTCTTTGCGTTCTTCGTGGGTGATCAAGGCAACACTAAACATCCCTGCCCGATCAGCCGCAATCATGTCGGTGTCGGTATCTCCGACATAGATCGCATCATCGTGATACAGATTCAATGTCTTACATGCGGTCAAGAGTCCTTCCGGATCAGGCTTGTATTTTTTGACTTCGTCATAACCGATGATGGTCAGGAAGTAGGCATCCAACTGGGTCAATTCCAGACCCAAACGAACGGCTTCTTTCTTTTTGGAGGAAACGACCGCCATCGGATAACCTTGGGTCTTGAGTTCTTCCAGGAGTTCTTTTGCGTGAGGCATGGTTTTGATCATCGACGGATGAAGATCGATGTTGAGCTTACGGTAATCGTCAAAGGCGGTCTTGGCGTCTTCAGGATCCAGATATTTTTCCAGGCTTTCATGCAGGGTCGGGCCCAACAGTGCGATTTCCTGGTCACGGGTCAAGACGAGATCCGGTTTGTATTTATGCAGGGTCTGTCTGAAGGTTTCGATGATCAACGGTTCAGTATCCAATAAGGTCCCATCCAGATCAAACAGGATGAGGGGTTTGGGTTTCTTGAAGAAACGGGTAAAGACGCCGGCCCAACCCAAGAGCCCGATCAGGATAAACAAGATCGATAAGACTTGAGCCGTACGGATTAAGGTTCCCCAAACATACAGAGAATCGCTTCTGAGTCCTTCAACGATGAATCGGGTGATCCCATACCAAACGAGGTATCCGTAAAACAGATCGCCGCGTTTGAGCTTCATGACATATCTCAAACCGTACGTAATGGCGAAGAAACCCAGGATATTCAAAACACTTTCATACAGGAACGTGGGTTCACGGTATGCGCCTTGGATAAACATCATGTCTTTGATGGCGGAAGGAAAGAAATTGTAGTAGGCTTCGGTGACGATGCGTCCATAGGCTTCCTGGTTAAAGAAGTTGCCCCAACGGCCTGCGGCCTGAGCCAACAGGATGGCCGGTACGATGGCATCGGCGCCTCTTAAGAAATTGACTTTACGTCTTCTGGCAAACCAGTAACCGTATAAAGCCCCCAGCATCAGTCCGCCCTGAATGGCCATACCGCCGTTCCAGGTCATAAAGATACTGATGGGATTGGCGATGTACGTATCCAGATTATAGAACAGGACATACCAAAGCCGTGCTCCGACAATGCCGGAAAGCAAGGCTCCGAAGAAAAGATCCTCGGCGATGGATTTGGGATAGCCCATTTTAACCAGTTTGGCTTGGGCAACAAATAGCGTGATGAAGGCTCCGGTCAGGATGCTTACCGCATACATTTTGATCGACAGGGAACCGATTTGGATAAAGGTAGACGGATCGGGAAAGAAACTCATTTTGACTCCTTATTTGGATTTTGGCTCTTGATGAAATCATAGACGCGCTTTTCGAATTCTTTGGATGAATTGATGCCTTTTTCTTTGAGATTGAAGTTGGTGACGGCAGATTCGACCAAGACGGCGATGTTTCGGCCTTCTTTGACCGGAATCGTCTGCATGGGGATCCTGACGCCCAAGACCTCATAAAACTGTTCTTCGCCTTCGATACCGACACGCATGTATTGTTTGTCTTCGTTCCATTTTTCAAGTTCGATGACAAAGTCGATGTCGGATTTGGCTAAGGTGGCGGAAGCGCCAAACATCTTATTGACATCGATGATCCCGATGCCTCGGATTTCCAGCATGCCTTCTAAAAGCTCAGTCGATTTACCAAAGACCGCATTGTGGTACTTGTAGACATCGACCCGATCATCGGCCACGAGGATGTGGCCTTTTTTGATCAATTCCAGGGCGGTTTCAGATTTACCCATGCCGGATTCACCGGTGATGAGGACGCCTTTACCGAAGATGGAAATCAAGACCCCGTGGACGTTGGTGTTGGGGGCCAGCTTCTCGCTTAAATAGGAGATGACATCGACCATCAATTGATAGGTCGGCATGGTTGATTTGAAGACCGCGAAATCTTTATAGTTGCCCAGTTCGATCAGCACCGGCGGGATCTCCACGTCTTTGGAGAAGATCATACAGGGGGTAAACTCATCGCTGAGTTTTTCTAAACGTTCTTTTAAGACATCCTGTTCCAAGGTCTTCATGTAGGAAGATTCCTTGTTGCCCATGATGATGATACGGCGCGGTTCACTGCCGACGAAATAGCCGCACAGTTCAAGACCCGGACGGTTGATGTCGGGGATGATGACCCAGCGGTTGAGGGCTTCCTCGCCGCCTGAGACTTGTTCGAAACCAAAGAAGTCTTTGAGATCTTTAATCAGTGCTTTACCGAATTCTTCCATGAGATTACCTCAGTACTTTCTTCAGGTATTGACCTGTCACGCTGTTTGGATTCTGGCTGATGGTTTCGGGGGTTCCCGTACCGATCAGCAGTCCGCCTTCATCGCCGCCTTCAGGGCCAAGATCGATGATATAGTCGGCGTTTTTGATGATGTCCAGGTTATGCTCAATGATGATGACGGTATCGCCGTTATCGACGATGCGCTGTAAGACAGGCAAGAGTTTACCGACATCATAGTTGTGAAGACCGGTGGTGGGTTCATCCATGATGAAGACCGTTCTGCCGGTGGCTTTGCGTTGCAGCTCGCTGGCCAGTTTGACACGCTGGGCTTCACCGCCCGATAGGGTAGTGGCCGATTGGCCCAATTTGATGTATCCTAAGCCGACATCCTGCAAGGTCTGAAGACGATGATGGATCTTATGGATGTTGGTGAAGAAGATCAGGGATTCATCGATGGTCATCTCTAGAATATCATAGATGTTTTTACCTTTATACGTGACTTCCAAGGTTTCTGAGTTATAACGCTTGCCGCCGCATTCTTCGCAGGGCACATAGACATCAGGCAGAAAATGCATGGAGATGCGTTTGACGCCATCCCCTTGACACAGTTCGCAGCGTCCGCCTTTGACGTTGAAGGAAAAGCGGGATTTGTCATAGCCGCGGATCTTGGCTTCAGGACTTAAGGCAAAGAGATCACGGATGTCATCGAAGACCCCGGTATAGGTGACAGGATTGGACCTGGGAGTACGACCGATGGGATCCTGATCGATTTCGATCAGTTTGTCGATTTCTTCCATTCCGGTGACTTTCTCAACCAAACCCGGTTTGACTTTGGGCTTGCCTAAGAATTGAGCGAGGGATTTTCCTAAGACATCATTGACCAGGGTCGATTTTCCGCTTCCGGAAACACCGGTGACAACATTCAAGGTCCCTAGGAGGAAATCCACAGGGATCTTTTTCAGGTTGTTTTCACTGGCTTTTTCGATATGGATGACTTTACCGTTACCGCTTCTGCGGGTTTCGGGATAGGGATTCTTGAGGATCCCGGCGAGATACTTGCCGGTGATCGAGGTGGGATGATCAATGAGTTCCTGAGGGGTTCCGACCGCGACGACTTCGCCGCCGTCATTGCCGGCTCCGGGTCCGATGTCGATGATGTAATCGGATTGCATCATGGTTTCTTCATCGTGTTCAACAACGATCAGGGTATTGCCCAGATCACGCATTTGTTTCAAGGTATTGATCAGTTTCATGTTGTCGCGCTGATGCAAACCGATGGAGGGCTCATCCAAGACATACAGGACACCCGTCAGTCTGGATCCGATCTGTGTTGCCAGACGGATTCTTTGGGCTTCTCCGCCTGATAGTGTTCCTGCGATACGATCCAAGGTCAGATACTCCAAACCGACGTCTTTGAGGAAGTTGAGACGTTCCCGTACTTCCTTGAGCACCAGATGGGCGATTTCTTTCTGCATCGGTTTCAAGGATAAGACATCCATATACAACAAGGCTTGTTTGACCGACATCTGGGTCCATTCATTGATGTTTTTTGGGCCGACCTGAACACACAGGGCCATCGGATTAAGACGTTTTCCTTTACAGACCGGACAAGGACTTTCGGCCATAAAGGTCTGATACCATTCACGCGCCATGGAAGAGGTCGTGTCCATGTGTCTGCGTTGGATCAAGGTCTGTACGCCTTCGATGAAGTCATTTTTACTGTAGGAGTTGCCGGAGCGGGTCTCGATGGAATACTTAATGGGTTCGGGAGATCCGATCAATAGGATCTGAAGTTCTTTTGGGCTCAGTTCCTTGATGGGCTTATGAAGATCGATCTTATAGTGTTTGGCTAAGGTCTCAAAGACCTGCCATTCGATGTTTTCCGTATTCAGGATATTTTTATAGTACACGATGCCGCCTTGTAGGACGGACTTGCTTTTATCAGGGATCAGATAATCCACATCGACCATCTGGATCGAACCCAAGCCTTTACAGTGTTCACAGGCCCCTAAAGGCGAGTTGAAAGAGAACAGTCTGGGCTGCAGATCAGGGATCGAGAATCCGCATTTGGGACAGGCATAATTACTGGAGAATAAGAGTTCCTCACCGGAAGCCACGACCACACACAGGCCATTGGCCAGTTTCAAGGCGGTTTCAATCGAATCATAAAGACGGGACGTACTGTCGGCTTGTTTGACGATGCGGTCGACGATGACGTCGATGTCGTGTTTTTTGTTTTTATCTAAGGTGATCTCGTCTTCCAAAAGCTTGTTTTCACCATCGACTCTGACTCGGATATAGCCTTCTTTACGCAGTTTATCCAAGCGCTCTTTTTGGCTTCCTTTGTCGTGATGAACGATGGGAGCCAGGATCTGAAGCCGTTCCCCATCCGGTTCAGTCATGACCCTGTCCACCATCTGTCGGATGGTTTGGGCGACGATGGGCTCATGATGGGTCGGACAATACGGGGTTCCGACACGCGCATATAAAAGCCTCAGATAATCATAGATCTCGGTTACCGTACCCACGGTGGATCTGGGATTATGTGAGGTCGTTTTCTGATCGATGGAGATACTTGGGGATAAGCCTTCGATGACATCGACATCCGGTTTTTCGGTGTTGCCTAAAAACTGGCGGGCATATGCGCTCAGCGATTCGACATAGCGTCTCTGGCCTTCCGCATAGATCGTATCAAAAGCCAAGGAGGTTTTACCGCTGCCTGAAAGGCCGGTCATGATGACCAGTTTGTTGCGGGGAATGGTGAGGGTGATGTTTTTGAGGTTGTTCTCTCTGGCACCCTGAATATAGATGACATCTTTTTGCATACCCTTCATTATACACCAAGACCCCTTTTTTAGGGTAGTGCTTGGCTCAAAAAGGCAAACCCAAGATCTTGATTTAAATGGCTTTCAGTGCGTTTTGGACTTCATCCAGTGACGGGATAGCGAGACTGCCGCCGCGCCGGGTCACAGAAATCGAAGAGGTCATGGAGGCCATCGTCAGGATGTCTTTTAAAGGCATTCCATGGGCTAAACCATACACGAAAGCCCCATGGAAGATGTCTCCGGCACCATTGGTATCGATGGCTTTGGCCGGAAAGGCCGGCATATGTATAATTGTGCCATCGGCTTCATAGAGACAGCCTTGATCACCCAAGGTCACGATGGGCCGGGCATTGAGTTCATGCATTTTATCAAAAAGGGCTTTCCAGGTTTTGGGATCACGGATGTCGATCTTGACTTGGGTAGTGCTTTCCGCAAAATTCTGGGAACTGACCAACCAGGTCACGCGTTTGGCCAGGTCGACCGTCGTCTCACGATACCCACCCGCATCGATCACGGAAATGACGTTAGGGTGCTGATCCAGGAAACGATGGGTCACTTCAGGTTCATGACCATCACACAGCATCAGGTCATAAGACTCAGGCAACGCCAGATCGCAAGGATCGATCTGTCCGGGGGCGTTGAAGATGGTCCGATCACCGGAGATCTTGTTGGTGAGGATGACACTGACCGGGGTTCTGAAATTCACAGCAGGAACCGGGATGTGTTTCACATGACTTGACTTCATTGTCTCAAGAATCAGATTGGCGTAGATGTCTTGGCCTAAGCGTGATACCAAGGTCACCGCTTCGCCCCAACGGCCTAAAAGCAGCGCAGCGTTGGTGGAAGGGCCCCCTGCCGATTCCAGCTTTCCAGTGATCTTATATTTGAGATTTTCGATGATGGGCTGTTCCAGAGGCATACTGATGTCTAAGGTGGATTGTCCGATACAGATGATTTTCATAAGGTTTCTCCAAAATTCAAGGTGAATTTTCTGTCACTATTGCACTGGTTGTTGACCAGAATTAAACAAATCACTTCCAAGGCCAATCACTTTACCCCATAAATCAGCGTCAGTCGCGACATTATTTCATGAAGTGATATATTCTCAATTCCAAGATCCATTAGGGTCTTCTCATCATCCACACAATGCTCTGTAAAATAAGCCACATCGTTTTTGATCTGGGCTGGAATATCAAGCAAAGTTCTCTTAGTCAGAAGCTGCGATAACCTATACACATCATTCTTATGTTTCGCAATATCGTCTTTTTTAACTTTGATTCCTTGTTTTTCTTTTTCCGACAGATCTATCCAAGCTCGAATTTTCAATGGAATAAGACAGATCTCATCAGCGATAGGTAAGCCATCAATGATGGTCATATTGCTTTTAAGGAATTGATAAAGCTCACTATTCATGACAATCGCAGATAAACTTATTACTTCCTCATCAATGGTCATTCTTGTGATACTTCCGGGCACTAAGTCTGCCATCAATTCGCTTGCGATAGAAAGAATCTCAATCATAAAGGGATATCCGGAGTTTTTGGGCTTAGTGAATCGATAGAAACACGGCTTACCTTCGGACTTTTGAATGATTCCATATTCACCATCTTTTATGAATCGATGAAAAGCCATCGAAAATTCAAGACTCAGTGTCTCGGCAATCAAAACAATGTCGAGGTCTTTCGTATTACGAAATTTCAGACCTTCTTGATCCATAACGACCCAACAAGCGCTTCCTCCAATCAATACATATTGATCTTTATAGTCTTCAAATTGCTTTTTAAAGATTTCAAGCCCTTTAATCATAGTGTGCCAGTTCCTTTTCAAGCATGGATTCAATCGCCATCTTGATTCTTTCATCCTTTTCATCAGTCAGTGAAAGATACAGAGCGAGAGGCAATACGATTTCATCTTCATGGGGTACAGGGATTGACCATATTTCAAGAATAATGGAATCATTCTCAAGCGTTTCGGTGGTGAGCACCTTATCTTTGATCAAATTCCAATCTTGGGAGTAAATCGCATAGAATTCATTCATCGGTTCTGACATATCGCTGATTTCCGCAAGCGCAGTTTCAGATGTTCTATGGAACATCCCGTTTTTCAGAATGGATGACTGTGTCCCGTCTAGGTAAACCTGTTTACGAACCGGATTTTTAAACTTTCTACAGTTAATCCTAAACTCTGATTTCCAGTCTTTTGGCAGACTATATTCCATCCGATCTCCATTTTTCACAATTAATTTCTCTCGCATTAACTCAATATACGCACGATGTAGGGTCATTCTTGAAATTCCTAAATTGTTGGAGATCTCAGTCTGCTTGTGTTCAAACCCATTTTTTATATGAAACAGATAAACTGAGAGTGTTGAAGGTGTTAATTCTCCAGAAGCAATCAACTTGGAATTGTTCATTGTTAGGTAGTTGCTGATTGTTCTTTGAACGTAAACTGTCCCAAGAAACGGAGCATAGATTTGTTTACCGGGAATAACAAATGCGATCTTTTGATCGATCAGTCTCTTGGTGATATAGTGTGATGCTTTTGGCAGTATAAAAATGACGTTGAACTGCCATTGTTCATAACTTTTCAATCTAATGAGCGCAGTATGCAATCTAGTAAATGTCAGAACACCTTTCGGTTGTGCAGCCAAAACGGTCCCTATATCGGTTTGAGCACTGAAAAAATCAAAATCAGATGACAAATAAAGCGGAAAACTGCCATTGTCTGTCCAAGGTTTAAAATCAAGGTTAATTCCTGAGTAATCAGTGATGTAGTTCTGTGCTTTTTGAATTTCCATAGGGATCATTGTTATCCTTCCATCTGGATTGTATCATATATATATTTATGTAACAACATATAATGTTACATATAATATTAATGTTACAACTCCCACTCAACCATAAAAAAGCTCAAATCAGGTTTGAGCTTTAAGTTCCAATAAGATGTCTCTGAGTTCGGCTGCCCTTTCGAAATCCAGGACTTTGGCCGCATCGCGCATTTCCCGTTCGAGGTTTTCGATGAGTCTTTCGCGTTCTTTCTTGGTGGTTTTATCATGACGGCTCATGTAGTCCTGAGCCATGGCTTTGGTTTCCTTGCCTCGTATGACGTCGTGGATCTCTTTCTTGATGGTGGTGGGGGTGATGTTGTTGGCGAGGTTATGGGCGATCTGGATGTCGCGTCTGCGTTGTGTTTCGCCGATGGCTTTCTCCATCGAATCGGTAATGCGATCCGCATACAGGATGACTTTCCCGTTACTGTTACGGGCAGCACGTCCGATGGTTTGGATCAAGGATCGGTGCGATCTCAAGAAGCCTTCTTTATCCGCATCAAGGATACAGACCAAAGACACTTCCGGTAAGTCGAGACCTTCTCTTAACAGATTGATCCCAACCAAGACATTGTATTTGCCTTTGCGCAGGTCATGAAGGATCTCAATGCGTTCTAAGGTCTTGGTTTCATGATGAAGATAAGCCACTTTCAGATCCAAGCGTTTGAGGTATTGGGTCAGTTCTTCGGCCATCTTGACGGTCAAGGTCGTGATCAGAACACGCTCATCCTTATCGATGCGTGCATGGACTTCCGCGATGATGTCATCGATTTGACCTCGTGAAGGACGGATCAGGATTTCGGGATCGACCAGACCGGTCGGACGGATGATCTGCTGGACGACTTCCCCGTTGGTCAGCTGGGTTTCATAATCGCCTGGGGTCGCCGAAACGAAGATGACCTGATTGATGATGTTTTCAAATTCCGAGAAACGCAACGGACGATTGTCTAGGGCTGAAGGCAGCCTGAAGCCGTACTCGACCAAGGTCTGTTTACGGGAGCGGTCTCCGTTATACATGCCTCGTACCTGAGGGACAGAGACATGGGATTCATCGATGACCAAGAGGTAATCTTTAGGGAAGTAATCAAACAGGTTGAATGAACGCTGGCCTTCCTGGCGTCCGTCGATGTGTCGGGAATAGTTTTCGATGCCTGGACACATTCCGAATTCACGCAAGGCTTCCAGGTCATAGAGGGTTCTTTGTTTAAGACGCTGTTCTTCTAAGAGCTTGTTTTCGCGATGAAGAACTTCCAGGCGTTCTTTGAGTTCTTCTTCGATCCGGTCACAGGCTTCCAACATCTGTTCTTTGGATCGCGCATATTCGTTGGCCGGGAAGATGTTGTAGACGGAATAGGCATTTTGGATCTTGCCGGTAACACGGTCGACTTCGGTGATGCGTTCGATCTCATCCCCAAACATCTCGATCCTTAAGTTGAATTGATCGGTAAAGCCCAGCGAGATCTCGATGACGTCCCCGTGGACTCGAAACGTCCCTCGTTTGGGATCGATGTCGTTACGCATGTATTGGCGATCAACCAGTTTACGCAAAAGTTCCTGGCGTTTGATGCTTTCACCTTGCCGGATCGTAAAGAAAAGCTGCCGGTAAAGTTCAGGATCGGAAGAAGCATAGATACACGCTACGGAAGCAACGATGATGGTGTCTCTGCGTTCCAATACTGCATTGAGGGAACTCATTCTCAGCATGTCCAACTCTTCGTTGATCATGGAGGCCTTTTCGATATACAGGTCTCGGGTCGGTAAATAAGCTTCAGGCTGATAATAGTCAAAGTTAGAGACAAAGTATTCGACCCTGTTTTCAGGGAAAAGTTCTTTGAATTCGGAATAGAGCTGACCGGCCAGGGTCTTATTGTGAACGAAGACCAGGGTTGGCCGATTCACTTTTTCAATGACCTTGGAAATGGTAAAAGTCTTACCGGTGCCGGTGGCCCCCAGTAAGACTTGCGCTCGCTTATTCTGGTTCAACCCTTCCACCAAAGCTTCAATGGCTTTGGGCTGATCCCCGGTGGGGCTGTAAGGTGAAACCAGTTTAAATCTATTCATTCATAAGCTCCAATGCTTTGATCATCTGGGTATCTTTGGTTGTTTTGTTGAGATACCAAGTTCTGATCATGGCGGCCTGTAAGGAAGACAGGACATCCTTAGTCAGGATCCCATCTGCGGTCAAACCCATTTCAGTTTTAAACGTGTTGACGGCGCTTTCGGTAGCGACAGAATAATAACCGTCGGTACGATCAACCGCATAACCCATGAAATCCAAACACAACTGGGCATCTTTAACGGCACTGGAAACAGAATCCGGTCCGAAGCTTTCATCGTCGACGAATTCATAGAAGGACAGCGTCAAGACAGGATGCAATGAAACATCAAAGTCCGGAAGGACACCGATGCCCTGGATCGAGTTCCCATCGGGAGACAACCAAGCAGCCTGGGTATATTTCAAAGCGGTTCCGTCTGAGAATTCTTTAAAGGTCTGGACCAAGCCTTTTCCGTAAGTCGTTTTACCGACCACGATGGCGCCTGCTTTTTCCTGTAAGGCAGCCGTCAATACTTCTGAGGCTGAAGCGGAATTGTTGTTGACCAGGATGACGATCTTATCGTAGGTATCGATGGCCGTCCCGTAGGATTTATCGTATTCGATGCTGCCATCGACAAATTTCTGTTGAAGGATGACTTCGTTGGCGGGGATAAAGTTACTGGCGATCCCGACCAAGGCATTCAAAGCACCGCCACCGTTATTGCGCAGATCGATGATGATCTTTTTGACGCCGGCTGCTTTGAATTCTTCAAGGTAAGTCATGAATTCGGCACTGCTGGTTTCACCGAAACTGGACAGTTCGATGTAGCCGATGTTACCTGGTAAAATTTCTCCGTAAGCGGTATGACTGATGTTGCCGCGGGTGATCTCTTTGGAGATTTCTTGTGTACCGCGTTTAAAGACGATGGTGACTTTGGATCCGGAGGTCCCTTTGACCAAGGTGACCAGTTCATCGGAAGTCTTACCGGTGACTTCGGTTCCATCGACTTTGAAGATGATGTCGCCGGATTGGACACCGGACTTATCGGCCGGAGAATCTTTGAAGACCTTATCGATGATGAAGGTTCCGTTGTTGTCGAAGAAGCTGACCCCGATGCCTTCATAGCCAAGGTTGATCGAATCACTGAAGGCTTTGAGCTCTTCTTTGGTGAAATAGGTCGTGTACTTATCGCCGAGTTCGGTCAGCATGCCGGTGATGGCTTTGTTGATCATCTCGTCTTTCAGATCGCTGTGTTCACTGCCGAAATACCAGTTGCTTTCTAAAACATCCATGATCTGCTGAAGACGGGCCAGTTTGGTCGTATCAACGGCAGTCGGTTGAATGAAGGCTGAGGATAAAACAAAGCCGAAACTAAAGGACATGACAATCGCTAAGACGATCAGTCCGGTTCTTACTCTTTTGGTTCTTCTGGCTTTGATTTCATCAGGCCATAAGTATTTTTTTAAACGGATTCTTGATTTGGATGCTTCCATAAGTTACCTCTAACTTACTCATAATAACACAAAGCCAGTCGCGTTTGCGACTGGCTGACTTTAATAATATCTTCCGACGACGACATTGAAGATCGTCTGGGGGTTTTCCCGGCAAGGCGGTTTACGTCCGTTGAAATCGCAACGGTAATTCAAGCCAGTGGTTCCGTTATAGGTCCCAAAGGTCAGATCCCCTTTCCAAGCAGTGACATAATAGCCGACCGTGTTGGTACCCAAGTAGATGACTTCAACATGGGTATGAGGCCCGGTCGAAGATCCGGAGGAGGCCAGTTTCGCGACCAATTGTCCCGCATCGACGATGGATCCGATCGGGATGACAGAGTCTTTCATCAGATGCATGTAGACGATCGCATAGGACTTGTTGTTGACAGAGACCATCAGATACAACTGATTTCCGCCGCCCGAACGGCCCGGTTTACCGCAGGTATTTCCCAGGTAACCGACGTTGGGACAGGCGTTGCTGTTGTAGATGACGACGCCGTTGGCCACGGCTTTGACGGTGGTTCCGATGGTGTTGTTCGCAAAGTCGGTGCCTAAGTGGACTCCGCCTTCAGGATAAGACCAGACACCGGAAGAGACACGGAAGGTACTGATCGGGCGGATGAATCCGCTGGAAGTTGGAACGTTCTTTAAGGCTTCAGAGATGTTTTTAAGGATGGCTGCGGTGGCTTCGATGTCGGCGGCCAAATCATCGGCGAGCGCCTGTTTCTCAGCTTCCTGCTTGCGGTATTCTGCCAGAATGGACGTGATGCTGGTTTTCAATTCAGCGACGGTCGCTCTGTTGGTTTCCAGATTGGCCTTGTTTTTGACTTGGGCTTCTTTTTGACGTTCAACTTCAGCCTTGTCGGCATTCAGGGCATTGACTTCAGTGACCAAGAGCGTCATCTGATCGCGGTCATATTGGGTGATGTCGTTGATGCCTTCGACCCGAATGATCAGATCGCTGAAGTCTTTGGCTCCCATGATGAAATCAATGAAGGAATTAAGAGAGACAAACGCCTGCATCTGAATCATGCGGTCTTTGATGGTTTGATCGATCCCACTGATGGTTTTCTGTCTCGCAACGATCTCGATGCCTAAGTCAAGGATGGCTGATTCACTGTTCTTGATCGATTTTTCCAGATTCATGATGTCTTTTTCAAGTTTGACGATCTGGGCTTCAAAGTCAGTTATTTTTTTGGCTAAAGCAAGGATATTCGTGGAGAGATTCTTCAGATCTTTTTGTAAGTCCTTGAGGGCCTGTTCAGCATCTTTGACTTTTTGATTGACATATTCCTGATAGGCCGTACAAACTGCGACGTTTTTAGCGGCAGCGGCAGACGAACACAGCGTAGAGTAATAGTCTTCATTCTCTGCGAAGTTATAGTCTACGGCGCTGACATTATAGACAGCTTGCGTAAACATCAGTACGGTCAAAAACAGGATTATTTTTCGTTTCATCGTTTTACGTGCAGGTATCGGGTGACAGAAATGAAACTGCCAACCAGACCTACTGCTACCCCTAATATAATCAAAAGATAACTAATTTGCAAGACAAATGGATAAACTGGCCTTAAAACAAAAAGTTCCGTGACCAGAAATCCGCCCAATGCTTTATATAACCAAGCGTAACCATAGATCGTAAGGGCCACTGGAGCCAGTGATCCAAGAAAGCCGATCGAGAGTCCTTCGATGACCATCGGGGCTCGGATAAAGGAGTTGGTGGCTCCTAAAGTTTTCAGGATATTGATCTCGTCGTAACGGGATTGGATGGTGATTTTGATCGTATTGGCAATCAGGAAGATGGCCAGTGAGCTTAAGATGATGACCAGGATCAAACCGACATCACGGATCCCGTTCATGAAACCGATGAGCTTGATGGTGTTTTCTCCGCCAAAGTTGACTTTTTCGACCCCAACGAATTTCGAGATCTGTTCTGCGATGATTTTGATGTCTGCCCCTTCAGCGATGCTGACGATATAGGCATTCTTTAAGGGATTGTTTTCGCCGCGATACATTTCAAAGATGGCGCCTTCAGCGCCGTAAGAGGCGATGAACTTATCGAGCTCATGATCTTTGTCTGAATAGACCAGTTTACTGACGCCTTCCAAGACTCCGATCTCATCGCCTAGGCCATCGATGGATTCCTGATCGAAAGCATTGGAGATGGAGACATGGATTTGGACTTCGCCTTGGACATTGGTGGTGATCTGTCTGACATTCAGCGAGATCATCAAAAAGAAAGACATCAGGGTCAGTGTGATCGTAACAGCCAAAACGGAGGAGAAGGTCATTCCGCCGTGGCGGATCAGACCGTAAAAGGCTTCTTTAAAGTGACGGGTGATCCTATACATTGGAGTGATACCCTCCTTCTTCAAGATCGGCAACGATATGACCATCTTCTAAGGCGATGGTCCGTTTGCGCATGGTATTGACGATGTCGACGTCATGGGTGACGACCAACATCGTGGTTTTTTCTTCCTGGTTGATTTTTTCCAAAAGCTGGACGATTTCCTTGGCTTTCACGAAGTCAAGGTTACCGGTGGGTTCATCCGCAATCAAAAGCTTGGGCTTGTTGGCAATGGCGCGTGCGATGACGCAGCGTTGCTGCTGTCCGCCGGACAGCTGATTGGGATAGGAATTGGCCTTATCGGAGAGTCCGACCAGTTCCAAGACTTCTCTGACTCTGGCTCGTGCCGGTAAGATCGGCATACTTTTGATCTGCAGAGCCAGCATGACGTTCTCAAAAACGGTCTTTTTAGGCAAGAGCTTATAGTCTTGGAAAACGACGCCAATGTAGCGTCTGTAGTACGGGATTCTTCCGGTTCTAAGCTTTCCGATGTCGATACCGGCGACTTCAACCAAGCCTTTGGTGGGTCTTTCTTCGGCGTCGATCAGTTTGATCAGGGTGGATTTTCCGCTTCCGGTGGGTCCGATGATGTAGACGAATTCCCCTTGGCCGATGAATAGATTGACATTATAGAGGGCGTTGACGCCGTTTTTGTAGGTTTTATAGACTTCCTTTAATTTGAGCATGGTTCTTCCTTATCTACTGTATAGTATACGCTTCTAGACCTTATAGTCGAATGAAAAGCCATTTCCTCTGACTTCCTTCGCATCAGTCACGACCACAAACGCATGCGGATCGATCCGATTGATGGACTTCATCAGCTCAGGATATTCGCTTTTGGATATGATCGTCATGATGACGTTTTTCTCATCTTTGGTGTAACCGCCTTTACCAGAGAGGATCGTGGATCCGCGATCCACTTCTTCCTGGATATAGTCATTGATGGCCTCTGATTTATTGGAGATGATCATCAGGCTCAATGATTCCAAGGTACCAAACAGAATGATCTTATCGATCGCAAAGGCGGTGGCCCATACTGAAATCAAACCGATCAAGACGGCTTCAAACCCATAGGCGATCATCCCAAACAAGACCGTTAAGGCATCGACGATCAAAACCAGCTTATACAGTTCGATGTGGGTATACTTACTGATGATCATCGGAGGGACATCCATACCGCCGGTGGTGGCTCCGGTACGAAAGACCATTCCGACCCCGACACCGCCCAACAATCCGCCATAAAGACTGGCCAACATCGGATCGATGTTGAATGATAATGGATAGAGTCCCAACACAAACAGGAAGACCGGATACAGCAATGAACTGATGGCCGTATGGGTCATGAATTTCTTTCCTAAGAAGAGTGAGCCTAAACCAAACATCACAACGATGAGCCCATTGACGATCCAATCGGCATTGATGCCGGTCAGTTTACTCACGGCGACGGCGATCCCGGCAACGCCTCCTGACAATATGTTGTAAGGCAGGATAAAATAGCGTACCGCAAAAGCGAGGATCAGGTTTCCGAAGATGACCAGGAGTAAATCAATGGCTTGTCTTTTCATAGGGTTTCATTCCTTATGGTTTTATTATATCATTGAGTGATATGAAGCACCTCAAAAAACACGGCTTTCTGATCTTGGCCTTTCTATGGACCTGTCTTATCTTTGGATTTTCCCTTCAAAGCGGGGATGAATCAATCCTAACCAGCAACATCGTGGTGGATCTTTTGGCCATGATCTTACCGTCTTTAAAGGATCCGACTCATCTTTCTTTGGTTGTTTTGATCCTTCGCAAGACGGCTCATTTTACTGAATACTTTATCTTAGGAACTTTCTACACCAAGGCGGTGAATCAAAACAAGGTCCCTTCCTTATTGTTGGCGGGTTGTTTCATTCCGATCTTGGATGAGACCTTACAGTTGTTTTCTCCGGGAAGAGCGGCATCTCCGCTAGATATGGTGATCGACTTATCGGGGTATCTGAGTGCCCTGTTGATTTTCGGCAGTATTCCTGCCTTGTTTAAAATATTCACGAAGCGCCGGATCGAAAAATAACACTAAGAACT
>CAZLWH010000011.1:0-21365 GCA_964563265.1 uncultured Erysipelotrichaceae bacterium
TGGCTCTTCCCAAGACAACACGTTGACGCTGCCCGCCGGAGAGGGCTTTCGGTTTACGATCCAAGAAGTTTTCGATTTCTAAGATTCTGGCGGCTTCTTTGACGCGTTCGTCGATTTCATGTTTCGGCAGTTTTTTCAAACGCAGACCGAAGGCCATGTTTTCATAGACGGTCATATGCGGATACAACGCGTAGGACTGGAAGACCATCGCGATGTCTCTGTCTTTAGGTGCAGTCAGGTTGGAGAACTTGTCATTGATGAACAATTCACCGGATGAGATTTCTTCCAAACCAGCGATCATTCTTAAGGTTGTGGATTTACCACAGCCGGAAGGACCGACCAAGACGATGAATTCTTTGTCTTTGATGTCGAGATTGAAATCGAAGACGGCTTGGACGTTATTGTCGTAGATTTTGTTAATGCCTTTTAATTGTAGTGTAGCCATTTGTTGTACCTCATTTGTATTGTACACCTCAGATAATACCACTATTTGTGCAGTATGCACAAATTATTGATGAAGTGATTGTTCCAAGGTGAAATATTGGTGTAAAGCGTAGCCGATGACCGGTTCTCTCAGATCGATATGGGTCTGGTCGATGAATTTATGAAGGCGATAGGTAAAGGTATTGCGATGGACATACAAGAGTTGTGCTGCCTGGACACTGTTGCCTCCGGTCAAAAGATACATCTTGGCTGTCTCCAGCACTTCTTTTGCGATTGGGTTGAGCATCTGATCCAGGGCGTGCATCAGTCGGTTATCCCCTTTTTGGCTCAGAAGCAACATGACATCCCCAAGCTCCATGATCTTTCCGGCGTAATCTTCAATGGCACACGCCAATGCGAGCCTCATGAGCGCTTCATCATCGATACCGATGACCATGGTCATCTTGATGCCCAAATCGTCTCTTAAGGGCTCGTAGAGGACACGAAGCTGAATCGCATGGGACTTTGAGATCGTAAACTTGGCAGTATAAGGATCCAGCCAGACAAATTCGCTGCCATAACTTAGGCAAAACGCTTCGATGTCTTGTTCACGATGGGTCTGTTGGGTCGATAGAAAGATGCTGAGCACTCAGTTGACCTCCAGAATCAAGGTCGACTGCGGATCGAATTCGGCTTGGGTTGCAGTCACGGTGACAGTGTTGTGGGTATAAATGACCGTGCCTTCTGACGGCAAGGTAAAGGACTGTGCCATATTGGAAACGTTATGGATGATGAGCCAGGTCTTACCGTTGTAGGTTCTGGAGAAAGCGATGAATTTATAGTTGGAATCAATCTTCTTAAGATCACCGAATCGTAAGACCTCACTGGTCTTTCTCAAGGCAATCAAAGTACGATACAGCGTAAACATGGACTCAGGATCATTGACCTGATCTTCATAAGACGGGGTATCTTTGTTGTATTGGTTGCTGACCCAGTCGGCCATCGGCGGTAAGATCCCGTGGTTCCAGACAAACGGTTCCCGGATGTGTTCATCTGGTTTGATCCCGCGCATACCGAGTTCTTCGCCGTAATAGACATATGGGATCCCAGGCAAAGTAAACAGGATGCTGGCAGCCAGCTTGGCTTTTTCTTTGTCTCCTGAAACTTCGCTCATGATACGGTTTTGGTCATGATTGGTCAGAAAGATCGCATCGACATAGTGATCCGTCTTGGTTGAAAACAGATTTTGTCCGTTGATATAGTTGTCGATGAAGTTGGCAGAACTGCCGTTTTTAACCGCGGTTAGGATGCCGACTGCCAAATCAAAGTTGAACAGCGAATCAAAACCGGCTGCGTAAGAAGAGGCCATATTGGCACTGATCCAGGCTTCACCGACAGTATAGACTGCCTTATTCTTGGATTCGACATATTCCTTCATCTCCATCCAGTACTGCTTACTGAGCTGAAGCAATTGGGTTCCTTTAGGATATTCATTCAAGGCATAAACCTGTGTGACAGCATCATAACGGAAGCCATCGACCCCCAGGTCCATCCAGAAATCCAAAACGCGATGCAATTCTTCACGAACCAGATCGCTTTCTGCGTTGAGATCGGGCATTTCATTCCAGAACCCCGCAAAATACATGCGTGAGTTTCTTCCGTACCATCCGGTATTGCCCGGATAGTCACTCATCTTGATGGTGGTTTTGATCATGTAGTATTCATCAAACGGGGACTTACCGCCAATGCCTTGGGTAAACCAAGGATTTGTATCAGAGGTGTGATTAAAAACCATATCCAGGATGATCTTGATCCCGCGTTTGTGCATTTCAGAGACCAAGGTCTTGAAATCTTCCAGGGTCCCAAATGACGGATCGATGGCCTTGTAGTCATTGATGTCATATTTGTGGTAGGTATCGGAAGGATAGATCGGATTGAACCAGACCGCATCGATGCCCAGATCGGTGGTGGTCGAAGGATCATTGTCATTAAGGTAATCCAGTTTACTGATGATGCCTTTCAGGTCGCCTTTGTTGTCTCCGTCAGAATCCGCCCAGGCGATCGGAAACAGACTGTACGCGGTAGAGACCGCTTGCGTAAAGGCAGACGCATCCGCATCTTTCAGTAAGACTTCCAACTCATCCACGGTTTTTCGGGTCACCGGTTCCACTTTCGGGGTACAAGCACTCAGCAGCAGTAAAAAGATCAGGACCAGCTTTTTCATTTAGACCTCCACGATCATGGCTTCATAAGGTTTCAGATGAAGCGTTTTACGGATATGCGCATTGTCGTAATTGTTGAAGATGACATGTTTATAGGTTTTCGGTAAGACGAAATCTTGGGGTTGCTTACTGAAGTTGCAGATGACCATGATTTCCTGTCCGTAATAAGACCTCAGATAGGCAAAGACATCCGGATCTTTAGGATGGATCAGTTTGAAGTCCCCATAGATCAAGGTCTCGCTGTATTTACTGTCTTTACGGATTCGGATCAGTGTACGATACGTATTCAAGATCGAATTGGCTTCTGTCTTTTGCTTTTCGACATTGATTTGCGGATAATTGCCGACAACTTTCTGATGAGGCTCATGCGTTGAGAATCCGGCAAAAGGCTGATCATTCCACTGCATCGGTGTTCTTGCGTTATTGCGGGAGGTCATTCTCAAGAAAGACAGGATCTGTTCTTTGGACAAGTGCTTGATGGCCTGTTTGTAGTAGTTTTTGACCCAGATGTCGGTAAAATCATCCACGGAAGTATAATCCACATTGGTCATTCCGATTTCTTCTCCGTTATAGATGAACGGAGTCCCAGGCAAGGTCAAAAGAATCGTTCCCAGCAGTGTTCCGGATTCGCGGTGATGATGAAGCGGATCTCCATATTGGCTCATGACCCGAGGATGGTCATGATTGAGCCAGTAATGAGGCATCCAGCCTTTGCCTTTCATCCCTTGGATCCATTTATTGAAGGTGTGTTTCATATCCAAGACATTGATGACGACCTCATCATCTTTGAGATTATCATTGCCGAAGATGTTGTTTTTCCAACAGGTATCGAAATTAAAAACCATATTGAAGATATGGGAATCATAGCCTGCGTATTTGACCCCGGCTTCGACGGAAGCACCGCCTCCGACTTCACCGACGGTCATACAGTCGTATTTGCTGAGTACTTTCTCATTGAATTCTTTCAGATAGTTAAAGAGTTCCGGACGATTGGAGAACTTGCCCCAATCCGGTGCCACCTGATGGCTGTTTAAAGGCATGGTACTATCGGTAAAAGATAAGTCCCGTGCCAAATGGGCAATCGCATCGACTCTGAATCCGTCAATGCCTTGATCAAGCCACCATCGTGCCATGGTAAACATTTCTTCTCTTAAAGCGGCTGATGCCCAGTTAAGATCAGGCATCTTATCCGAAAAGATCTTCATATAGTATTGTTTGGTGATCGGATCAAGATTCCAGGCTGAGCCTTCAAAGAAACTGCCCCAGTTGGTTGGCGCATGAAGGTGACCGTGTTCGTCTTTCTTTCCGTCTTGCCAAATATAGTAATCCCGTTTGGGATTATCCAAGGAGGATCTGGATTCGATGAACCAAGGATGTTCATCGGAAGTATGGTTAAGAACAAGATCCAAAATGATCTTGATTCCACGGTGATGGGCTTCAGATATCAGTGTTTTCGCATCGTCCAGAGTTCCAAACAAAGGATCGACATCATAGAAATCGCTGACATCATACCCATTATCATCCATCGGGGATTTGTAGAAGGGCCCAATCCACAGCAAGTTGACCCCGAGGTCCTTGATGTAGTCGAGTTTCTGAATGATGCCTTTTAAATCACCGACTCCGTCATTGTTGCTGTCATAAAACGATCTTGGATAGATTTGATACCCAACCGCATTCTTCCACCATGTTTTTTCCATTTTTTCTCCCTTAAGAAAAGTGAGCGTCTTTCGACGCTCACTCAAATCTGTTTGTCTTTTCGACTTACGGAGCTACGTTAGCAGCAGCCAATGCAGCATCAGATACAGTAATCAGATCAGCAATAGCTTGGTCAATCGTCTTGGTGCCATCCCAGACAGAAATCTGAGCGTCATTCAAGAAGCCTTGGTAATAAGCAGCGCCCATTGCGGTCTGGTTCTTGTTATTCGGCAGAGTTCCGACATATTCGGAAGCACTGTACAAGAAGCCTTTCATCATTTGTTCTTGAACACCACCAGCGGTGAGTGTCGGAACAAGTGCTGAATCTTCAGCGAGTGACGGCGGGTAAGCAGTGTGGTCAACCATGGCCTGGAATCCAGCTTGAGAATAGATCAATCTGGCCAATTCATGAGCAGCACTCTGGTATTCCGTATAAGCATTGATCGCAATACCTTTTGTCTTAACGAAGGTTGCTTGGTGTTCGCCTTTATAGGTCGGCAAAGCAGCAACGATGAAGTCAGAACCGGTGTTGGTTTCAGCACCAGCCAAGTTCATCCAAGTACCCAATAAGCCAAACGGAGCGGATTCACTATTGATAACATCATCCCAACGCCAGCCCATACCGGCACCAGCAGTCAAGGATTCAGTACCGTCTTCAGCGATGTCGACGGAAATAAACGCAGCTTTGGCATCTTCTGTGAATTGGAAGCCAGCTTTGAATTCAGGATCATCATAACCAGGATCCAACGGGCCATTCTTGAACAGCTGCCAACCGGCAGATGACAAGTGGTGGAAATCGGACCACTGATTGTTCAGGGTCAATGGGAACGCGATCTTAATCGGGTTTCCTTTGTATACAGGACGATCGCCAGTGTGCCAAGAAGCAGACAGGGCGAAGATTTCTTCCCAAGTGTCATAAGCATCCGGCAGGTTATCGCCATCAGCATCAGTAACATTCAAACCAAGGGTCGTCAACATCGTCTTATTCCAAACGAAGGCCATTCCATCATATAGCATAGGGGCGTATACAGTAACTTCGCCTGTATTGCCGGTCTTGTAATAAGTTTCAACTGAGTTTGCTTTTGCGAGATCAGCAAGTACCTTTTCGAAAGGCAGCAAGTGCTGAGCATTTCTGGTGATTTCACCGTCGATGGCAATGAATACATCGGCGTAATCGCCCAACTGAGTGGCCAAACGGTCTGTGGATCCTTGGGTTCCGTCATTGACGAAAGTTACAGCGCCAGCAGCTTCAGGATGTGCAGTATCCCATAATTCTACGATAGCTGCTCCCCAATCGTTGTTGTCAACACTAACAACGAGTGAAGCATCAGTTTCCACGGCGTATTGTTCTAGTTTTTCGTCGTAGCAAGCGATGGTTCCGTCCAGATCAGCAACCTTACATGTTTTCAATGTACGGCCACAAGCGGTTAATGAACCGATGAGCAGGGCGGAGAGCAATGCAAAACTTAAAAGTTTCTTCATTTTTCCTCCTAAATTGTCTCCCTATGGAGCACTTCCAATTTATCACAAATCTTTCACAATGTAAACGATTACACTCACGATTTCACAAGAGAATTCACTAACAAATCTCCTTTTGACCACGAAATCGGTTTCACGCTTTGATGCGGATGTAGACTCTGTAGAGAAGTAAGAAACGAAGTGTCAATAAGATGGGAAAAGCCACGACCGCCATCCCTGGATTGAACATCCCAACGAAGGCGCTCGCCAACGCCGGAGAGAACATCATTTGCAGATTGATCGCAATGCTTTCCTTGATTTTGAGCTTTTTCAGGGATTTCCATCCGAAGCCAATGTACAAAGCGGCACTTAAAACAAAGACATAAATCAGATTCTGAAAAAACAGTAAGAGGTATTGCCGCATCATGTTGGCAGACAATTCACTCAAGACAACATCTTTGACGATGATGTTGAGGACTTCAGGATCTTTGACCATTTGATCGTACAGATCACTGAAGGTGGTTGACCCGATGTTTTCGTATGATCCGCTGACCATGATCACCGATTGCGCGTTGGTGATGATCAAGCGATCTGACAAGACCACGATTTCCTTGGCTTTGTATTCGGTATGGGAAGAAGGCTGGATATAGATGGTGTAACCATTGCTGATCCAGACGTTTTGAGCCGGATCACAGGTGACCGAGCCATTCAGCTCGCAGTTGCTTTTCTCAAACACTTCCAGTAAAGCCGGTTTCAGTCCTTCATTGTTGTCAAAAAGACCTTGTGTGCTCAAACTGAAATATCCGATAAAATAAGGCACTGATACTAAGAAGTTGATCAGAAAAAAAAGGGGGATAAGCACAAGGACCCCTATTTTTTTATATTCAAGCAGTTTCTTCTGACTATACGTCGTAATAATCCACTGTGTCATTTTAACCTTTTTCTGCGCCTGACGTTAAGCCGTAAACCATATACTTCTGCATGAAGAACTGTACGACCATGACCGGGATCGCAATCAGCAAGGCTCCGGCCATAAAGGTCAACGGATTATAGAACATCGTATTGAACGGATCGGTCGTGCGATAGAGCCAAACCGCGACCGTCATCTGGTCTTTGGCAGGCAGCATGACGTTTTGTAGCATGAAGTCCAGCCAAGGGGCCATAAAGGCACTGACAGCGATGAAACCGATGATCGGAACGATCAACGGGAAGAGGATCTTTCTTAAGATCTGAAGATTGGTTGCCCCATCGATGGCGGCAGCTTCATCCAAGGATCTAGGAATATTTCTCATGAAACCGCGAACCAGGAAGGTGTTATACGGAATCGATCCGGCAGTATAAATGAGTGCCAGATACAAGGGCTGATTCAACCAACCAAAGGTCCTAAAAATCAGGAACAAGGCAATCATTCCCATGAAAGACGGGAACATCTGTAAGACCATCATCGTCAACAAGAGTTTCTTCTTGCCAATGAAGTTGAGCCGTGCGAAGACGAAACCGGTGATGACCCCAAAGGTAACAACACCGATCGTATTGACGACCGCGATCGACAGCGTTCTCAAGAAGGCCCCCGGATAATCCGGCATGGTCTGAGAGGAGGTCGACATATACGTAAACAGGTATTCAAAATGTTCAAGAGAGAATTTGGATGGATCCGGAATCAGCGGTACACCGCTCAACAGGATGCCTTTTGAGAATGCTGCAACGATCATCCAAACGATCGGCAACAACACGACACAGACGCCGCCAATCAGCCAGAGATAGGCTGCACTGGCTACGATGACTTTTTTCAAGGTGCGCATTAATCGTCCTCCCAAAGTCCTTTAGACTTCGATAGATTGTAGACAGAGATGAATCCGATAAACAAGAAGATCAGGATCGAATAGACCGCCGCAATGTTATAGAGCTGTGCGTTGTTATTGAAGGAGAGTTTGTAGATCCAGGAAATCAGGATGTCGGTTTGTCCCGGAACCCCGCCACTCACATACATTGAAGTCGGGATCTGGGCCGTAGGCCAGCCCGGTCCTCCTCCGGTCAGGAAGTAAATGGCACCGAAGTTATTAAAGTTGAAGGTGAACGTCATGATGATCGCCGGCAAAGTCGCACGGATGATCAACGGTAAGGTGATGCGTCTGAAGCTCTGCCATGCGGTTGCCCCATCAATGGCCGCCGCTTCATACAGATCTTTCGGTAATGTGGTCAAGACCCCAGTGATCAGCATCATAAAGTAAGGGGCTCCTAACCACAGATTGACCATCAGGATGACAAATTTTGCCAAGTTGCCGTTTTCAGGGATAATGAACCAATAGATTGGATCTCCGACAACGCCCTGTAAACCAACGGCATGCAGGAAGTTGGAAACCGGTCCCATCAGTTTCAATGTCGACAACAACTGATTGGCTAAACCGTTAAGGTCAAAGACATTTCTGAACACCATCAAACTGATCATCGACGGGATCGCCCATGGAACGATCAGTAAGGTTCTCCAGAACTTCTTTCCTTTGACATACTTGGATTCAATGATCAAAGCATTGATCATACCCATGACATAACAGGTAAAGCTGGCCATGATCGCATACAAGAAGGTCCATGCGATGACAGACAAGAAGATCTTGACCCATCCCGCATCGCTGGCGATCTTGGTGAAGGTCGCAAAGCCGGTCCAACGGATCAGATCCAAAGGCACCTTGACTGCGTTGGTATAGTTGGTGAAGGCCAACAGGAATGAGAACAAGAACGGAATGACGATAAAGAACAAGACCATGACTAGGGTCGGCAACAAAATAATAAACGGGAACATTTCGACCCAGATGCGCTTGATGTATTGTTTACCGGTTTCAATTTTGCCGGTTTTGAGAATGGTGATCTTTGAGGTGAAAGCATCACGGATACTGGTGATCCAGACACCGACATATAAGGAGAACAACACCAAAGCAATCAGTCCATTACCCAATAAGGTGACAGAGTTGTCTGCGGATAGCCAAGGAATGACTTTATTGAACGCTGTGACCAGTTGACCACGATACATGGTCTGGGCTGTGACAGAACCCAGGGTGAACAAACCCCAAAATCCTTTTGAGAATATGCCCCCATAATCTCGGATCAAATAGATCTTGTCGCCCGGATACGTCTGCAATTCTGTAAAGATATACACATAACCGCCTGTCGCAAACTCGATCAGGACGAACAACAGGAAAACGCCCAGAAATACGGCCGCTTTTACTTTTTGTTTGTTTCTGAGTTGCCCAAGTCCGGGAATGATCAGCGAAAGCAAGCCTGATTTTAAGGCATCCGGATTCGACTTCATGTTGATGAAAGCCGTTTTGATCCGGTCTATGATCTTTCTTTTCTTCATACACCCTCCTAATACCTATTATTATGACTTTTTTCGCTCAAAACTTCAAGCGAAATAGTAAGCGTTTACAGGCGTCTTAGAAAGTGTAAAATTGACATTTGTCTGATACCGTATAAAATAACAGTGAGGACTCTTATGAACACATCCGCATTCACGCATCAAGTCGCATCTCCTTGGTGTTTCCCGATATCAAAGACAGATATCCAAATCAAACTACGTACAGGCAAAGACATCAAAAGTGTCATTTTGACCTATGGCGATCCCCATCAGGGTCATGTCGTTAACGGAAAATGGGGATGGGCCGGCCACAAACTGCCCATGACTCAGACCGGAAGCGGCGAAGTCCACTGTTATTGGACCGCAATCATCACTCCGCCTCAAGGCCGTCTGAAATATGACTTTACGATCACTGACGGAACAGAATCCGCGGTCTTTGGAGAACGCAGTATATTACCTATCAATGAAGAACCTGATAATTTCAATTATTTCTTTTATCCTTATCTGCACGGTGAACCGATCTATCATGCCCCGTCTTGGGTCAAAGATACGATCTGGTATCAGATTTTTCCTGACCGCTTCAACAGCGTGCCCGCAAAAAAACAGTGGCCTTTGGGACCCGTCACGAATGCGACCCACTATGGCGGAAATCTTTTAGGCATCATCGATAAGCTGGATTATCTGGCAGATTTGGGCATAAGCGGTCTTTATCTGACTCCAGTCTTTGAGTCCCCTTCGACCCACAAGTATGACACCACGGATTATTTCAGGATCGATCCTGAGTTTGGAACTGCAGAGGATCTGAAAGAACTGGTCAAAAAGGCCCATAGTTTAGGGATCAGAGTCATGCTGGATGCGGTCTTCAATCATGCAGGTACTCAGTTTGCGCCTTGGTTGAATGCCAAAAATGATCCTGGAAGTCCGTATCGTCAATGGTTCCACTTCAATGAGAATGGCTATGAGACCTTCTCTTTCTCAAAGAATATGCCTAAACTGAAGTCTACGAATCAGGAGGTCATTGACTATTTCTGTCATGTCGGACAATACTGGATCAATGAAGCCGACATCGACGGATGGCGCTTGGATGTCGCCAACGAAATCAGCCCGATGTTTTGGCGCGCTTTCCGAAAAGCAGTACGCAACGACAAAGAGGTCTATATCTTAGGTGAGGTTTGGCATGATGCCAATCCTTGGCTCTTGGGCGATCAGTTTGATGCCGTCATGAATTACTTCTATACCCGCATCGTCATGGATTTCTTCATTCATAAAACGATGACGGTCAAAACCTTCAGAGAGAAGATTGATGACTTCAGAAACCGCTATCCTCAAATCGTACTCAAGAACCAATTCAACTTGTTTGATTCTCATGATACGGCCCGTTTAATGACCCAAGCCAAGGGGGATGTCTCCATCGTCAAACAGATGTTGGCGATCCTGTTGTGTTCGGAAGGATCTCCTTGTCTGTATTACGGCACCGAGATCGGAATGCCGGGTGAACATGATCCGGATTGCCGCAGACTGATGCAGTTTGACCCTGATCCTTCACAACACGAACTTTATCGTTTCATCAAGACCTTCATCGCTTTGCGAAAACAATACCCTGCCTTGGCCAATGAAGGCACTTGGTCTTGGATCGGTCATGACACCCTGATCATGATCCAGCGCGA
Source organism: uncultured Erysipelotrichaceae bacterium (assembly GCA_964563265.1). Classification (GTDB taxonomy): domain Bacteria; phylum Bacillota_I; class Bacilli_A; order Erysipelotrichales; family Erysipelotrichaceae; genus UBA2212. The sequence goes on from CAZLWH010000011.1 coordinate 10,818, forward strand.
CGGACTGGTGTTGATCATCAATCCCTCAGACACCGACTTTGCTTACCCTGTTTCCGGCAAAATCCTGTATAGTGAAGGCAAGCCTGAAACCATCAGTGCCCATGACATCAAACTGATTCAGACAAGGAACCCATGATCAAGAACGAAAAACTCAGAAAAGGTATCCGTGGTGTCGCTGTTGTTTTATTGGCGATTGCCCTTTATCTTTTTGGACAAGACGCTTACAGCAACTATACCCATCAACAAGAAAACGACAATCTTGATCAAATCAAGGAAGAGGTCTCTGAGGAAATCATCGATACGACCGATCCCGGTGAAGAGAAGCCCAAACCTGAAGACATCATGGGGACCCTCAGTTTCTATACGAAACTGAAAGAAACCAATCCGGATTATGTCGGTTGGATCTATATGCCGGGCATGCACATCGATCATCCGGTCGTCATGGCTCCTGATAATGCCTATTATCTAAACCACGGCTTCTACAAGAGTTACAACAAATACGGTACCATCTTCGTCGATTATCGTGATAAGGAAATCTATGATGAACCTCATCTGGTCATCTACGGTCATCATATGGTCAACAAATCGATGTTCAGTTATTTGGATACCTTAAGAGACAAGCAGTATTACACCAACAACAAGACCTTTGAGATCTATACTGAAGACGGGGTCAAGAAATACATCATCTTTGCGGTAGAGACCGTCAATGCGGATACCACGGCTTTATCCTTGCCTTATACCGGCAATATCCAATCTTTGATCAAGACCTATACAAAAAACGCCCTCTATAAGACAGGCGTTGATACATCGAAAGCAACTCAGGTGATCACCTTGGTGACCTGTACGGCGCTTGCGCGCAACTACCGTATCCTGGTCCATGCGATTCCGGTCAACAACTGATCACTTCTTCGCAAACACGACCAGTGTATACGGATTGACCGTCACATTTTGGGCTTTGACCCCTTCGATCAAGCCGGCCTCATTGGCCAGGATCTCGACGAAGTCCTCAAAGCGTTCATAGTAGATCTGATTGGTAGGATTGATATAGACCCATAACTCATGATATGGGTTTTTTCTTTCACAGACAAAATGCATCACCAGCATTCCGTCAAAGTTTCTGAAAGAAACACGGTTTTGGATCTGAGAGGCACTGCTCATCCTGAAGACGGGCAAACGTTTACGCAAGGCAATCATGTCTTTGGTGTATTGGACCACTTCGAGATGGCGTTCTTTTCTTAGCCAGTCGACCTGATTGATCGCATCAGAACTGCGGTATGAATTGTGTTGGCCAGTCTTGGTCCGACAGAATTCCTGACCTGAATGCAGGAAAGGAATGCCTTGGGCCAACAAGAGGGCACCGATCATCAGTTTGTGTTTCTTGATCCGTATTTCCCGGGGATCTTCCTTACAGCATTCTTTGAGCTTATCCCATGACGTGTTGTTGTCGTGGCATTCAACATAGTTGACGCTTTGGGTCGGCTGATCAAAGATCTTGACCATGCCCGGCAGACAGGTCCCTACCATACACGAGGTCATCGCATCATAAAATGAAGTATCTCCTGAACAATAGCCCTTCATGGTAATCTCATCGGGAGAGGTTCTGCCTTTGACGTGTTCACGGAAGAAATCGTTAAAGTGGGCGATATGAGGCATCTTGGATTGATTGCCCATGTTGGCTTTCATGTCTTCCGGTAAGATCGTCGGCATGTTCCAACCTTCGCCATAAACCATACTGTCCGATTTGAGTGCTTTACACTGGGCTACGACCGCATTCATCGTCTCGACATCCAAAACACCCATCAGATCGAAACGGAATCCATCGACATCATAGGCTTCCATCCAGCACTTGACGCTGTCCAGGATAAACTTACGGACCATCAAGCGGTTGGAATCCACATCGTTGTTACAGAAGGAGCCGTTGGATAAGGCCCCGCTGGTTGATCTTCTGAAGTAATAGTAAGGCACGACTTTCTCAAACGCATTGGAATCCATCTCATAGACATGGTTATAAACCACATCCATGATGACTCGGATGCCTTGTTTGTGGAAAGCCTGAACCATGGCTCTGGCTTCATAAACTCGTTTTAAGGGGTCTTTGGGATTGGAAGAGAAACTGCCTTCAGGGACATTGTATTGTAAGGGATCATAACCCCAATTATAGAAGGTGGAAGGATTGTCTTCATCGACGGTCGAGAAATCATACATCGGCATGATTTGGACATGGGTCACACCCAGCTCTACGATATGACTCAAACCCGTACTGATCCCGTTGGGCGTCTTGGTCCCCAGTTCGGTCAACCCTAAGAATTGGCTTCTGGCTTTGACCCCGGATTCCAATTGATTGGTGAAGTCGCGGATACTGAGTTCATAGATGACCGCCTCGGTCGGACTGTTGAAGACCGGCAAGCGGTGATCAAACCGTTCGACATCCAGTTTTGCATAGTCGATGACGACGCTGGCGGAATTGTTGGAAGTGGCGCTGCGGGCAATCGGATCACTTGTGGTATTCCAGTGGCCGTTGACAAAAACATGATACAGATACTGACGGCCATGGGCATTGCCTCTGACTGTAAAGCGATAGACGCCTTTTTCAGAGCGCACCATCTCAAAGCTTTTCTTAGGACTGTCGACCATCTCTAAAATGACACGGGCCGCAGTCGGTGCCCATAAGGCAAAGACTGTGCCTTCATCGCTGGGATGAACACCCAAGTCATCGCCATCGTAATAAAACTCATGATCAAATCGGGCTGTTTTGGTGATCAGGGAATATTGAAGAGGCACTTTTAAACCGTGTTCTTCAGTGACTTCATAAGGCTGTCCGATCTTAATGGGCTCATGAGTCTGAATGATGTATTTGTTGTAGTCGCCCTGTGATAACTCAAAATTGAGGATAGGACATTTATGTAAAGACCCATCCGGTTTCTTCAAATAGAAAACATCGGATTTTCCGTTATAGAACTGACGGGATAGATAAATGGTAATGAGCCCGTAATCATCAAGATGGGCTTCGTAGCGTACAGATTTTCTCACGTTTAAATTATACCCTTTTTAGTGCGCGTTGCAAGAACACCGTACCCAAAAGCGTCCCGGTGATCGCAATCAGGATCATCCCTCCAAAACCGAAAGAGGTATACAGCAAAGGTCCAAATCCGTTGATCACCAAACCGTAAATGGCTCCCAAGAGACTGACGGTCATGATGACCGTGCCGCTTTGTCTTGGATATTCCATGGCCAAAACAGGATTGATCAAACCGGTGATCGCATCATACCCCAAAGAGAAAAACGGGGCCAAAATGACGACGATCAGTGGATTGAGAGGCAGCATCGGCGTTAAAACCAAGATCGTGACGATGAGGATCGCGTTGAAGATCCGGATCAGTCCCAAACGCTTGTTGAGGAAGAAGATCACAAAAGCAGAAGCGATCGAACCCAGTCCGATCATCGAATAGATCATGGAGATCGTGTTTTGGGTATAACCGGCTTCACTGAGATAGATGCTTAGGAAATTGAAGAACAGATAACCCGGTAAGCCTGTCGCTAAGGTAACGCCCAAGAAACTGCGGACGGTTTTATTTTTGAAGAGTTCTTTGACTTCTTTTAAGGTCAGATGATCCCCATGGACCGATCCAACCTCCGGGATCCAAAACAGACCCACAAACAGAACCAGACTCAATAAAGTCAGACTTCCATACAGAAACCTGAATCCATAAAGTTCAACCAGTATTCCTGCGACGATCGGTGAGATGAAAACTCCCAACGCAAAAGCCAGTTTGAGAAAAGCCGACGTATGGCCCATCCGGCTGTGATCCAAAAGTTTTGATAAATAGGACACGTTGAGTCCCAAAATACTGGCAAAACCCAAGCCAACCAATAAGCGGGCCAGAAAGTACAGCTCGACACGGGTACTTAAGGCTGCCAAGCCATGCCCTGACGCAAAGATCAGGGTCCCGATGATCAAGACGGTCTTGGTGCCTTTTTTATCGGCGTAGTAGCCAAAGATCGGTGACAAAAGACCCGCTCCAACGAAACCGATGTTTAAGAAGCTTGCGTTGGAGGAAGGAATGTTGAAGGTCGCCGTGATGGTGGGGGCTAACGAAAACACCATGCTCATCGAAACACTTGCGATAAATTGTAAAGCCAATAAAAGGAGGACGGAAAGGCGTCTTGGTGTTAAAGTCATGGTACAACTTTACACGAAAAACAAGGCTACGTAAAGCAACCTCATCCAATTGGTCAAAACAAAAGCAGCTTGCGCTGCTTAGTGTAAGGGTTTGATGTGCCAGATTTCATCCGCATACTGACGGATGGTTCTGTCAGATGAGAAGAAACCGGATTGGGCGATGTTGACCAAACACATCTTGGCCCAGTATTTCTGATCATTATAACGACGTTCAACTTCGAGTTGGGCTTTGACGTAGGCTTTAAAGTCCGCCAGCAAGAAGTATTCATCATTTCTAAACATCAGTTCATCATAGATCAATTTGAATTCATCACGATCCGGATGGAAGGATCCATCGATCAGGGAATCAATGACGGCTTTCAATTCAGGATCCGCATTGTATTCATCCCAGACATTGTAGCCTTTCATCATCAGGGCTTCGATGTCTTCGACCTTCATCCCGAAAATGATGTCGTAGTCAGGACCCACGCGTTCATGGATCTCAACATTGGCACCATCCAGGGTCCCTAAGGTCAAGGCTCCGTTCATCATGAACTTCATGTTTCCGGTACCGCTGGCTTCTTTACCGGCCGTGGATATCTGTTCAGATACATCCGCCGCATTCATCAGGATCTCGGCAGTGGATACGTTGTAATTCGGCAGGAATACGACTTTTATGAATTTCGAGACGGCAGGATCGTTGTTGGCGACAGTACCGACGCTGTGGATGAGTTTGATGACTTTTTTGGCGAAGTAATAGCCAGGTGCTGCTTTGGCCGCAAAGATGAAGGTCCTTGGGGTCATGGTGAAGGTTGGATCTTTCTTGATCTTTTGGATCAGATAGATGATGTGCATGACATTCAGCAGTTGTCTCTTATAGGCGTGCAGACGCTTGGCCTGAACGTCAAAGATGGAATTCGTATCGACTTTGATGCCCAAGGTCTTTTCGATGTGGGCAGCCAAGATCTTTTTGCGTTTGGCTTTGACTTCCAAGAACGCTTTCTGAAGTTTAGGATCATCGATGTGATCCATCAGACGGATCAAGGTTTCCGGTTCATAGAGATAATCAGAACCGATCGTCACATCCAACAAGCCTTTGAGCTGAGGATTGGAATAAACGAGCCATCTTCTGTGGGTGATCCCATTGGTCTTATTGTTGAATTTCTCAGGAAATAAGAGATAGAAGTCTTTGAAGACATCCTTGATCAGGATCTCAGTATGCAGTTTGGCGACCCCGTTGACGGAGAAGGCGCATACGATACCCAAAGAAGCCATCTGAACCTGCCCATCACGGATGATGGAAACACGGTTGATGAGATCCGTCTGTAACGGATACTGACGGCGTACGTTTTCCAGGAAACGGCGGTTGATTTCTTCAATGATCATATAGATACGAGGCAACAACCGCTGGACATAATCGATCGGCCATTTTTCAAGGGCTTCGACCATAACGGTGTGATTGGTGTAGGCAAAGATCTTGGATACGATCGGCCAAGCTTCATCCCACGTATAGCGGTGCTCATCCATCAGGACGCGCATCAGTTCAGGGATGGCCAAGATCGGATGGGTATCATTGAGCTGGAAAACCAGCTTATCAGCCATGTTATCGAGTGAAGGATAAACACGCAGATGGGCTTTGATGTTGGATTGGATCCCGGCATTAACAAAGAAATACTGCTGTTTCAGTCTTAAGAAACGGCCATGTTCCGTTGAATCATCCGGATAAACGTTTTGACAGATCTCACGGACATCATTGATGTATCCGCGGAAATCACGATCGGCAGGAATATTGTCTGAAGCTTCGGCAGACCACAGTCTTAAGGTATTGGTCTCATCGGTACCGCGTCCGACAACAGGCATGTCATAAGGAACGGCCAACACGGATTCATACCCGACATGGTTAAAAATGATTTCCGCGCCCTCGCCCTTCTGCATTTCGATCCTGCCCCAGAATTTGACTTCTACGGCGTGTTTCGGTTTGCGGACTTCCCAGACGTTGCCCCATCTAAGCCATTGATCCGGGACTTCGACCTGATATCCGTCGACGATTTTCTGTTTGAAAAGACCATATTCGTAACGAATACAGTTACCGTGCCCCGGTAAACTCATGGACGCCAAAGAGTCCATGAAACATGCCGCTAAGCGGCCTAAACCGCCGTTGCCTAATCCGGCATCGGCTTCCATGTCTTCAAGTTGATTTAGATCGATGTCTAATTCTTTGAGGCCTTCTTTGACGACGTCATAGATGCCCAAATTCATTAAGTTGTTGGTCAGCAATCTTCCGATCAGAAATTCCATTGAAAAGTACACCATTTGTTTGGCTTCAAGATGAGCCACTTCTTCTTTGGTGTTCTTCCAGTGGATGGAAGCATAATCTCTGACCATTTCTCCCAAGACGATATAACGTTCCGTACGGTGCGCCTCTGCAACCGATCGGCCGTAATTTTCAATCACACGTTGGGTAAAATCCCGTTTAAACTCAAACTTGTCCTTAAACATCATGGACCTCCTTAAAAAAGCACGTGCTCATTTTAACACAAAACGGGCACGTGCTCAATCCTTATCGGCGAAGCTCAAACAGGATTCCCGCAAACGGGGCGATCCGGATATTGATGCTTTGGGAGTAACCATGGGACGGATAGTCCTCCGCATTGAGCGGGAAGTAGTTACACATGTTGTTGCCGTTATAGATATCTTTCTCGGTATTCATGATTTCTGTATAAAGTCCAGGGTAAGGAACACCCAAACGGAAGTGTTCAAAGGAGTTTGGGGTCATGTTGAGAACGACCAGGATGCACGCATGTTCATCTTCACGGTAGAAGGCATAAATGCTTTGTGAAGCGTTGTCAGCATCGATCCATTTGAAGCCTTTATGATTGTAGTCTTGATTACTAAGGGCACTGTGATAGAAATAGACATGATTGAGATCGCGGATATAACGGTGGAACTTGTTGTGGGCATCAAACCCCAGTAAGAACCAATCCAACTCAACCTTCTCATCGAATTCCTTGAACTGAGCCAGTTCATTGCCCATAAAGTTCAATTTCTTGCCCGGATGGGTCATCATATAGAGATACAGATTTCTGACCTGAGCGAATTTCTGTTCGTAGGTGCCCCACATCTTATTGATGATGGTGCCTTTCCCATGCACGACTTCATCGTGCGATAAGGGTAAAATGAAGTTTTCAGAATAGAAGTAAGCCATCGAGAAGGTCAGTTGATGATGATGAAACTGTCTGTAGACAGGATCCAAGGCATAATACTTCAGGGTATCATTCATCCAGCCCATGTCCCATTTATAGTCGAAGCCCAAACCCATATCCGTGGTCGGATGGGTGACTTTCGGGAAATCGGAAGAGTCTTCCGCAATCATCGTGACACCGGGATAACGGACATTGAGATAGTAGTTGAGCCGTCTGATGAACGCCACGGCACCGTCATTGGATCCGTTTTGTTTATTACCGTTCCAATAGATGAGATTACTGACCGCATCGACTCGTAAGCCGTCGATGTGGTAAGTTTCCATCCAGAATGAAGCTGAACTCATCAGGAAAGAACGGACTTCTTCTTTCCACAAGTCAAAGTTCATGGTATCCCATTGGCTGTTGGCGTCTTTTTCGCTGGCGTATTCATACACGGCTGAACCGTCGAAATAACGCAATCCGAAATCATCTTTGACAAAATGGACCGGAACGAAATCCAGGATGACACCGATGTTGTTGATGTGACATTGATTGACCAGATGCATAAACTGCTTCGGCGTCCCATAGCGAGACGTCAATGAGAAATAGCCGTGGGCTTGATAACCCCAGCTGCCGTCAAACGGATGCTCGATCAAAGGCATCAGTTCGATGTGGGTATATCCCATGTCTTTGACGTAAGGAATCAGATGATGGACCAGTTCTTCATAGTTCATCCAGAATAAGCCGTCACGCTTCATCCAGCTGCCCAGATGAAGTTCATAGATGTTCATCGGTTCCGTGAAATGTTTGCGGCGTTTACCGATCCAAACCTTATCGTTCCAATTGAAACCGGTCAGATCGACAACGAGATTACTGACTTTAGGACGGACTTCGCTGGCAAATCCATAAGGATCTGCCTTTTCGATCCAGAATCCATCTCTCTTTTGGATCTTGTATTTATACAGACTCCATTCTGAAACTCCCGGGATGAATACAGTCCAGGTTCCGTCCTGTTCACGATGAAGATCGACGCCTTCCCAGTTATTGAAAGAACCCGTCACCAAGATCCGCTGAGCTTCAGGGGCATAGACGGTAAAGCGGACACCGGATTGGTTGTCTGCTTTTTCAAAATGAGCTCCATAAACTTTATGAGCATCCAGACAATGGCCTTCATGAAACTGCTTGATGATCTCTTGTCTCATAGCTCCCCCTATTGGTAGTGTTTCTGTAAATCGGCTTTAATGGCGTTGAATTTAGACTGAACTTCTTTTTGATCCTTCGCAACGATGCAGAAGTAGAACTTACACTTGGGTTCAGTACCGGAAGGACGGATGGCGATCCATGACCCGTCTTCAAGATGGTATTTGATGACGTCGGATTTCGGGAAATCCAGGATGCTTTGTTGTCCATAATCATCTCTGATCGAGGTCATGTAGTCTTCTTTACAGGTGACTTTGATGGATGCGAAGTCAGAAATGGTTTCGGTTCTGAAATGATTGAGAATGGTTTTGATGCGTTGAGCGCCTTCTTCACCTTTTAAAGTCAAGGAAACTTGATCTTCAAGATGGGTGCCGTGTCTTTCATACAAACCGTTTAAGACATCGACCAAGGTCTTTACGTGATTCTTATGATGGGTAATGCATTCCGCCAGCATCAAGCAGGCCTGGATCGCATCTTTATCGCGGACGAAGGGTTCAAACAGATATCCGTACGATTCTTCATAACCGAAAACAAAGTCCTTTTTATGATTGACTTCATACTGTGCAATCTTATCGCCGATGAATTTGAATCCTGTCAAGGTCTTTTCAGTCTCGACCCCATAGAAGGTCGCAATCTTTTCACCGAGATCTGAAGTCACCACGGTATTGAACATGACTGGGTTTTTCGGCATTTTATTCAATTCTCTCCGAGTCGAGAAAACATAATCGATCAGGATCGATCCGGTCTGATTGCCGGTCAACAAAACATACTCATTATTGTGTAACACAGCGATGCCCAAACGATCCGCATCGGGATCAGTACTGAGTACCGCATCGGCATGTTCGGTTTGGGCCAAAGCAATGGCGCCTTCATACGCGATTTTTTCTTCAGGATTGGGTGATTTCGTATTGGAGAAATCAGGGTCAGGGTCGCATTGGCTCAACAAAGGCACAGTATTGTATCCGGCTCTGGATAAGACCTCACGGACCGGCACATTGGCCGTACCGTGCTGAGGCGTAAAGACCAGTTTGATTTTGGATTTATCCTGATCAGGTCTGAGCTGACAGCCTAAAACCGCATTAAGATAAGGGACATCGACTTCTTTGTCGATGATGTGGATGAGTTTTTTCTGGAGGTCGTTGAGTGTCACATCGATGGTGAGTTCATCCTCGATCTTGTTGATCTCAGCAATGACCTGATCGATCAGATGAGGAACCAACTGACAACCCTTGTCATCATAGACCTTATATCCGTTATATTCTTTCGGATTATGCGAGGCAGTAACGACGATACCGCCTTCGCAATTCAGGATCCTGACCGCATAGGAAAGTTCAGGAGTCGCTCTCAGGCTAGAGAAGACATACGACTTGATTCCGTGTTTCGCTAAAACAGTGGCAGATTCCATCGCGAATTCTTTCGACATATGACGGTTGTCGTAGGCGATGGCGACTCCGCGTTCTTTGGCGTTGGGATACTGTAAAAGATAACGCGCAAAAGCCAGGTTGGCTTTGCGGATGGTATAGATGTTCAAACGGTTGGGACCGGCACCTAAAAGTCCCCGCATACCGGCTGTCCCGAATTCAAGGTTAGTATAAAAAGCATCTTTAAGCTCAGTCGCAGATGCTTTCTCTAAAAGAACTTTGAGTTGTGGATCAAGGGCCTTAAAATTCTTCCAATATTCGATTTTTTTGTTCATGGCATCCTCACAATAAAAAGAAGATGAGATCATCTTCTGTTTTATGTTTCAGTTTTACTTAATGACCTTTTGGGTTCTGAGAACGTCTTCGATGGTTTTGATTGCATCCAGTTCGTCATCGCCTTCACATGAAATCGTGACTTCGGATTGAGTCGGAATGCCCAAGGACATAACACCCATGATCGATTTCATATTCACGGAACGACCTTTAAAAGCAACCTTCACGTCACATTTAAAGCGACTCGCGGCACTGACGGCCACGGTGGCTGGACGAGCATGCAATCCAACTGGATCGACAACCAACACTGTAA